>NZ_CP108356.1:2352500-2662000 GCF_036237315.1 Streptomyces sp. NBC_01351 | reverse complement strand
TGGACGAACTGCCCCAGCTGATCAACGTGCTCACCGGCCACATGTCGCTGGTCGGCCCGCGCCCGCCGCTGCCGGAGGAGGTGGCGAAGTACGACGAGGTCGAGCTGCGCCGGCTCACCGTGCGGCCCGGGATGACGGGGCTGTGGCAGATCAGCGGGCGCTCCGACCTGTCGTGGGACGAAACGATCCAGCTCGACCTGCAGTACGTCGACAACTGGTCCTTCACCAGTGACGTCGACGTCATGGGCCGTACCCTCCGCGCCGTCGTCGACGGTCGCGGAGCGTACTGAAGGGCTCCGGGTGGGATCAGCCGTGCTGCCCGCTCTGCTCGCGCCACCACCGGTAGGTGGAGGCGATGCCGTCGCGCAGCGGGATGCCCGGCTTCCAGCCGAGGGAGGTCAGCCGGCCGACGTCCAGCAGCTTGCGGGGCGTTCCGTCCGGCTTGGAGGTGTCCCAGGCGAGCCGGCCGCGGAAGCCGGTCACCTCGGCGACCGTCTCGGCCAGTTCCCTGATGGTCAGGTCCTCGCCGCAGCCGATGTTGACGGGCTCGTCGCCGTCGTACGAGTTCAGCAGCACGGCGCAGGCCGCGGCGAGGTCGTCCACGTGCAGGAACTCCCGGCGCGGGGTACCCGACCCCCACAGGGTGACCTCCTCGCGGCCCTCCGCGGCGGCCTCGTGGAACCGCCGGATCAGGGCGGGCAGGACGTGCGAGGACTCCAGGTCGAAGTTGTCGCCCGGACCGTAGAGGTTCGTGGGCATCGCCGAGATGTACGAGGCCCCGTACTGCTTGCGGTACGACTGGACCTGCACGATGCCGGCGATCTTCGCGAGGGCGTACGCCTCATTGGTCGGCTCCAGGGGGCCGGTCAGCAGGGCGTCCTCGTGGATGGGCTGCGGGGCCAGCTTGGGGTAGATGCAGGACGAGCCGAGGAACAGCAGCCGGCCGACGCCCGCGGCGTGCGAGCCGGCGATCACGCTGAGCTGGATCCGGAGGTTCTCCTCCAGGAACTGCACCGGGTACGTGCTGTTCGCCATGATGCCGCCGACCTTGGCCGCGGCCAGCACGACCGCGTCCGGGCGGACGTCCTTCAGGTACGCCCCGGTCGCGGTGGCATCCCGCAGATCGAGGTCGGCGCGGACCCGGGTGAGCACCTCGTGGCCGTCGGCGGTGAGCCGCCGGGCGACCGCGGAGCCCACGAGGCCGCGGTGTCCCGCGACGAAGACACGGGCGTTCGGGGGCAGGAGAGGCGTACTTGTCATACCGCCGATGATGCCAGTCCGCTCCCGCGGGGGTGCTGCCCCGGGGTCCCTTGCCGTCGCGCTCCCGCGCGGGTGGCGGCCGGCATTCGGCCGGCCCGGCTGCGCAGCCGGAGATGCCTGCGCCATGCCTGCGCCGGGCCTGCGCCGGGCCGGGTGGGCCGGGTGGGCCACGCGCTCGGCTGCGCCGTTGCGTTCCGCGCGGGTGGGCAGGGTCGGTTCCGCGGCTCTGCCGCGCCGCGGCGGGGCCGGCGGGCCAGGTGCCGCGCTCGGCTGCGCCGTTGCGCTCCCGCGGGGTGGGGTGGCGGCGGGACGGCGGTCCGCGCGAGCCCACGCGCCCGGTGCATACCCCGGGGGCCGACCGCCGGGTGGGCGCGCAGCGCATCCGGGCGGGACCGGCGTGTACGGTACGCATCCAGCCCCGCGTTCCTGCCGGACCGGCCCGCCCGAAGACCGCGACCGCCGGGCCACGGCCGCCACGGGGCCGCAGGAAGCCCGTACACCCGTAGCCCCCGGCAGGGGCTCAGTACGACGAACCACGACGCACAAAGCGCAACACATCCCTGGGGGACCGCATGGGCAAGACCGCACTGATCACCGGCGTCACCGGACAGGACGGCTCGTACCTGTCCGAACTGCTGCTCTCCAAGGGCTACACGGTGCACGGGCTCGTGCGGCGGTCCTCCAGCTTCAACACGGAGCGCATCGACCACATCTACCAGGACCCGCAGACCGCCAACCGGTCCTTCGTCCTGCACCACGCCGACCTCTCCGACGGCGTCGCCCTGGTGAACCTGCTCCGTGAGATACGCCCCGACGAGGTCTACAACCTCGGCGCGCAGTCGCATGTCCGGGTGTCCTTCGACGCCCCGCTCTACACCGGCGACGTGACCGGCCTCGGCGCGCTGCGCCTGCTGGAGGCCATCCGGGCCAGCGGTGTCGACACCCGCATCTACCAGGCCTCGTCCTCCGAGATGTTCGGCGCCACCCCGCCCCCGCAGAACGAGGGGACCCCGTTCCACCCGCGCAGCCCCTACGGCGCCGCGAAGGTGTTCGCGTACTGGACCACGGTGAACTACCGCGAGGCGTACGACATGTTCGCCGTCAACGGGATCCTCTTCAACCACGAGTCCCCGCGCCGCGGAGAGACCTTCGTGACCCGCAAGATCACCCGCGCGGTGGCCCGCATCAAGGCAGGCCTCCAGGAGAAGCTCTACCTCGGCAACCTCGACGCCGTCCGTGACTGGGGCTACGCCCCCGAGTACGTGGACGCGATGTGGCGGATGCTCCAGCAGGACGAGCCCACCGACTACGTGGTCGCCACCGGTGTCGCCGCGACCGTCCGGGAGTTCGTCGAGGCCTCCTTCACCCACGCCGGTCTCGACTGGAACGAGCACGTGCGCTACGACCCCAAGTACGAGCGCCCCAGCGAGGTCGACGCCCTCATTGGAGACGCCTCCAAGGCCCAGGAGTTGCTCGGCTGGAAGCCGACGGTCCTGGTCGCGGAACTGGCCCAGATCATGGTGGACGCCGACATCCGCCAGGTCGAGGACCAACTGGCGGGCGCGACGGTCCGCATCGACCGCTGAGGCCTTATATTTCGCCTACGATTTGCCGTGTCCCGGTCACTCCGTCAGGAATGACCGGGGCAAACCTGCCGTATGTCCGAAGTGCACCCTCCATGCGGAACCTGTTGATTCCAACTTGGTATGCAATGGGTCAAGCAAGGTGACCGGGCCGTTTCGCGCGCCCTAGTCTGCGCCTGTACATATGGCTGTTCGGATAGTTCCAGCCATCAAAACCGGGCTGTTGCCCTGGGGGGCTCATGCGTAGATCCAGAGGGCTGACTGCTGCCCTCGTCCTGTCACTGGCCGGTGCCGGCACCGGAATAGGCCTGGTGCTGATGCCGCAGGCGTCCGCCATCACGGCGCCAGTGGCGTTCACCGCCGACGAGCTGCCCACGTGGCAGCCGAACGGCATCGTCTGGGCGATGGCCCAGGCCAACGGCACCGTCTTCGCCGGCGGCACCTTCTCCGCCGTGCGCCCGCCCGAGGGCACCGCCGGGGCCGAGCAGGAGGCCGTGAACTTCGTCGCGCTGGACGCCGCGACGGGCAACCCCACCTCCTGCAAGCTGGCCTTCACCATCGGCGACGGCACCGCGACCGTGCGCACGCTGGCCGTCTCGAAGGACAACAAGACCCTCTACGCGGGCGGCTCCTTCGGCGCCGTCAACGGCACCCCGGTCTCCAGCCTCGCCGCGATCGACATCGCGAGCTGCACCCCCAAGGCCTCGTTCCACCCGAGCTTCCCCGCCACCGTGCGCGCGCTCGCCGTCACCGACGACACCCTGTACGCGGGCGGCGACTTCACCTCCGTCGAGGGCCAGACGCGCGAGCGGTTCGCCGCGATCGACGCCGGCTCCGGAGCGCTGAAGCCGTTCGTCGCCAACGTGGACGAGCCGGGCCGCGCGGTCGAGGTCACCCCCGACGGCAAGAACGTGCTGCTCGGCGGCGACTTCTTCACGGTCAACGGCAAGAACAGCCACGCCCTGGCCGTGGTCGACGCCGGCACCGGCGCGGTCACCAAGACCTACACCAACATCCCGTCGAACTCGGTCGTCAAGGACATCTCCACCGACGCCACCGGCTTCTACACGGGCAACGAGGGCTCCGGCGGCGGTGTCTTCGACGGCCGCATCGGCCTGAACCTGAGCGACTTCAGCGAGAAGTGGCGCGACCGCTGCCTCGGCGCGACCCAGTTCGTGCTGCCGTACCAGGGAGTGCTCTACAGCTCCTCGCACGCGCACAACTGCGAGACCGAGCTGGAGTTCCCCGACGGCAAGCGGCACTTCCTGCTGGCCCAGCCGACCAACCACGAAGGCGCCGCCCCCGCGCCCGCGGACGGCTTCGTCCGCGGCCCCGGCAAGCTCGGCTGGCACCCCACGGCCAACGACGGACTCGGCGAGGGCATCGGCCCGCGCGTCATGGCCGTGGCCGAGAAGAGCGACGTCAAGTACATGTGGGTCGGCGGTGAGTTCACCCTCATCAACGGCAAGGCCCAGCAGGGCCTGACCCGCTTCGCCTCCACCGGCGACCGCGGCGCGCCCACCAGCCCGGTGGTCAGCGTCGGCAGCGTCAAGCCCGGCGAGGCCCAGGTCCGCTGGCGCACCAGCTACGACGCGGACGACAGCAAGCTGACGTACCGCATCTACCGCAACGGCTCGGCCACCCCGGCCGCCACCGTCACCGCGAACTCGCTGGAGTGGGAGCGCCCCCAGGCCTCCTGGACCGACACCACGGTCAAGGCCGGCCAGACGTACACCTACCGCGTGACCGCAACCGACGCGGCGGGCAACACCAGCGCCCTGTCGGCCACCGCCTCGGCGACGGTCCCGACCGCGGTCCACGGGTACCCGAACCAGGTCCGCGCGGACGGCGCCCAGATGTACTGGCGTTACGACGACACGGTCAGTCCGTACGTCGCCGACTCCTCCAACAGCGGCAACAACAGCGGCCTCCAGCACAACGCCCCGGCCCTGCGCCAGTCGCCCGGCGCCATCTCCGGTACCAGCACCGCGATGGGCTTCAACGGCACGAGCCAGAAGCTGCACAGCGACCGCCGCCAGACGGTCGGCAGCTCCTTCACCATCGAGACCTGGTTCAAGACGAACTCGGTCCGCGGCGGGAAGCTGATCGGCTTCGGCAACAACACCACCCGCAACAGCGGCTCGTACGACAAGCACATCTACATGACCAACACCGGTCGTCTGGTCTTCGGCGTCTACAGCGGCGGGACCAAGGCCATCACCACCGGTCTGTTCGAGACGTACAACGACAACAAGTGGCACCACGTGGTCGCCACCCAGGGCCCCGGCGGCATGGCCCTGTACGTCGACGGCCAGAGCAAGGGCACGCTCAACGTGACCACCTCGCAGGCCTACGCGGGCTACTGGCACGTCGGCGGCGACAACCTCGCCAGCTGGCCGAACCGCCCGACGAGCAACTTCTTCGCCGGGCAGCTCGACGAGACGGCCGTCTACCCGTCGGTGCTCACCCAGGCCCAGGTCAAGAACCACTTCGACCTGGCCACCGCCCCCACCGACACGGTCTCCACGGTCAAGGCGACCGAGGACACCTACATCAACCAGGGCGCCCCGAGCACCGCCTACGGCACGTCCACCTCGCTCGCGGTGCGCGGCACCTCGGCGTACGAGTCGTACCTGCGCTTCAACCTCCCGGCCGCCCCGGCCGGTCAGGTCCTGAAGTCGGCCTCCCTCCAGTTCAAGACCACGACGCAGACGGGCGCCGGCACCGCCGACACGGTGTCCGTGGTCCCGGTCACCGGCACCTGGAGCGGCGCGGGCACCACCTTCAACACCAAGCCCACGCTCGGCACCACCCCGCTCGGCAGCATCGCGAGCGTGCCGGACGGCTCCGCGGTCCAGAACGTCACGCTGGACACCACCGCGCTCTCCGCGGTGCTGGGCAGCAGCTACAGCCTGGCCCTGACGAGCACGGGCACCGACCCGCTGTGGCTCTGGTCCTCGGAGTCCACCGCGGCGGAGGGCGCCCCGCAGCTGGTGCTCACCTTCGGCGCGAAGTAGCCGTAGGAGCGGGGCCCGGCCGCACCTCGGCCGGGCCCCGCACCCCTGTCAACAACCAGCACGTAAGTACGGGAGCCACCCGATGTACCGACGCTCCGCAGCGGCTGCTGTTCTGCTGGCCGCCGCCCTGACGCTGACCGCCTGCAGTTCGGACGGGGACAAGGCCGACTCCGGCGCGGAGGCCAAGGCGAAGCCCCCGGCCTCCTCGGCGGCCCCCGACCCGGCGGACACCCCCGCGCCGTCGGCCGACCCGAACGCGAAGCCGGCCGGCCCCGTCCTGCCCGACGCGAAGCTCACCCCGAAGACCGGCACCTTCACCGCGCAGGAGAAGCAGTACCTGAGCGGACGGGTCCCGGAGAAGATGGACCCGGCGGCCGTCCTGCAGAGCGGCCAGGAGGCCTGCCAGCGGGTGGCGCGCACCGCGAAGCACGACAAGGACGCGGCGACCGGATCGATCATCGCCGGGGAGATCGCGGGCGCGAAGGACGCCATCAACCACCTGTGCCCGGAGCAGAAGCCGATCCTCGCGGCGGCCGAGAAGGGCTTCCCGGACGGCACCCGCCCGTCGCCCGCGGCGGGCACGTACCGGGCGCTGACGCAGGCCACGACCTGCAAGTGGGAGGCGAAGGGCAAGGACGGCACGGTCCTCGCCGCGAGCCCCGAGGCCGCGCCGCAGCCCGGCGACAAGATCACGGCCACGATCCCGGCGGGCACCGCCGAGTTCAACTCGGTCGGCTGCTACGCCTGGATCCCCGCGTAGTCCAACTGCCGTCGGCCTCCTGGGGCTCCGCCCCAGACCCTCCCCCAGACTCCGTCCGGGGGGACCTCCACGCCTCAAACGCCGGCGGGGCTGGAATCGCCCTCCGGGCAACCAGCCCCGCCGGCGGCATTTCCAGCCCGTCCGGCGTTCGAGGACCGGGCTCGGGCGGAGCCCGCTTCTTTCAGCCCCGCCAGGGGGCACCTCCCAGCGGTAGCTGGGGGAGTTTGAGGCGCGGGTCCGGGCGGCGCCCGGGGAACGGTGGAAGGGCGGGGTGGGGCTAGCCCCGCAGGGCCCCTTCGTACACCGGCAGCAGCGTGTCCAGGACCGAGTCCATCGAGAAGGCGGCCCCGGCCAGCTCGCGCGCCGCCCCCGAAGCGGAGCGGTTGGCCGCAGGGTCCAGCAGGGCCAGCACCGCCGACGCGACACCCTCCGCACCCGGGTCCACGACCCGCCCGGCCCCCGCCCCCTCCACGTCACGCGCCAGCCCGTTGGAGCGCGTCACCACCGACGGCACGCCCACCGACAGCGCCTCGAGCACCGACATCGGGAACGGCTCGTCCACCGAGGGCAGTACGTACACGTGGGCGCGCCGCAGCTCCGCCAGAACCTCCCCGCTCGACAGCGCGCCCGGGACGGTGAAGCGGGACGCGAGACCCAGGGCGTCGATGCGCGCGCGTACGCCCGCCAGCTCGCCCTCGTCCGGGCCCGCGACCACGAAGTGCGCGTCCGGGTGCACGGCCAGCACGGCCGGCGCCGCGTCCACGAAGTCCACCGGCCGCTTGCGGGCCTGCAGGCGCGCCGAGTACAGGATGCGGGGAGGGCCGCTCAGCGGGGGCCGCTCCTCCTGCGCCGGGGTCCCGTTCACGAGCCGTACGGCCCGCGCCAGCGGCATGCCCACCACCGCGTCCAGGCCCTCCCGTTCGTACGGGGTCAGGTACAGCACGGCGTCCGCGCCGCGCAGCACCCGGCGTACGGCCACCGCGTCCAGCACCTTCGCCAGCAGCTTCTCGCTCGGGTCCACCATCCCGTGGGTCTGCAGCACCAGCGGCTTGCCGGCCCGCAGCGCCGCCAGGGCCACCGGCAGGGTCACCAGGTCCCGCGCCAGGTGGACGTGGACCACGTCGGCCTCCCGCACCAGGCGGCCGGCCGAGGCCAGCAGCGCGGGCGAGGTCATCCCGCTGAAGCCGAGCGGCAGCAGCCGGCGGGCCGGGAACAGCTCCGCGGGGACCCCTTCCACCTCCGTCGGCCACGGCTCCCCGAAGCCCTCGCCGAGCGCCAGCAGCCGCGCCTCGTGACCGCGCGCCCGCAGCCCCTTGGCCAGGTTCAGCGCGACCCGGACCGGCCCGCCGAAGGCGTGCGAGGGGGAGTGCAGGGTGACGGCGTGCAGGACCCGGAGGCTCGAACCCGTACTCACTTCGGCTCCTTGACCGGGCGGCGCCGCCCGTCCTGGGTCTGCAGGGTCAGCTCGGGCAGGTCCCGGTGCACGACCGAGCCCGCTCCCGCGACCGCGCAGCGGCCCACGGTCACCCCGGCCAGCACGGTAGCCCGCACCGCGACCCACGCGCCGTCCTCGACGGTGATCGGGGCGTTGCGGTAGCGGAAGTCGGCGGCCCGGTGGTCGTGCGAGCCGGTGCACAGCAGGGCTTCCTGCGAGAGGCACACGTTCGCGCCGATCGTCACCGGCTCCAGGTTCAGCAGCCAGGCGCCCTCGCCGATCCAGGTGTGGTCCCCGACCGTGAGTTTCCAGGGCCACAGCACCCGCACCCGGTGGCGGATCAGCACGCCCTCGCCGATCTTCGCCCCGAAGGCCCGCAGCAGCGCGACCCGCAGCCGCGCCGGGCAGAACCAGCTCATGAACAGCGTGTTCATCACGGCGAACCAGAGCGCCTGCGTCAGCCGCCCGCGCCCCTTGTCGTATCCGGCCAGCGTGAAGGCAGGAAGGTCACGCAACTGAAGCCCCGATCATCTCCACCCCGGCGCCTCCCCGGGCGCCGCGCGCTCAGACTAGACTGCGCGCGGATCAGGCACATGGGGTGGGGGCGGCAGTGGCAACGGACGTACGCAAGCCCCCGATCGCACCGACACCGCCCGCCGCCGTCGAGGACGAGCGGCAGTGGGGCAAGGTCACCACCCCGCGCACCCTGCTCTCGCGCGCGCTGTCCGTCCCGCTCGCCCTCGGGTTCACCGTCTTCCTGCCGCTCTTCGTCGCCGTCCAGACCGGCGCCGGCAAGCACGACGCGGCCTTCTGGCTCCAGCTGCTGCTCACCATGTACGCGGGCGCCCGGCTCTCCGCGATGGTGCTCACCAGCCGCCGCAAGCTGCTGCAGGGCTCCTTCTGGCTCTTCGTCTACATGGCCATGGGCGTGGCCCCGCTCGCCCAGGCCGTCCTGGGACAGGTCCCGACCCCGGTCGTGGGCCCCCGCTCCGACCTGACCGCCGCCATCGGGCTGGTCCTCCTCGGCTGCACCGCGTTCGACGTCGGCGCCCTGCTGGCCCGCCACCGGCCGGCCGGCCGAGCGGGCGGCTCCCAGAAGGTGTCGCGCCCGATCATGGCGCACCGGCGGCGCCTGAAACTGCTCACCGTGATCTCCTTCCTGTGCAGCGCCGTCTTCGTCATGAAGCTCGGCGGCCCGGCCGTCTTCTTCTCCAGCCGGCAGGAGATCATCGCGGGCATCCAGGAGGCCGGCATCTCCGACGGAGACGGCCAGGCCGGGCAGGCGCTGCTGCGCGGCTTCGGCACCGTGCCGGCGCTGCTCTCGCTGCTGCTGTACACGCGCTGGCTGATCACCTCGAAGTTCGCCCGCCGCAAGGTGTCGGTCATCGTCACCTGGGCGGCGCTCGCCGCCCTCAACCTGGTGGTCAACAACCCGATCTCGAACCCGCGCTACTGGTTCCTCACGGTCATGTTCGCGCTGCTGTTCACCATCTTCCCGGTGAGCGCCGCGATGTACCGGGTGGCGCTGTCGATGGCGGTGATCGTCGCCCTGCTCGTCTTCCCGTTCGCGGACCGCTTCCGCTACGACGAGAAGAACTACAGGCCCGTCGAGACCACTTCCTTCCTGGAGCCGATGGCGCTCAAGGACTACGACCAGATCGGCATGTTCGCGAACACCATCACCTACTCGAACTCCGGGCCCGGCCATTCCTACGGCCGCCAGCTCGCGGGATCGATCTTCTTCGCGGTGCCGCGCTCGGTGTGGCCCGGCAAGGCGAAGGACACGGGCGTGATGGTCGGCCAGTGGATGGGCACGGTCAACACCAACCTCTCCTCCCCGATCTGGGCGGAACTCTGGCTCGACTTCGGCCCGATCGGCATGGGGGCCGGCCTGCTCGGCATCGGTTACGCCTCCGCCCGCGTGGACCGCCGCTACGCGAAACGCGCCACCCGGCGCTCCCCGCCCGGGAGCCTGATCTCGGTGGTGGTGCCCCTGGTCGCGGGGTACTCCTTCATCCTGCTGCGCGGGCCGCTGCTCCAGGCGTCCGGGCGGGTCGCCATCGCGGGCCTGTGCCTCGCGCTCGTGGCCACGTACCGCCAGGACCGGGCCACCACGCTGCGCTGACCGAACCCCTTGCCGGGGTGATCCGCGGGTCGCTACCTTCTCCGCCGAAAGCGCTTGCCGAGCGCGTCGGCCACCGGTTCGGGAAGCAGGTCGGATGTCCTCCGTCGTCACCCTCGCAGTCGTCGGCGCCGGAGACCGGGGCACCGGTCACGCCCGCTGGGCGCTGGCCCGTCCGGACCGGGCCCGGGTCGTCGCGGTCGCCGAGCCGCGCGCGGTCCGGCGGGACCGGTTCGCGGCCGACCACGCACTGGACGCCGGGGCGGCGGTGGCGGACTGGCGGGAGCTGGCGGCCCGCGGCCGGATCGCGGACGCGGTGCTCATCTGCACGCTGGACCGGGACCACCTGGAACCGGCCCTGGCCTTCGCCGCGCTCGGCTACCACATCATGCTGGAGAAGCCGATGGCCCTCACCGAGGAGGAGTGCCGTCGCATCGCGGCGGCGGTGGAGGAGGCCGGGGTGACCCTCGCGGTGGGCCACGTCCTGCGCTACACGCCCTACACGCGGGCGCTGAAGCAGGTCGTCGACTCGGGCCGGCTCGGGGAGGTCGTCAGCGTCCAGCACCTGGAACCCGTCGGCTTCTGGCATCAGGCCCACTCCTTCGTCCGGGGCAACTGGCGGCGCGAGGACGAGGCCACCACCATGCTGATGGCCAAGTCCTGCCACGACCTGGACTGGCTGCAGTACGTGCTCGGGCAGCCGCCGGTACGCGTCTCCAGCTTCGGGCGCCTGTCCCACTTCCGGCCCGAGAACAGGCCGTCCGGCGCCGCCGACCGCTGTCTGGACTGCGCGGTGGAGACGACCTGCGCGTACTCCGCCAAGCGCGAGTACGGGGATCGGCTCGCGCGCGGCGAGCACGGCTGGCCGCTCGGCGTGGTCGTCGACGAGTTCGCCCCGGGGGCCCTGGAGACCGCCCTGCGGGAGGGCCCGTACGGGCGGTGCGTGTACGCCTGCGACAACGACGTGGTCGACCACCAGGTGGTGGCCATGGAGTTCGCCTCCGGAGCCACCGCCACCTTCACGATGACCGCCTTCACCGAACAGGCGGACCGCCAGACCCGCGTATTCGGCACCCGAGGCGAACTGCGCGGCGACGGCAGGCAGCTGAGGGTCTACGACTTCCTCACGCGCACCGAGGAGCTGATCGACCTCGCCACCGGCGGGTCGATGGACGCCGCCGGCGGCCACGGCGGCGGCGACGCCGGGCTGATGGCCTCCTTCGTCGCGGCCGTGGCCACCGGCGACCGGACCCTGGTGAAGTCCGGCCCGCGGGAGTCCCTGATCAGCCACCTGACCGTCCTGGCCGCCGAACGGGCCCGACTCGCGGGCACCGTGGAGACCATCCGGCCGGACTAGGCCGCCGGAGCGAGTGCCGGCGCGGGCGTCCGGAGGCGGGCCACCCGCAGCCAGCCGGCGGTCGCCTTCGCCGCCGAGCCGCCCGCCAGGCCCCACGCGGCGCCCGCCACGCCCCACATCGCGTAGCCGCCCAGCAGCAGGCCCACCGCCAGCAGGGAGTAGACCACCTGCAAGGACAGCGTGGCCTTCGGGGCGAGCACGCGCAGGGTCAGCAGCGCGCAGGTGCCCAGGCCCATGATCGCGTACTGGGCCCCGGTGGCGGGCAGCAGCGCGGACGCCGCCGACCAGGTGTCGCCGAGCAGCGAGCGGCCCACCCCGTCGGGAAGCGCGTAGAGCACGGCCCCCCAGCCCGCGCCGAGCGCGGCCAGCACCATGCCGAGCAGGGCCGTCGCCCGCACCGTCGCCCGCTTGCCGCGCAGCCGGCCGAGGACCGGCGGGGCGAAGGCGTTCGCGGAGTTGAACAGCACGTTCAGCGGCCCGAAGAGGGTGGTCGCGCCCCGGAGGGCGCCGACGGCGAGGGGGGTCGCGAAGACGCCCAGGCCCAGGACGGCGAGCTGGCTTGAGCCGTTGCCCACCGCGAACTCGACCACGAACCGCTGCCCCAGGTGGCCCCGCCGCAGGTACGGACGCAGGTCCGCGCGGACGCCCCGTACGTACGGCCGCAGCAGGAACAGGCCGAGGGCCAGCGCCGGCAGCGCCGAGACCCCCCACACCAGCACCAGCCGCCCCGCCGAGGCCCCCTCGGGCTGGGCGACCAGCGCCGCGACCACGCACCCCAGCCGCAGCGCGTCCGCGGCCAGCGCCCGCTCGGGCGTGCGCAGTGCGGAGAAGCAGTACCGCAGCCCGTCCTGCAGGAGCACCAGGGGCAGTACGAGGCCCAGCGCGAGGAAGGCCTGCCCGGTGGACCCGGGCAGCGCGAGGCCGACGACCGCGAGCACCGCGCCGGCTGCGGCCGAGGCGGCCCCGGTGAACGCGGCGGCCGACCGGCAGACCGCGCCCAGCCGTTCGCCCTTCTCCAGGACCAGGCTCTGGCCCACGTAGGCCATGTTCAGTCCGAGGAGCACGCTGAAGGTCACGTAGACCATCGAGAACTCGGCGAATCCGGCAGCCGAGGACAGCCGGGCGGCCAGGACCAGCACCAGGATGTTCGTGGCGCTGGAGGCCGCCTGGTCCAGGACCGACGCGACCGCCCCGAGGCCGCGCCGGCTCACCGCCGGCCCGGACGGACGGTGCGCAGGGCGACCGTGTCCGTACCGTCGCCCGGGATGTGCTGCTCGTCGACCTCGTACGCGAGCGGCTGGGGCTGCGGCTGGGCCCGCGTCGCGGAGGCCGCGGCCGGCTCGGCCGCTGCGGCCCCGTCGCGGTCCTTGCCCCGGCCGCGCTTCTCACCGGGCAGCGGCGCGTGCAGCACCGCGCCCAGCACGGTGCCGCCGGCGCCGCTGATGAGCTCGCGGATCCGGGACAGGTCGGAGCGGTGCACCGCGCGCGGGTCGCAGACGACCAGGACGCCGTCGACGCGGTCCACGAGGGCCAGGGCGTCGGCGTAGGAGAGCACGGGCGGCGCGAGCACGACGACGGTGGCGTTGGGGGAGTCGGCCTCGGAGACGAGCCGGGTGGCGCGCGCGGAGGTCAGCGCGCGGGCGACGTTGCGGACCCGCTGGCCCGGGATCAGGTCGAAGGCGCCGGACTCCCCGGCGTCCACGACGAGCTGGCGCCCGTCGGGCCACTCGGCGTCCCCGTGCTGAGGGCCGCTCTTCCCGGCGGCCGCGCCGCCCTGTGCCTGGCTCCAGCGCGGCCGGCCGCTCGAGTCGGTGGGGAGCTGGCTGGCCAGCACCGGGGTGCGCAGGTCGGCCTCGATGAGCAGCACGTCCTTGCCGGTCTCCGCGAAGGAGGCGGCGAGGTTCACGGCGACCGCGGCGGCGATCTCGCTGCTGCCGCGCGGGGCGACGACGAGGAGGCGGCGCCGGTCGGCGAAGCGGGAGTCGTAGGCGAGCCGGAAGGCCACCGAGCGGTACTCCTCGGCGAGCCGCGGATCGGCCTCGCCGGCCGCGAGCATCGGCCCGCCGCCCGTCTTGTCCCGCGGCAGGTAGCCGAGTACGGGAGCCCGCAGGGCCCGGGCCACGTCGCCCTCGGAGCGCGGCGCCGGGTCGAAGACGAGCCGGACCCAGGCGGCCAGCAGACCGAGCGCGAGGCCCACGGCGGCGCCGAGGGCGAGCGACATCACGATGCCGGGGCCGTCGGCCCCGGCGGGCGCGGTCGCCGAGCTGGTGACCCGGCCCGGGGTCATGTCGAGGGCCTGGAGCTTGGAGATGTTGCCGCTGAGCGTGTTGACCTTGCTCTGCAGGTCGGTCTTGGAGGAGTACGCCGCGTCGCGCGCGGGACCCGCCGGCATCGCGTTGATCTGCTTCGCGAGGTCGTCGAGCTGCTTGGAGATCGGGTCGCGCTGCTCCTGGTAGCCCTTGACCATCCTGTCGCGGGTCGCGTCGAGGGACTCCTGCCGCTTGAGCAGGTACGCCTCGGTCATCGCGTTGGCCCGCTTGGCGGCCTCCTTCGGGGAGGACGCGGTGTAGGTGAAGCGGAGCACCATCGTCTGCGGCGGGTTGGTCACCTGCAGTCCGCTGCGCAGGGCGGCGAAACCGGAGGGGGAGACGCCGAGCTTCTTCGCCGCCTCGTTGGCTATGGAGGAGCTGAGCGCGACCTGGCGCTCCGAGCCGATGTTGATCGCCTTGTCGGGGGCCAGGCTCGGGTTGAACGGGTCGTCGGTGGGCGCCCGCAGCACCACGTCGGCGGTCGCGACGTAGGTGTCGGCCGTGGAGACACCGAGGTAGACGCCGCCCAGCAGCCCGATCCCGATGCCGGCGCCGATGAGCCGGCGGTAGCGCAGGAGCTGTCGGAACTGATCCCGGAGGAGGTCGGGTTCGTCCTCGGCCGGGGCCGCTGCAGGGCGGTTCGTCTCGATCACGGCCGGGGACCCCCAAGTGCTTCGTCCATCAGTGCGTCGATGCGGGCCAGGCCCGCTTCACGGCTCAGGTGGGCCGCCACGTGGCGGGGTCCGGCCGCTCCCAGAGCATCGGCGCCGTCGGGGTCCTCGGCCAGGATCCGTACGGCCTTCAACAGGGCCTCGGGGTCCTCCGGCGGCACGAGCACCCCCGCGCCCGAGCGTTCCACTTCCTGGGCCGTTCCGCCCTCGGCCGCCACGGAGGCGACCACGGGCCTGCCGGCCTGGAAGTAGGAGGTGAGTTTCGACGGCACGCTCATGTCCAGTACGGCGGCGTGCTGCGTGACCGCGAGCACGTCCGCCGCCGCGAGGATATCGGGGAACTCTCCGTCGGCGGCAGGGGGGATGATGTCGAGGTTCGGGACGTCCGCCGCGAGCTCGGCGAGCGCCGAGCGCTGGCTGCCGTCGCCCATGAGGACGAAACGGACGTCCGGATCCAGGCGGGCGGCGCCCACGAGGACTTCGAGGCCCTGCTTGAGCCCCATGTTCCCGGAGTGCAGGACGACGGTCTGGCCGGGGGCCCAGCCCAGGTGGTGGCGGGTCTCGTCGCGCGGCTTGGTGGGCTGCGCCACGTGGGACCAGTTGGGGACCAGACGGATCTTCGCCGGGTCCACGCCCATGCCGACGACCCGGTCCACGAAGGTCTCGTGGATGACGCCGACCAGCGTGGCCCGCTTGAGCGCGTACGCCTCGGCGCGGCCCGCGATCGCGGCGGCCTTGTCGCCGCCGCTGATCCCGCTCTGCGCGGCGGCGGCGCCCATCAGGTCCTGGACGACCGGGACGTACGGGACCTTCCACCGCGCCGCGAGCCGGGCGGCGAGCACTCCGCCGGCCAGGCTGGGCATCTGGGCGAGGATCGCGTCCGGCTTCGGCATCCGGGGCGGGGCCACGGCGCCGTGCAGCAGAATCGATCCTTCGAACAGGGCCCGCTTCACGGCGGTTTGGCGTGCCGGCACGGTGTGCGCACGCCGGTGCACAGTGACCCCCGCGCGCCGTTCCGTGCGCCGGAGCGCCCCCTTGTACTCCGGCTCGACCGACCACGCCGGGTAGTGCGGCATGCCCGCGAGCACGTGCGTCTCGTGGCCGAGATCCGCCCAGTGCTCCGCGATCTGGGTGGCGTACGGCCCAATCCCCGCGTGCTCGGGAGCGTAATTCGTGGAAACCAGCAGCAGGCGCCGGTTACCGGATCTCGACACTGAACGTTCCTTCCACCCCTGGATGATGCGCAGGCCACCCTATTCGTTCACCGGCATGGTGCGGAACGTGCACGCTATTGTCTGCTAATCCGCCGCACCGGGGGGTGCGGCTTTGGGGGGTAACGAATGACGGAGCGGGACATGTCGGACTTGGGTGGGCCCGCGCGGCGAAACAACGCAAGGCCCTACCGGGTCGGTTACGCGCCGGGTGCCTACGATCTATTCCATATAGGACATCTCAATATCCTTCGGCACGCCCGGAGCCAGTGCGACTACCTGGTGGCCGGAGTGGTCTCCGACGAGATGGCCGAACTCGCCAAGGGACGACGGCCGATGATCCCGCTCGTCGAGCGGCTGGAGATCGTCCGCAGCGTGAAGTACGTGGACGCCGCCTTCGTCGAGACCGTCCCGGACAAGGTGGAGACCTGGAAGCAGGTCCGCTTCGACGTCATCTTCAAGGGCGACGACTGGCGCGGCACCCCCAAGGGCCACAGGCTGGAGCAGGACTTCGCCGCCCACGGAGTCGACGTCGTCTACTTCCCGTACACGGTGCACACCTCCAGCACCCAGCTCCGCCGGGCCCTGGACGCGCTTGCCGAGGCCCCCGCGCCCCCCGGCCAGCTCACCGCCGAACGGCGCTGAGCTCCCGGAACCACTTCGTGAGGAACGCCGCCAGGAACAGCGCGGCGACCGCGCCGAAGGCCGCGTACGCGTAGGCGAACAGACTCCCGCCGCCGAGCAGCAGGAACACCAGGCAGAACACCCCGTAGTCCACGGGCAGCAACGCCACCGCCCGCAGGGTGGAGGGAGCCTCCGCGGGGCTGCCCGGAGCCGGCTTGGGCTTGAGCTTCTCGGTCAGCAGCCCGCCGAAGTACGTGACCACCGCGGCGAGCTGGAAGCCCAGCGGCACCAGCAGCCAGCCGTCCGAACCCGTCCCGCCCCCTCCGATCCCGTACGCCTCGGGGAAGCGGTAGAAAGCGATCAGCACACAGGTGTGCAGGGCGGTGAGCTTGGCGCAGTCCACCACGTGGTCGAGCCACTCGCCCGCGGCGCTGCCGCCCCCGCGCAGCCGCGCCAGCTGGCCGTCGGCGGAGTCGAAGGCGAACCCGAGGGCGAGCGCGGCCCAGACGGCGAGCCCCAGGCCCCACGAGGGCGCGGCCACCGCGACCAGGGCCACGGCGGCGAAGCTGAGGGCGGCGCTGATCAGCGTCACCTGGTTCGGGGTGAGCCCCAGCGCGTACGAACCGGCCGCCAGGTACCGCCCGACGGGCCGGTTGACGAACCGGGAGTAGAGCGACACCCCCTTCGCCGACTTCTGCGCCCCACGCAGCTCCCGCAGCGCGGTTCCGACTCTGCCCATCCGGCAACCCCCTAGGTGACGATGTCGAACACATCATCGCAGGGGCCTCCGGCTGCGCCGCTTCCCCCTGGGCCGGGTACTTGCCGGTGACGCGGTCGGAGACGCGGTCGCAGACGCGGAGGGCCGGAGGGCTCTGCGCTTCCGTGGTGACGGACCCGCGCCGCCCAGCACGACGGCGCGGTCAACATCCGCTTCAGCGAGGTCGTCGGCCTCGTCCGCCGCCCCGAGTCGCTCCTCACGCCCGCGTCCTCCTGCGCGTGCTGCGCTCCGCCCGCTGAGGCGCTGAGGCGCTGAAGCGCTGAGCCGCGGCGCCGGCGCGGACCGCGGGCCGTCAGGTCGCCACCCGCAGCAGCAGCACCGCGCGGGCCGGGACCGTCACCGTCTCCCCGCCCCGGTGACGGGTGGCCGGGGGAGCGGCCTGGTCCTCCCGGGAGGTGTCCAGGACGACCTCGTAGGAGTCCGCCCACGGCGCCCCCGGCAGCACCCAGGCCAGCGGCCGGTCCCCGGTGTGCAGCAGGACGAGGAAGCTGTCGTCCGTGACCTGCCGGCCCCGCTCGTCACGCCCCGGGATGTCCCGCCCGGACAGGTACATGCCCAGCGCGGCGGCCGGCGCGTACCAGTCCCGCTCCGTCATCTCCACCCCCGCCGGGGTGAACCATGCCAGGTCCCGCAGTCCGTCCGCGCCCTGCGGCCGCCCCGAGAAGAACGCCCGCCGCCGCAGCACCGGATGGGCGTGACGCAGCGCCACCAGCCGCGAGGTGAGGGCGAAGAGCGACTGCCAGGCCGGGTCCTCCAGCAGCGACCAGTCCACCCAGCCCGTCTCGTTGTCCTGGCAGTACGCGTTGTTGTTGCCGCCCTGCGTGCGCCCGAACTCGTCCCCCGCGACCAGCATCGGCACCCCCGTCGACAGCAGCAGGGTGGTCAGCAGGTTGCGCAGCTGGCGGCGGCGCAGCACCCCGATCCGGGGGTCGACGCCCTCGGGAGGCTCCCCCTCCACCCCGCAGTTCCAGGAGCGGTTGTCGTTGGTCCCGTCCCGGCCCGCCTCTCCGTTCGCCTCGTTGTGCTTGCGCTCGTACGACACCAGGTCGCGCAGGGTGAAACCGTCGTGCGCGGTCACGAAGTTGACCGAGGCGTACGGCCGCCGCCCGCCCCAGGCGTACAGGTCGCTCGACCCCGACAGCCGGTATCCGAGGTCCCGCACGTCGGGCAGCGCGCCCCGCCAGAAGTCCCGGACGGCGTCCCGGTAGCGGTCGTTCCACTCCGTCCACAGCGGCGGGAACGCCCCCACCTGGTACCCGCCCGAGCCCACGTCCCACGGCTCGGCGATCAGCTTGACCCGCCGCAGCACCGGATCCTGGGCGATCACCGCCAGGAACGGCGACAACATGTCCACGTCGTGCATCGAGCGGGCCAGCGCCGCCGCCAGGTCGAAGCGGAAGCCGTCCACCCCCATCTCGGTGACCCAGTAGCGCAGCGAGTCCGTGATCAGCCGCAGCACGTGCGGCCGCCCCGCGTGCAGGGTGTTCCCGCAGCCCGTGTAGTCGGAGTACCGCCGTTGGTCGGACTGGAGCCGGTAGTAGCCCCGGTTGTCGATCCCGCGCAGCGACAGCGTCGGACCCAGCTCGCCCGCCTCCGCCGTGTGGTTGTAGACCACGTCGAGGATCACCTCGATCCCGGCCGCGTGCAGGGCCCGCACCATCCGCTTGAACTCCCCGACCTGCTGGCCGGCCGTCCCGCTCGACGAATAGCCGGCGTGCGGGGCGAAGTAGCCGACCGAGTTGTAGCCCCAGTAGTTGCGCAGGCCCCGCCGCAGCAGGTGGTCCTCGTGCGCGAACTGGTGCACCGGCAGCAGCTCGACGGCGGTGACCCCCAGCTTCAGCAGGTGCTCGACCGCGGCCGGATGGGCGAGCCCCGCGTACGTGCCGCGCAGCTCCTCGGGAACACCCGGATGGCGCATCGTGAAACCGCGCACGTGCAGCTCGTAGATCACCGAATCGGCCCAGGGGGTCTTCGGCCGGACGTCGTCCGCCCAGTCGTCGTCATCGTGGACCACGACCCCCTTCGGCACGAACGGCGCCGAGTCCCGGTCGTCGCGCACGGTGTCCGCGATGTACTGCTGCGGCCAGTCGCGGACGTGCCCGTACACCTCCGGCGGCAGCGTGAAGTCACCGTCCACGGCCCGCGCGTACGGATCCAGGAGCAGCTTCGCCGGGTTGTACCGGGCGCCCGTCCACGGGTCCCAGCGGCCGTGCACCCGGAACCCGTACCGCTGTCCGGGGCGCACGCCGGGCACGAACCCGTGCCAGATCTCGTGCGTCAGCTCGGTCAGCGCGCTCCGGGTCTCGGCCCCCTCGGCGTCGAAGAGGCACACCTCCACCGCCTCCGCGCCCTGGGCCCAGAGCGCGAAATTGGTTCCCGCCGTCCCGTCCGGCCCGTGGTGGAACCGGGCCCCCAGGGGATGCGAGGACCCGGGCCACACCGGTGGCCCCGGGCGCGCGGACGCCCGTAACACCTGGCCCCTGACCTGGCCGTTCGGCCGTGCGGAGTCCACGGCGGCGTCCGCGGCGTCCACCGCGCCCGCCACGGACTCGACCACCTCTTGCTCGGCTGCGCTCGACACTGCCCGCCTCCACGGCTCCTCGGTACCGGCGGGGGTAGGGGAATGCGGCCCCGGCGTCCCGGCCTGGGCCCGCCCCCGTCTGGTCCTTCACACTGTTCTGCCCGGACTGATGTGCCCGGAACGTCGACCGCGCTCACGTTTCCCCCGGAGGGGCCCGGTCGTTGGAGGGATCGTGACACTTCTGACGAGGCGGGCAGGGGCGGGCTTGGCCGCCGTGGCGGCATGGGCGGGTCTGCTCGGCGGCCTGACCGGATGCACCGAGGACGGCCGCTCCCCGGTCGAGATCGCACTGCCCGGCAAACCCCGCTCGCCGGACGAGGCCATCCGGATCACTCCCGAGGACAACGCCAAGGGGGTCCCGGCCGACGGGCGGCTCATGGTCACCGTGCCCGAGGGCCGGCTGGAGCGGGTCGTGGTCACCAAGGTGGAGGACGCGCAGGAGGAGAAGGTCCCCGGCGCCATCGCCGAGGACGGGCTCAGCTGGAGCCCCGATCCGGCGTACGGACGGCTCGCGCTCGCGGCCAAGTACACCGTGGACGCCGTCGCCCTCGACGGGCACGACCGCCGCCAGGCCCGGCACACCACCTTCACCACCTACGTCCCCGAGGAACGGTTCATCGGCTACTTCAAGCCGGAGAACCGCTCCACCGTGGGCACCGGCATGATCGTCTCCTTCAGCTTCAGCCGGGCGATCGAGCGCAAGGTGGAGGTGGAACGGGCCATCACCATTACCTCCGAACCGCCGGTGGAGGTCGTGGGCCACTGGTTCGGGAAGGACCGCCTCGACTTCCGGCCCAAGGACTACTGGAAGCCCGGTACCCGGGTCACCGTGAAGCTGGACCTGCGGGACATCGAGGGCGCGCCCGGCTCGTACGGCATCCAGGACAAGACGATCACCTTCACGGTGGGCCGCTCCCAGATCTCCACCGTGGACGCGGCCGCGCACACCATGGAGGTGCGCCGCGGCGGGCAGCTGCTGTCGACCGTGCCGATCAGCGCCGGAGCGCCCAAGACCACCACCTACAACGGGAAGATGGTGGTGATGGAGATGTTCGACGTCACCCGCATGAACGGCCAGACCGTCGGCTTCGGCGGCGAGTACGACATCCCCGACGTCCCGCACGCCATGCGGCTCACCTCCTCCGGGACCTTCCTGCACGGGAACTACTGGCTCAGCCCCGACACCTTCGGCTCCAGCAACATGAGCCACGGCTGCGTGGGCCTGCGGGACGACCGGGGCGGCGGCTCGGACACCCCGGCGGGCTGGTTCTTCGACCGGACCCTGGTCGGGGACGTGGTGGAGGTCGTGAACTCGCAGGACAAGACGGTGGCCCCGGACAACGGCCTGGGCGGCTGGAACATGTCCTGGGCCCACTGGGTGGCCGGTTCCGCCCTGGCGTGAGCCGCACGGGTGATTCGTGTGATCGGAATGCCGTAGCGCACGAGTGTCCTCCCGCACTCCCGTACGAGGTTCCCCGCAGCCTGGGCAGGCGGATAGGCCCGGGCTACGGACGGAGTGTCATGGCACGCAGGACGCCAAGGACAGGGGCGAAGGCAAGGGCGAGGACGAGGGCGTGGTCCCTCGGCCTCGCCGCCGTCGCGGTGATCGCCGCGGCCCCGTCGGCCGACACGGCCAGGGTGGTGCTGCGGCAGACGGACATGGACACCGGCGCGCCCCTGCGCGGCGCCCGGTTCGAGCTCTGGCGGGAGGCCAACGGCCGGCCCGGGCTCCAGACCAGCGGCGCGGCCGCCGACCTGCTGCGCGGCAGCGGCTGCGTGACCGACGCCAAGGGCCTGTGCACGGCCGGGCCACCGGTGGGGGAGACGTACTACTGGCGGCAGACCGCAGCCGCCACGGGCTACGCGCTGCCGGCGGACCCGGTCACCCCCTTCGACCTGGAGCAGGACGACGTGCCCGACGGCATCGTCCTCAACGTCCCTCAGCGCAGGAAGGGCGCGGTGCACCGCGGCTCGATCCGGATCCTGAACAAGGACGCCAAGACCGGCCGGCCGCTGCGCGGCGTGGTGTTCGAGGTCTGGAAGGAGACCAACGGGACCAAGGGGCTCCAGGACCACGGCCTGGCCGCCGACCAGCAGACCGGCGGCCCCGGCCGCGCGTCCGACGGTGACGGCGCCTGCGACTTCGGCGGGCTCTCCGACGGCTCGTACTACCGGGTCGAACGGGACGGCCCCGAGGGGTACGTCCTGCCGGACCGGCCCGTGTCCGGGCCGATGCGGCTGGACGCCGGCACCCCGGGCCGCCGGCTCGTCGTCACGCACCGGCACGCCCGCGACTACTACGGCAAACTGCCCGGCCGGCGGGCCCACTGAGCCGGTGGAGTGACCGCGTTCACCCCGCCGGCCCAGCCCCGGGCGCCCTCCCCCCGCCCGGCCGGGTTGGCTGGGGGCAGGGAGGCCCGGCCGGCGGGCCCGAGGAGGCTCGGATGGCCGCAGGTCGGACGACAGCCGTGACGGCCCGAGCGGTCGCTCTCGCCGTCGTACTGGCGCTGGCGGGAGCGTTCCCCTCCGCGGCGGCCGCACCGGGCAGTGAGCCGGTCAGCGCGTGCTGGTCCGTCACCGGCCCCTACCAGCGGGAGCTGGAGGCCCATCTGCGCCGGCCGGTCGACGGGACCCAGTCGGTGGCGGACTGCCTCGCCATCCGCTCCTTCCAGTGGAAGAACGGGGTCGAGCCGGCCGACGGCTACGCGGGCGTGGACACGTACCGCACGATGCTCGTCGTGGCGGCCCGCCCGAACCCCAACGCCGACGGCGACTGCCCCGTCCGCGCCCACCGGGTGACGTGCGTGGACCTGGACCGGCAGCTGCTCTGGGTGCAGCGGGACCGCCGGATCGTCTTCCCCGTCGTGGCCATCCGGACCGGCCGCGACGAGGACGAGACCCGCCGCGGCTGGCACGAGATCTACTGGCGCAGCAAGGACCACGAGTCCACCCTGTACGACAACGCCCCCATGCCGTACGCCCAGTTCTTCGACGGCGGGCAGGCCATCCACGCCCGCTCCGACCACCTCTACGCCCACGGCGGCTCCGGCGGCTGCGTCAACCTCGCCGAGCCGGAGGCCAAGCGGCTGTGGGACCTGCTCACCGAGGGCGACGCCGTCTACATCTGGGGCACCAAGCCGGGCACCGACGGCTGACCGGCACCCCGCGCCGCCCCCCTCGCCCTCCGCCCTTTCTTGGGACGGAACGGTGACACGACCGTTTCTCTTCGTGATCCCCCCGTGTGATTTCCTGTCGACAAGCGCGCGACTGCCCGCGCGCGGGGGACATGGGGAGAACACGAGTGAACGTGCAGCCGATTCGCGGTCGCGTCCGCACCGGCCTGCCGGCCCTTCTGCTGGGGGCGGCCCTGCTGTTCACCACCGCGTGCAGCGGGGGCGGCGGGAACGGCAGCGGCAGTGGCGGAGACAACGGTGGGGGCACCGGCGGCGGCAATACCGGTACCGAGGCCTCCAAGGCCGTGGTCAGCGTCAAGCCCGACGACGGGGCCAAGGAGGTCGCCACCAGTGGCGTCCTGAAGATCACCAGCGCGGGTGGCAAGCTCACCACGGTGACCGTCGCCGACACCAAGGGCAACGCGGTCGAGGGCAAGATAGCCGCCGACGGCACGAGTTGGGAGCCGGACCGCCACCTCGCCTCGGCCACCGAGTACAAGGTGCACGCGGTCGCCAAGGACGAGGCCGGGCGCGAGTCCGCCAAGGACACCACCTTCACCACCCTCACCCCGAAGAACACCTTCATCGGCCACTACACCCCCGAGGACAACTCGACCGTCGGTGTGGGCATGCCGGTCTCGATCAACTTCACCCGGGGCATCACCAACACCGAGGCCGTCGAGAAGGCCATCACGGTCACGGCCGAACCGGCCGTACCCGTCGAGGGCCACTGGTTCGGCAACGACCGCCTCGACTTCCGCCCCGAGAAGTACTGGGCCGCGGGCACCACGGTCACCGTGAGGATCGCCCTCGACGGAGTCGAAGGCCGCCCCGGGGTCTACGGCAAGCAGACCCGCACGGTCACCTTCAAGATCGGCCGCTCGCAGATCTCCACGGTCGACGCGACCGAGAAGAAGATGGAGGTCGTCCGCGACGGCCAGGTGCTCAAGACCATCCCGATCACCGCGGGCGCCCCGTCGACGACCACCTACAACGGGCAGATGGTCATCAGCGAGAAGTACAAGGTGACCCGGATGAACGGTGCGACCGTCGGCTTCGGCGGCGAGTACGACATCTCCGACGTCCCGCACGCGATGCGCCTGTCGAACTCGGGCACCTTCGTCCACGGCAACTACTGGGCCTCCGCCGGCACCTTCGGCTCGGAGAACGTCAGCCACGGCTGCGTCGGCCTCAAGGACGTGCGCGGCGCCGGCGACAACAACCAGCCCGCCGCCTGGTTCTTCAACGAGTCCCTGATCGGCGACGTGGTCGTCGTGAAGAACTCCAAGGACAAGCAGATCGCCCCGGACAACGGCCTCAACGGCTGGAACATGGACTGGGCGGAGTGGATCAAGTAGGCCTGCGCACTACGTGATCCGGGTGGCCCGGTGCTGTGACCCACAGCACCGGGCCACCTTGCGTTAACCGGCGCTAACCTGGCCCGTATGACCATCTCTCTCGAAGTCTCCGAAGGCGTCGGCACCATCCGCCTGGACCGGCCGCCCATGAACGCCCTGGACATCGCCACCCAGGACCGGCTGCGCGAGCTCGCGGTGGAGGCCACCGACCGGGCGGACGTCCGCGCGGTCATCCTCTACGGCGGCGAGAAGGTGTTCGCGGCGGGCGCGGACATCAAGGAGATGCAGGTGATGGACCACGGGGCGATGGTCGCCCGGTCCCGCGGCCTGCAGGACGCCTTCACCGCGGTGGCCCGCATCCCCAAGCCCGTCGTCGCCGCCGTCACCGGCTACGCGCTGGGCGGCGGTTGCGAGCTCGCGCTGTGCGCCGACTACCGGATCGCCGCCGACAACGCGAAGCTCGGCCAGCCCGAGATCCTGCTCGGCCTGATCCCGGGCGCGGGCGGCACCCAGCGGCTGTCCCGGCTGGTCGGCCCCTCCAAGGCCAAGGACCTGATCTTCACCGGGCGCATGGTCAAGGCCGACGAGGCGCTCGCCCTCGGCCTGGTCGACCGGGTCGTGCCGGCGGCCGAGGTGTACGAGCAGGCGCACGCCTGGGCCGCCAAGCTGGCCCAGGGGCCGGCGCTCGCGCTGCGCGCCGCCAAGGAGTGCGTGGACGCGGGCCTGGAGGCCGACATCGACACCGGACTCACCATCGAACGCAACTGGTTCGCGGGCCTGTTCGCCACCGAGGACCGCGAGCGCGGCATGCGCAGCTTCGTCGAAGAGGGCCCGGGCAAGGCGAAGTTCCTCTAGATCCCGTCCGCGGGCACTGCTCGGCGCGGTCCCCTCTTTCGGGGGCTCCCCCCTGGGGGTGGATTAGCCAGGCCTTAAGGGGGCCTTAAGGAGAAACGGTGATCCACTCACCGTGATCACCTCCGTGCGGTGCGTAACGGCAGGTCAGGGCGGCACCGCAACGCTCCTCATGCCTCCCGCATATGACAGGACACCCCCTTGGATTCGTTGAATCCGGGGGGTGTTTTCCTGTGGAACGGCCCGGAAGGGCAGTGGGGCCGTCCATGATGGGTGCATGGCGGGCCTGGAGGGTGTGGAACAGCCGCGGCAGCGCAGTAGCGCTTCGGCCGTGCGGCTCACGGCGGCGCTTGAGGACGAACAGGGCCTCAAAGCACTGGAGTCGTACGGGAATCCCGCCGAGGCCGAAGTGACGCTGCCGTCCATGCCGGAGTCGGCGAGCACGGCTCGCCGGCTCACCCAGTGCGTGGTGATCCGCCTCTGGGGCCTCTCGCCGCAGACCGCCGAGCATGCCGTGCTGTTGGTCTCGGAGCTCGTGGGCAACGCGGTCCGGCATACCGGAGCCCGCTCCTTCGGTTTACGCATGCTGCGCCGGCGCGGCTGGATCCGCGTGGAGGTGCGCGATCCCTCGCGCGGGCTGCCCTGCCTGATGCCGGTCCACGAGCTGGACACCACCGGCCGGGGGCTCTTCCTCGTCGACAAGCTCTCCGACCGCTGGGGTGCGGACCTGCTGCCCCGCGGCAAGATCACCTGGTTCGAGATGCGGGTCGCCGACCGCCAGAACGCCTGAAGCCCCCGGGGGCGCCGTGGTGGGGCGGTGCGGGGGCTTCATGGAAATGCCGAGGATCGAAGGGGGTGTGATCCTCGGCAGGCGACTTCGCTCGGGTCAATGGGAAGTCGTGGTCCCGACTATGGCAGACGAGGGCTCAAACGCCAAAAGTCCTTACTCGGACATAAGTGTGCAAATCAGAAGACTTTCAGGTTAAATCCTAGGTGAGGTGGGCCACTCACCTCGTAATCAGTGAATAAATATCGAACACTACGGGTGAATCGTTGCCCGGATAGCGGACGGACCCCCCTCGGAGTCCCTCCCGGCGAACGTCCCTAATTGGGTCAATCATTACCTTCCGGGCCATCCACCCCTTAAATGGGCAGGTGCTCTCACATCCAGGCCGCCGCGCGGCCCTGCGCGCGGCCGCCCTCGGTACGGCCGGCGCGGCGGCGGCCGGCCTCACCGCCGCCTGCGGATCGGGCCGCCCCGCCACCGGACCCTCCGCCCCGCCCCCGGGTCCGGCCGCCAGTCCGGCCAGTCCGGCCCGGGCCGCCGCGGCCTCTCCGCGCCGGTTCCCCGGGCAGCCCGTCGAGATCGGGCACGGTCCGCGCGACCGCCCCCGGGTCGCCCTCACCTTCCACGGCAACGGGGACCCCGCCATCGCCCGGGCGGTCCTGGCCGAGGCCGAGAAGGCGGGCGCGCGGGTGACCGTACTGGCGATCGGGAGCTGGCTCGACGCCCACCCGGACATGGCCCGCCGGGTCCTCGACGGCGGCCACGAGCTCGGCAACCACACCCAGCGCCACCTCGCGATCAACGAGCTGTCCGAGGCGGAGGCCTACGCCGAGATCACCGGCTGCGCCCAGCGGCTCAAGCGCCTCACGGGCTCCATCGGCACCTGGTTCCGGCCCTCGCAGACGCAGTACGCCACCCCGCTCGTCCGGAAGCTGGCCCAGCGGGCCGGGTACCCGCACGTCCTCTCGTACGACGTGGACTCCCTCGACTTCACCTCGCCCGGCGCCGCGGCCGTCATCCGCACCGTCACCGGGACGATCCACGGCGGATCGGTGGTGAGCCTGCACTTCGGCTACGCGGACACGGTCGACGCGATGCCTCCCCTCCTCGAAGAACTCGCGCGCCGCAAGCTGCGCGCGGTGACCACCACGGAGCTGCTGACCCCATGACGACCATCCGCCTTCCCCGGAAGGCCACCGTGCTGCTCGCCGGTCTGGTCCTCGCCGCCCTGGCCGGCTGCGGATCAGCCGCCGAGGGGCCCGCCGAGGCCATGGGTACGAAGGGCCCGGCGAAGCCCGTCAAGGCCGTACCCGCCGCCCCGCCCGGACTGCCCGGCATGCCGCCCCTCCTCGACCCCAACGACGTCTACGCGGCGGACCGGCCGAACAAGCTCTCCCCGGTGGTCAAGGACTTCCCGTCCCGGGTCTACGTGCCGAACACCAACTCCAACACGGTGTCCGTCATCGACCCGGCGACCTACCAGGTCATCGACACCATCCCGGTCGGCATCCAGCCCCAGCACGTGGTCCCGTCCTGGGACATGAAGACCCTGTGGGTCAACAACAACCGGGGCCACACGCTCACCCCGATCAACCCGGCCACCGGGGAGGCCGGGAAGCCGGTCGAGGTGCACGACCCGTACAACCTGTACTTCACGCCCAACGGCAAGTACGCGATCGTCATGGCCTCGATGGACAAGGAACTGGTCTTCCGCGACCCGCACACCATGGACCGGGTGAAGACGGTCCCGGTGAGCTGCTACGGCGTCAACCACGCGGACTTCTCCGCCGACGGCCGCTACTTCATCGTGAGCTGCGAGTTCTCCGGCGAGCTCCTCAAGGTCGACACCGAGAAGATGGAGGTCATCGGGCAGCAGAAGCTGCCGTTCGAGGGCGCGATGCCGCAGGACGTGAAGGTCTCGCCGGACGGGAAGACCTTCTACGTCGCGGACATGATGGCGCACGGCGTGTGGGTGCTCAGCGGCGACAAGTTCGAGACGCCCAAGCTCCTGCCGACCGGGAAGGGCTGCCACGGCCTCTACATCAGCCGTGACTCCAAGGAGATGTACATCCCCAACCGGGGTGAGGGCACCATCTCCGTCTTCAACTTCCCGCAGAACAAGCTCACCAAGAAGTGGACGCTGCCCGACGGCGGCAGCCCCGACATGGGCGGGGTCTCCGCCGACGGCCAGGTGCTGTGGCTGTCGGGCCGCTACAACTCCGAGGTGTACGCCATCGACACGGTGACCGGCAAGCAGCTCGCACGGATCCCGGTGGGCGGCGGCCCGCACGGCCTGGCCGTGTACCCGCAGCCCGGCCGCTACTCGCTCGGCCACACCGGCATCTTCCGGTAGCGGACGCGCGGATGCGCGAATGGGGCCCCGGGAGCTCGCACGGCTCCCGGGACCTCCCCCGGACTCTCCCCCGGCTACCGCTGGTGGGGGTGCCCCCGGCCGGAGGCTGGGGGAGTGCCCCCATCCGGGGGGACCCCCAGCCTCGGGCTACCAGGCGACGGGCAGCCGCTCCGGCAGGCGCTTGATGAAGCCCGTACGCCAGACGAGGTTCTCCGCCGGAACCGCGAGGCGCAGCCCCGGCAGCCGCTCGACGAGCACCTCCAACGCGATCTCGGCGTGCGCCCGGCCCAGCGCGGAGGCCGGGCAGAAGTGCCGGCCGGCGCCGAAGGCGAGGTTCGGGTTCTCCGCCTCGCGCTCCAGGTCCAGCTCGTCCGGGTTTTCGAAGGCCTCGGGGTCGAAGTTGGCCCCCTCCAGCAGGACGAGCACCAGCTCGCCCTCCTTCACCAGCACGTCGCCGACCCGCACGTCCGCCAGCGCGATGCGCGGCAGGCCGTCGCCGACCGACAGGTTCCAGCGCAGCAGCTCCTCCACGGCCTTGCCCATGCGCTCCGGGTGGGCGCGCAGGTAGCCGATGAGCTCGGGCTTCTGCAGCAGCGCGAGGACCGCGAGGTTGAGGAAGGCCGACGTGGACACCGCGCCCGCCCCGAACAGCGAGACGGCGACGGTGGCGAACATGTCGTCGGTCAGGTGCGCCGACTCCGGATCCGCCTCCTTCAGCGCGGCGAACCTTCCGAGGAGCCCCGTACGCTCCTCGGCGGGCAGAGCGAGCTGGACGTTCAGCCGGTCGGCGAAGTAGCCGACGTCCTTGTACCAGTTGAGGGCCGAGTCGGCGAACGGCTCGCGCGCGGTCATGAACGCGACGTCCAGCCCCGACATCAGCCGGCGCCAGTCCTCGAAGGGCACCCCGAGCACCTGACAGTGCAGGGCCGCCGAGAAGGGATCGGAGAAGCCGGCCCGGAGGTCGGCCGGGCCCCCCTCCGCGACGATCCGGTCGACGAGCTCGCCGGCCGTGGCCCGCAGGTGGTCCCGGAGCCCCTTCTGGCGCGGGTTCAGCGCCTTCATCACGGCATTGCGCAGGCCCGCGCTGTTGATGTTCCCCATGTTGTTGACGACCTCGGGCGGGATCGTCAGTGCGTACTGGCGCGGGACACCGGCGTTCGCCGTGTCCTTGAGGCTGAAGCGCTCGTCCTCCAGTACCTGCTTGGCCAGCGCGTAGCTGCTCACCAGCCAGGCCGGATCCCCGGTGAGGGTACGGACCTTGGCGACCGGTGCCTTCTCGCGCAGCCAGGCGCACTCCTCCGGCAGCACGTCACCGCGCCGCGAGAGCGGGAAGTCGAGGACCGGCTGCTCCTCCCGGACTTCCCGGTCCCCCCGGCCCTCAAGCTGCTCGACGCTCATCGACGTTCCCTTCGGCCGCGGCGTGCTGGTGGACCGTGTCGGTCTCGGGCCGGACGACGGCGTACGCCTGGTTGCGGGTGGCGCGCAGGCCCCCGCCGCGCCCGAACAGGACATCCGTAAGAGGCATCTTGACGTGGTACGCGGCCACGGAGGACGGCACGTCGAGGATGCTCGGGGTGTCCACGAAGAACGGCAGCTCGGCCGCCATGTAATCGAAACAGACCTGCAACTGTTCGTCGGTGATCGATTCACCTTCCGGCAACTTGGAGCCGACGAAGTGCAGGGCCATCTGCTCGCAGCCCTTGCGGAATTCGCCGTCGGTTTCCAGGAAATGCAGAACGCGCCGGTGGAGCAGCTGGTAAACGGGATTCGACTGGAACTCGGAAAGTGCCCTCACGCGTATCTCGACCTGTGGAGGTCCTGATTCCTCCACGCCTTTGAGGATCCGCCGCCGGACCGCTTTGATCTCCTTCGTCGCGCGTTTCCGCGCATGCTCCCGGGAGTATCCGAAAGCGGAGAACATCCGGTCCACGTGGAGGTCCGCGTAGACGAAGTCGACTTGCGCGAAGCGGGTCGTGGCCCACTGGGCGAGGCCGGCGATGCGCTCGGAAGTGAAGTAGCTGTTTCCAGGACTCACTCCGATGAGCACATGGTCGCCGTCTTCCCAGATGTGACGGCAGGTGCGGGAGAAGGGCAGAACTTCGAATGATGCGTCGACGCTGATCGCCATCTGTGTGATCGCCCTTTATGCCACTAGTCCCTGGGAGCCCTGCGCTCCTGGTGTGGCGGCAATGCCGTTACGTTATGCGCTGACCCCGGAGCGTGACAAGAGGCGTTCCGATTTGTTGTCTGGAGTTCTTTCTTCCGCATCATGGAAAAGTAATGGCATATCTTTCTGCCGCTCGAACGGGACCCGCGGCGGGCCCGGATCCGGGCGGCCGCTACCCTGAGCCGGTCAACAAGCACCAAGAAGGGGTGGACCCAGTGGCGGACATCGAGAGCGCACGGACGACGTTCGGCAAGTTCGACGTGAACGGTGACGGCTTCGTCACGGCCGAGGAGTTCAAGTCGGCCATGGCGGCCATGGGCGACCCGTTCGTCACGGGCCCGATAGCGGACGCCGTGATCGCGTCGAAGGACGGGAACGGCGACGGCCTCCTCAGCTTCGACGAGTTCTGGGCCTCCCTGAACAAGTAGGCCGGCGCCGGCAGCCGGACACCTCCTAAGGGGTGTCCGGCTCCGTCATGTCCTCGACCTCGGTCAGGGCCTCCTCCAGCCAGTGCAGCCAGAACGTCTCCAGGGCGATCCCGCCGTGCAGGACGAGCCGGCGCAGCCGGTCCTCCACCGCGTCGCGGCCGGGCGGGAAGTCCTTCTCCTCGATGGCCTCGTACTGGGCCAACTGCCGCTGGTGCAGCTCCAGATGGCGGCGCAGCTCGGGACCGAGACCCTGTGGCCCCACGACGCCCGCCGCGCGGATGCGCAGCAGCAGCGGATCCCGCATCGGCTTGGGGTCCTGGCTCTCGGCGACCCACCGCGCGAGCTCGGCGCCCCCGGCCGGCAGCACCTCGTACTCCTTCTTCTGCCCCCGCAGCGGCACCTCGCCGGGCAGCTCCCGGATCAGCCCGGACTCCTCCAGCCGGCCCAGCTCCCGGTAGATCTGCTGGTGCGTCGCCGACCAGAAGTAGCCGATCGACTTGTCGAACCGCCGGGTCAGCTCCAGCCCCGACGAGGGCTTTTCGAGCAGGGCGGTGAGGATGGCGTGCGGGAGCGACATGCCGCCATCCTAGGTTTGCCGGGCCCCTAGGCGGGCAGCCCGAGGACCGCGATCCCCTTCTCGACGGCTACGGCCACGCGGGTCCCGTCGCCGTGGAGGGCCGTCACGGGGCTGGGGACGTGGGTGACCCCGAACGCCCCCTCCCGGGAGGAGACCGCCACGTCGGGCCACTCGGCCAGGACGGTGCCGTCGGTGGCGTCGACCAGACGCGGGTGCCCGTACAGGGACAGGACGCGGTTCCCGCCGCAGGGGACGAGCGTGCCCCAGTCGCCGGTGCTCGGGCTCCGGTGCAGCCAGCGCCCCTCGGTACAGGACCAGACGCCCAGCTCCCGCACGCGCAGGGCCTGGCGGTCCCCCTCGTCACCCAGGCCCTCGACCGTCGCGGCCACCGCCAGCCGGTCCGCGTCGAGCCAGCAGGCGGCGCCCACCTCGGCGTCCAGCGCCGTGTTCCCCGGGGCCCCTTGCCCGTCGAGGAGCGACGGATCCGTCAGCGCGGCCTCCAGGTCGTAGGCGCTCGCGAGGCCGACCGGGCTCCACACCCAGCCGGCGGACAGCAGGCGCCGCCCGTCCGGGCTCACGGCGAGCCGGGAGTGGAAGAAGTCCCGGGGCGTGCGGCTCCCCGCGGTGAGTCGCACGCCGCTCGCGATGTCTTCGATCTCCAGGACGTTGTACGCGTCCGGGCAGTGCACCAGGACCTCTCTGCCGTCCGGCAGGATGCCCAGCGCGACCGGATAGTCGTAGTTCTCGGCCTGGTAGCAGCTCCGGTTCAGCTCCCGTGCGATCTTCTCCCCGTCCAGAAGCAGGGCCTTCGTGCCCCGCTCCTCGTAGACCACCGTCCAGCGGCCGGAGGGCGAGTGCACGGCTCGGTCGATCTCGGATCCGTACCCGAACCTGCTCGCGTGCTCCACCCCGTCCGCGGTCCAGCGGCGGAACGCCCCGGCCGCGTCCACCAGTTCGTCGCCGTCCCAGCGCAGGGATCCGGGCGTGCTCGATGTCTCGATCAACCTCATGAGCCGCGAACCTACCTACTGCCAGGCGGCCAACGCCTCCGGAATACGGGGCCCGGGGGCATCGGTGGCCAGCAGGCCGTGGGCGCGGAGGAAGGACGTCACCGCCGGGGACCAGGCCTGGCGCAGGCCGGCGTCGGCGAGCAGGGCCGGGTCCGAGAGCAGGGCTTCGGCCGGGCCCACGCGGATGCCGGCCGGGGTCAGTACCGCCGCGTCGTCGGCCCACCGCACCGCCAGGTCGACGTCGTGCGTGGCCATCACCACCGTGGTGCCGGCCGCCCGCAGGCCCGCCAGGACGTCTAGCAGCCGTTCCTGCCCGTCGGGGTCCAGCCCGGCCGTCGGCTCGTCCAGGATCAGCACCCGCGGAGCCATCGCCACCGCACCCGCGATCGCCGCGCGCTTGCGCTGGCCGAAGGAGAGCAGGTGCGTCGGGCGGTCGCGCAGTGCGGTGATGTCCAGGGCGGCGAGGGCGGAGTCGACGCGCTCGCGGACCTCCGCCGGCGGCAGCCCCAGGTTCATCGGCCCGAAGGACACGTCCTGTTCCACCGAGGCCGCGAACAGCTGGTCGTCCGGGTCCTGCACGACCAGCTGCACCGCCGTCCGCAGCCGGGTCAGGCCCGCGCGGTCGTACGTCACCACCGTGCCGTCCAGGTGCAGCGCGCCCGAGCCCGGCCGCAGGCCGCCGCTCAGCAGCCGCATCAGCGTGGTCTTGCCCGAGCCGTTGCGGCCCAGCAGCACCAGCGCCCGGCCCTCGGCGATGGCGAAGTCCACGCCGGACAGCACCGAAGGGCCGTCCTCGTACGCGTAGCCGGCGCCGGCCAGTTCCACCAACGGCCTCACAGGTACAGCTCCTTCAGTACGAGGGTGACGGCCACCAGGGCGGCCAGGAGGGCGGCCGAGCAGCCCAGGAACCGCCACGACAGGGCGGCCTCGGGCACCAGCACCCGCAGCGCGCCGTCGTAGCCCCGCCCGGCCAGGCCCGACTGGAGCCGCCCCGCCCGGTCGAAGGCCCGTACGAACGAGGTCGCGGCGAGCCCGGCCACCGAACGCCAGGCCGCCGCCCGGCCGGTGTTGCCCAGACGGGCCGCCTGGGCCTGGCGGATCCGGGTCAGGGAGTCGAGCAGCAGGAACGTGATCCGGTACATGACCAGGGCCACGTCCACCACCGGCGCCGGCACCCCCGCCCGGACCAGCCGGGGGAGGACGTCCGACACCGGGGTGGTGAAGGCGAACAGCAGCACGCCGAGCGAGGCCGCCGAGGTGCGCAGCAGCAGCTCGGCGGCGTGCCGGGGGCCGTCGGGGGCCAGCGTGACCCACCCGGCGGGTCCGCCGACCGCGAACAGCAGCGGCAGCGCCCCCGTGAAGCAGAAGCCGAGCGGGATCCGGAAGGCCCGCCACAGCTGCCGCCCGGCCACCCCGGCCGGCCCGAGCAGCACGGCCAGCGTGGCGGCGCCGACCAGCGGCCCGCCGGGCCAGGGCGGCAGGCACACAGCCGTGACCGTGAGCCCGAGCCCCAGGAGGGCCTTCTCCAGGGGATGCCGGCGGCGCCAGCGGCTGCTGTGCGCCGCAGCGTCGATGGGCAGCACCGGCTAGCGCTCCCCGCCGGGGGCCGTGGCAGCGGGGTCGGCGGCCTCGGCCGCAGCGGCGGCCGCGCCCTGGCGGCGGCCCTTGCGGACGCCGAAGTAGTACGCGAGCACGCCCGCGCCCAGCGCAGCCTGGAGGGCGAACAGGGCCGACTCGATCTCCCCGGACGGGGGTTCGTAGAGCGGCGAGAACCACGGTTCGTAGTCCGGGTCCAGCTCGGTGATGGCCGCTTCCGCCTGGGCGTCGGCGCCCGTGAACGGCTCCTCCTTGCCCTCGCCGAGGCCCAGGGCCAGCGGCAGCACGGCGAGGGCCGCCACCAGGAGCAGCAGCAGGGTGTTGATCTTCGCGTTCCTGGTCATCGGGCCGTCGCCTCCTGCTGCTTCGTCTTCGACCCGGTGAGCTTCGCGACGCCGAGCCGGATCAGGTCCGACTTGCTGGACTGCATCAGCAGCCGCATCACGAGCACCGTCAGCAGGCCCTCGCTGACCGCGAGGGGGATCTGGGTGACGGCGAAGATCCCGCCGAACTTCCCGAGCGCGCCGAGGAAGCCCGTCGCCGGGTCCGGGAAGGCCAGCGCGAGCTGGAGCGAGGTCACGCAGTAGGTGATCAGGTCGGCGAAGAAGGCCCCGAAGAACACGGTCACCATCAGCGGCAGCCCGAACCGGCGCAGCAGCCGGTAGACGCCGTACCCGGCCCACGGGCCGGCGATCGCCATCGAGAAGACGTTCGCGCCCAGGGTGGTCAGCCCGCCGTGCGCCAGCAGTAGCGCCTGGAAGAGCAGGGTGATCGTGCCGAGCACCGCCATGATCGGCGGCCGGAACAGGATGGCGCCGAGCCCGGTGCCGGTCGGGTGCGAGCAACTGCCCGTCACAGAAGGGATCTTCAGTGCGGACAGGACGAAAGTGAACGCTCCGGACGCCCCGAGCAGCAGCGTGCTCTCCGGATTCTCCTTCACCTCGCGGGTGAGGGCACGGACACCGTGTACGACAAAGGGGGCGGACGCGGCGCCCCAGGCGACCGCGTGCAGAGGGGGCAGGAAGCCCTCGGCTATATGCATGAGTGGGGAAGACCTCTCCAGCACCTCGTGGATGGACAGCGCGCCCCGGCCGGTCTCCTGGCTCACGGGTACTGATGCCCGGGCTCCGCCTTCCCGGGGCCGTGCGGTCTCCCGCGCGGGCCCAGTGGCTTCCCGCAGGATTGGAGCCGGACTTCCCGATCACAGTGGCGAGGGCCGCACCGGTTTCCCACCGGTTTCCCGAACACCAAGGCCCACTGACCCTAGTCGGCCGCGCGGACCGGTAACAACCCGCCCCAAACGGCCGTGGCCGGCTGGCGGCGAGGACCCGCCCCGCCCAGGCTGAAGAGGTGGCTGCCGACAACGACGACACCGACGTCCCCGCGAACCGTCCCGACTACTCGAACCTCTCCGCCCTCTACGTGAACTGCACCCTCAAGCGTTCACCGGAGACCAGCAACACGGAGGGTCTGATCGCCAAGAGCCGGGCCGTCATGGAATCGGCCGGGGTCCGCACCTCGCTGATCCGCGCCGTCGACCACGACATCGCGACCGGCGTCTGGCCGGACATGACCGAGCACGGCTGGGAGAGCGACCAGTGGCCGGTGCTGTACAGCCAGATCATGGACGCCGACATCCTCGTGCTCTGCGGCCCGATCTGGCTCGGCGACAACAGCTCCGTGATGAAGCAGGTCATCGAACGGCTCTATGCCTGTTCCTCCCTGCTGAACGAGCAGGGCCAGTACGCCTATTACGGGCGGGTCGGCGGCGCGCTCATCACCGGCAACGAGGACGGCGTCAAGCACTGCGCCATGAACATCCTCTACAGCCTCCAGCACCTCGGCTACGTGATCCCGCCGCAGGCCGACGCCGGCTGGATCGGCGAGGCCGGACCCGGGCCGTCCTACCTCGACCCGGGATCGGGCGGCCCCGAGAACGACTTCACCAACCGCAACACCGCCTTCATGTCCTGGAACCTCATGCACCTGGCCGCCCTCCTCAAGGGCGCGGGCGGGATCCCGGCGCACGGCAACCAGCGCTCCCTGTGGGACGCCGGCTGCCGTTTCGACTTTCCGAACCCCGAGCACCGGTGATTCAGCGGGCGATGTCCACGACGAACCGTTCCGGCGAGTGCAGGGTGAAGGCGCGGTAGTAGGGCAGCGTGTCGAAGGCGGCGCCGAAGGTCACGTACCCCTCGTAGTCGCCGGTCAGTGCGATGCCCTTGAGCTTGGGCAGGTTGATCTGCTGCAGCTTGGGCCCGAGGTAGACGTTCCCACCGGCGTCGTTGTGCGCGGCGGCCGGGTTGAGGCGGATCTCCAGGAAGTACTTCCCGGACAGCGGTACGGGCTTGCCGGATCCGTCGTAGAACAGCTGCTGGACCGGGGTGACGGTCGCCGTGGGGACGTATCCCTGGATGTCGATGACGATCCGGTCGAACGTGGGGTGCCCGCCCCAGCGGGCGTTGACCACGAGCGGAGTCTGGGTCTGGGTCTGGGTGCCGAGGGAAGCCGGGGCGGCCGAAGCCGGAGCGGCGAAGGCGAGTGTTGCGGTGAGCAGGGCGCCGGAGGCCAGGGCCACGATCCGGCGGAAACGTCGGTGGATCATGACGTCCCCTCGATTCTCCTGAGACGGGGACTTGCGACACCGATGAGGACGCCCAGGGCGGATGCCCCGGTTCCGCACGGCGGGTAAAAAGAAGGAGAGAAACGAAGGGGAGGGGCCCGGCGCGCACGCCGGGCCCCTCCCGCCACACCTGCCGCTACCGCATCAGCACTCGATGACGTTGACCGCGAGGCCGCCGCGGGCCGTCTCCTTGTACTTGACCTTCATGTCGGCGCCGGTCTCCTTCATGGTCTTGATGACCTTGTCGAGGGAGACCTTGTGGCTGCCGTCGCCGCGCATCGCCATCTTGGCCGCGGTGACGGCCTTGACGGCCGCCATGCCGTTGCGCTCGATGCACGGGATCTGGACCAGGCCGCCGACCGGGTCGCAGGTCAGGCCCAGGTTGTGCTCCATGCCGATCTCGGCCGCGTTCTCCACCTGCTCCGGGGTGCCGCCCAGGACCTCCGCGAGGGCGCCCGCCGCCATCGAGCAGGCCGAGCCGACCTCGCCCTGGCAGCCGACCTCGGCGCCGGAGATGGAGGCGTTCTCCTTGAAGAGCATGCCGATCGCGCCCGCCGCGAGGAGGAAGCGGACGACGCCGTCCTCGTCCGCGCCCGGCACGAAGTTCATGTAGTAGTGGAGCACTGCCGGGAGGACGCCCGCGGCGCCGTTGGTGGGGGCCGTCACGACCCGGCCGCCGGCCGCGTTCTCCTCGTTGACCGCCATCGCGTAGATGGTCGCCCACTCGCTGCGGTGCAGCATCGGGTCGCCCTCGGTGCGCAGCTGGCGCGCCGTGGAGGCGGCCCGGCGCTTGACCCGCAGGCCGCCCGGGAGGATGCCCTCGCGGGACATGCCGCGCGAGACGCAGGACTGCATGACGCGCCAGATCTCCAGGAGGCCCTCGCGGATCTCGTCCTCGGTGCGCCAGGCCTTCTCGTTCTCCAGCATGAGGGAGGAGATCGACAGGCCGGTCTCGTTCGCCAGGCGCAGCATCTCGTCGCCGGAGCGGAAGGGGTACTTCAGCACCGTGTCGTCGAGCTTGATCCGGTCCTCGCCGACCGCGTCCTCGTCCACGACGAAACCGCCGCCGACCGAGTAGTAGGTCTTCTCCAGCAGCGGGGTGCCGGCTTCGTCGTACGCAAAGAGGGTCATGCCGTTCGCGTGGTACGGCAGCGACCGCCGGCGGTGCAGGATCAGCTGGTTCGGCTCGTCGAAGGCGATCTCGTGGCCATCGCCTATCTCCGCGCCCAGCAGCCGCAGCCGGCCGCTCTTGCGGATGCGCTCCACCTCGTCGTCCGCGGTCTCCACGTTCACCGTGCGCGGGGAGTGGCCCTCCAGGCCCAGCAGGACCGCCTTGGGGGTGCCGTGGCCGTGGCCGGTCGCACCGAGGGAGCCGAAGAGCTCGGCGCGCACGGAGGCGGTCTGGGCGAGGACACCGTCCTTCTTGAGCCGGGTCACGAACATGCGCGCGGCGCGCATCGGCCCGACGGTGTGGGAGGAAGAGGGACCGATGCCGATCGAGAAGAGATCGAAGACGGAGATGGCCACGGTTGCGGACTCCTATGTCTGCTCGTGGGTGGGAAGCGGGGCAGGAGGGACGATCTGCGGATTTTGTCCGGCAGACGAGCTTAACGCGGTGAGGTGAACGGCTCGTCCGCCGGACGAGGCGCGGTGGTGGGGATCAGGCGCGGGACAGTTCACGCTCCGGTGCGTGGGGCTGCCCGGCGGGGGCGGGGGCGGCGTCGGTGGCGTCCAGGACCGGGTCCGGGCCGGGCAGGCCCGCGAGGTGGGCCTTGACGCCGGACCGTACGGCCCAGAAGTAGAAGCCCAGGGCCGAGAGGCCCACGAGGGCGATGTCCACGCCTCCCGGGATGACCCCGTGGCCGCCGAATTCCTTGCTGCCGAGCGCCGACAGGGTGCCCAGCCAGAGCAGGAAGGCGATCATCCACCAGGCCGGGGCGAACTGCCTGGCCAGGTTCTTCTCGCCCTTGCGCTTCAGCACCACGGCCGCGATCGGGGCGGCGACCAGGGTGAGCAGCACCACCTTGCCGGTGTCCGGCCACTTGGACCAGTACAGGGCGCAGGCGGCGGAGGCGAAGGTGACGGGGCACAGGATCCTGGCCGCCGGCAGGCGGAAGGGGCGCGGCAGCTCGGGCTTGGTCCTGCGGAAGACGCCGACCGCGATCGGGCCGATCAGGTACGAGACCACCATCGCGGCGGAGACCACGCCGGCCAGGGCCTCCCAGCTGTGGCCGACGGTGACCAGCAGCAGGATCGAGAAGCCGTGGGCCGCATCCACCTGGGGCTTTGGTCATGAAACGGGCCCGGCCCTGTGCAAAACAAGGCCGGGCCCCCTCAGGCCGTTGCCTAGAGCGACGGGTACAGCGGGAACTTCGCGGCGAGCGCGGAGACGCGCGCCTTGAGGCTCTCGCTGTCGTAGGCCGGCTTCAGCGCGGCCGCGATGATCTCGGCGACCTCGGTGAAGTCCTCGGCGCCGAAACCGCGCGTGGCCAGGGCCGGCGTGCCGATCCGCAGACCCGAGGTGACCATCGGCGGCCGCGGGTCGTTCGGGATGGCGTTGCGGTTGACCGTGATGCCGATCTCGTGGAGCCGGTCCTCGGCCTGCTGGCCGTCGAGCTCGGAGTTGCGCAGGTCGACCAGGACCAGGTGCACGTCCGTGCCGCCGGAGAGGACGGAGACGCCGACCTCGGTGACGTCCGGCTGGACCAGGCGCTCGGCGATGATCTTCGCGCCCTCCAGGGTGCGGACCTGGCGCTCCTTGAAGTCATCCGAGGCCGCGACCAGGAAGGAGACGGCCTTGGCCGCGATCACGTGCTCCAGCGGGCCGCCCTGCTGACCCGGGAAGACCGCGGAGTTGATCTTCTTGGCCAGCTCCTGCGTCGACAGGATGACACCGCCGCGCGGACCGCCGAGGGTCTTGTGCGTGGTGGTGGTGACGACGTGGGCGTGCGGTACCGGGTTCGGGTGCAGACCCGCGGCGACCAGGCCGGCGAAGTGCGCCATGTCGACCATCAGGTACGCGCCGACCTCGTCCGCGATGCGGCGGAAGGCGGCGAAGTCCAGCTGGCGCGGGTAGGCGGACCAGCCCGCGACGATCAGCTGCGGGCGGGTCTCCTTGGCGAGGCGCTCGACCTCGGCCATGTCCACACGGCCGGTCTCGTCGACGTGGTACGGGACCACGTTGTAGAGCTTGCCGGAGAAGTTGATCTTCATGCCGTGGGTCAGGTGACCGCCGTGGGCCAGGCTCAGGCCCATGATCGTGTCGCCCGGCTTCAGCAGCGCGAACATCGCGGCGGCGTTGGCCTGGGCGCCCGAGTGGGGCTGCACGTTCGCGGCCTCGGCGCCGAACAGCGCCTTGATGCGGTCGATCGCGATCTGCTCGACCACGTCGACGTGCTCGCAGCCACCGTAGTAACGGCGGCCGGGGTAGCCCTCGGCGTACTTGTTGGTCAGGACCGAGCCCTGGGCCTCCATGACGGCGACCGGAGCGAAGTTCTCCGACGCGATCATTTCCAGGGTCGACTGCTGGCGCACGAGCTCGGCGTCGACGGCTGCGGCGACATCGGGGTCGAGTTCGTGGAGAGGGGTGTTCAGTACGGACATCAGGATCCCCTGGGGTCAGTTACCGGCGGTGAGGGCGGCGTACTCCTCGGCGGAGAGCACGTCCTTGGGCTCCTCCGAGATGCGCACCTTGAACAGCCAGCCGCCCGCGAACGGAGCGGAGTTCACCAGGGCCGGGTCGTCGATGACGTCCTGGTTGGCCTCGACGATCTCGCCCGAGACGGGGGAGTACAGGTCGCTGACCGACTTCGTCGACTCCAGCTCGCCACAGGTCTCGCCCTCGGTCACGGTCTCGCCGACCTCGGGGAGCTGGGCGTAGACGACGTCACCGAGCGCGTTGGCCGCGAACTCCGTGATGCCGACCGTCGCGACGCCGTCCTCGACGTCCGACAGCCACTCGTGCTCCTTGGTGTAACGCAGCTGCTGGGGGGTGCTCATGGCCTGATTCTCCTGGATGCGGGGCAGTGGAAACGAACGGTGGTCTTGGGTACTGGGACATCGCCGCACGGGGCACCCGGGCGGCAGGCCTGACTACAAGGACTACTTCTGCCGCTTGTAGAACGGCAGAGCGACGACCTCGTACGGCTCATGCGTACCGCGAATGTCGACGCCGACGCCGGAGGCGCCGGGCGCGGCGTGCGCCGCGTCGACGTACGCCATCGCGATCGGCTTGCCCAGCGTCGGGGACGGGGCGCCCGAGGTGACCTCTCCGATGACCTGCCCGTCGGCGACGACGGGGAAGCCGGCGCGCGGGACGCGGCGGCCCTCGGCGATCAGGCCGACGAGCTTGCGCGGCGGGTTCGTGGCGGCGCGCTCGGCGGCGGCCTCCAGCGCGGCGCGGCCGACGAAGTCCCCCTCCTTCTCGAACTTGACTACCCGGCCCAGACCCGCGTCGAAGGGGGTGAGGGAGGTGGTCAGCTCGTGCCCGTACAGCGGCATGCCCGCTTCCAGACGCAGGGTGTCGCGGCAGGACAGGCCGGCCGGGACCAGGCCGACGCCCTCGCCGGCCTTGGTCAGCGCCTGCCACAGCTCCACGGCGTGCTCGGGGGAGACGAACAGCTCGAAGCCGTCCTCGCCCGTGTAGCCGGTGCGCGCGATCAGCGCGGGCACGCCGGCGACGGTGCCCGGGAGGCCTGCGTAGTACTTCAGCCCGTCCAGGTCGGCGTCGGTGAGGGAGGCGAGGATGCCGGGGGACTCCGGGCCCTGCACCGCGATCAGCGCGTACGCGTCGCGGTCGTCGCGGACCTCGGTGTCGAAGCCGGCGGCACGCTCGGTCAGGGCGTCGAGGACGACCTGGGCGTTGGAGGCGTTCGCGACGACCATGAACTCGGTCTCGCCGAGGCGGTAGACGATCAGGTCGTCGACGATGCCGCCGTCTTCCCGGCAGATGTGCGTGTAGCGGGCCCGGCCGACGCCGACGGTCGAGATGTTGCCGACCAGCGCGTAGTCCAGGGCCTTGACGGCCTCCGGGCCGGTCAGGGTGATCTCGCCCATGTGGGAGAGGTCGAAGAGACCGGCCTTGGTGCGGACGGCGTTGTGCTCGTCGCGCTCACTGGCGTACCGCAGGGGCATGTCCCAGCCCGCGAAGTCGGTCATGGTCGCACCGAGGGAACGGTGCAGCGCATCGAGGGCGGTCAGGCGGGGGGCAGTGCTCATGGGTGTGGCTCCCGGGTCCCAGGGCATGACATGACGAGGAGAGGTCCTCCCCATCTGTCATCGGAACCTGAGAGGTTCGCCGAGAGTTCCTGAGATGTCAGGGATCTGCGACTTGCACCTTGGGTGGAGCTGCCGAACAGCTCGCTTTTCAGATCTGCCTCATCCACGCGGTACGGGGCCTGAGAGATTCAAGGGAGGTTCTTGCTCCTTCGGCGCCCACGCACGGCCTTGCGGCGTGCCGGGACTCTCCCGCGCGGATTCAAGCGGCCGGTATGCAATTGGTGATGCGGTTGGTCCAGATGGCGCACATCATTGCACGCCGTGGTGGTGATCGGGTGGGTGGGTCCGAAAGATCGTGCGGTGTCCGGGGAGTGGACCGGAGCCGACCGGAACCGGGACTGCCGGATTACCGTCTCTTTACACTCAGTGGGCAAGGGTCCTGGTGACCCGATTCGGGGGAGGCGAACACTGTGCGGAGATTCGTAGGCGTGGCGGCGGCCGCGGGAAGCGTGGGCGCGGTACCGACGCAGCGTGGCGGCGGCGCGACGCGTGCGCGCGGACACGACGCCGGGCCCGTACGGGACCTGCGCGGGCCGGGCGTCCGGGGCCCGCAGCGGCTCCGCTTCGCCCAGGGCGACATCGTGGTCGTCTCCGGCCTGCCGGGCGGCGGCAAGAGCACGCTGATCAAGCGGGCCGCGGCCGAGGGCGGGTCCGAGGGCGGCGCCATCGACTCCCAGGACACCCGAGAGCGCTGGGAGCGCCGCATGCCGGGGGCGCTGCCGTACGCGGTGTACCGGCCGCTGGTGCGTGCCGCGCACTACTGGGGGCTGTGGCGCACGCTCCGCTCCGGGCGCTCCGTCGTCGTCCACGACTGCGGTACGCAGAGCTGGGTGCGGGCGCTCCTCGCGGCGGTGGCGCGGCGGCGGGGCCGGGCCCTGCACCTCCTCCTCCTGGACAGCAGCCCCGAGGAGGCGCTGTCGGGTCAGGCGGCGCGGGGGCGGCGGGTGTCGGCGTACGCCTTCGCCAGGCACCGGGGTGCGGTGAACCGCCTCCTGCGCGAAGCGGAAGCCGGTCGCCCCCCGGCGGGCTGCGCCTCGGCCACCCTCCTGGACCGCCGCTCCGCTGCCGCGGTGGCGCGCATCGCCTTCCACGACTGACCCGGCGGGGCGCGGCGCCGTTCCCGGGGCTCCGCCCCGGACTCTCTCCCCCAGCTACCGCTGGGAGGTGCCCCCACCAGACTCCGTCCGGGGGGACCCCCACGCCTCAAACGCCGGCCAGGCCGGATTGTGGCTGGTGCCGGCCGCCAGGTGCGGCCGGTGGGCCCGCAGGGCAATTCCAGCCCGGCGGGGCGGGAATTCAGCCCCTCCGGCGTTTGAGGAGCGGGGCCCGGGCGCAGCCCGGGGGCGCTTGCGCGGCGGCGCCGCAGAACGGACCGGCCCGGGGGCGTGCGGCGCGGCTCGGGCCGATAGCCTCGGGCACGACATCGGCGGGACGACGGAGGCAGGGGTACATGCACGGCGGCGGCTGGCCTGGGAACGAGCTGGAGCAGGTCCTCGGGGCGGCGCTCGGGCAGCCGGACGCCGGCGGGCGGATCCTGGAGGTGCTCGGCCGGAGCCAGGTCTGGGTGCCCCTGCCCGCCGGCGGAGGCCAAGGGCAGGGCGGCGCCGAGGGGCTGACCTTGCCCACCATGGACATCGGCGGAGCCGCGTACGTCCCGGTGTACAGCTCGGAGGCCCAGTTCCTCGCCTGCGTCGGCCCCGGCATGGACTTCGCCGTGGCCCCCGCCGTCGAGTTCGCCCGCGGCCTGCCCCCGCAGCTCGGCATCGCCCTCAACCCCGAGGGCGCCGTCGGCGTCCCCCTGCCCCCGCCCGCCGTCGCGGAGCTCTGCCGCACCGGCCGGAGCCCCCTCGACGGACCCGCCACCGGCGGCCGCGTGCGGCTCTACGAGCCGGACTGGCAGGAGGAACCGGTGGACTTCCTGAGCGCCGCCGCCGAGGAGTTCCGCGCCACCGGCGTGGTCTCCGCGGCCTACCGCTGCCTCGCGAGCGTCGAGGGCGGGGAGCCGCAGCTGTTCATCGGTGTCCGACTGGTGGGATGGGAGCCAGGGACCCGCAATGCCCCGATGGACGCCCTCGGCCGGGCCCTGACCCGTGTTCCGCCGCCCTGGCCGGTGCAGTTGATCCTGCTCGACGCCGCCGAGGACCCGGTCACGGACTGGATTCGTGAGCGCGTACGCCCCTTCTACCTCCCGTAGGGCCGCTTAAGCTGTTCACTCGTTGACGTCGGGCGGAAGCAGAGACGAGGAGGGGTACCGGGTGAGTGCGTCAGGCACGGCCGCGGCCGGGCAGGTCGAGCACAAGCTGCGCCAGGTGACTCCCGGGCGCTACGAGATCTACGAGTCGCTTCTGCACGCCCTCTCCGAGGGCCGGCTGTGGATGCTGCTGTGGCAGGGGCAGCCGGGCTCCCCGGACGCCCAGTACGGCGGCATGGAGGTCGAGGGCCTCGGGTACGCGCCCTGCGTGACCTCCCCGCAGGAGCTGGCCGCTAGTGGCTGGAACCGGGGCTACGAGGTGGTCACCGGCCGGGACATCGCCCGCGCGCTGTACCCCGACCGCTGGGGCCTGTGGCTCAACCCGCACGCCCAGGGCGGCGGCCTCGGCGTCCCGTGGGCGGACCTGCGCCGGATCGCCACGGGCCTGGAGCGGATGCCGGCCGGGCCGCTGCGGCTGTCCGAGCCCGCCATCGAGCTCCCGCAGTTCTACGGGCTGCTGACCCAGCACGCCCACCGGACGCCCGCCGTCCGCTCGCTCCGCCGCGCGTGGGTGCAGCCGGCGCTCGGGTCCCCGTACCTCGCGGTGGGGCTCGACCTGTACGACGCTTCGGCGCCCGCCCTGGAGTCCGTACGGGAGATGATGCGCCAGTCGGTCGGCGTCGTTCCCGAGGGCGTACCGGTGTGCACGGTGGCGCTCGCGGACGAGCACGACCCCGTCGCGATGTGGCTGCGCGCGCAGACCCGCCCCTTCTACGACCGCGAGGGCCAGGCACCTGCGTACTGACCGGGCGCACCCTCCGGCAGATGCCTACTTACGAGTAGAAACGTCGACTTCCAGACATCCGCATATTGAGACATCCATCTCGAAGGCCGCACCGAACGCATCGGTGCGGCCTTCGTCATATCCACCGAATCCACCCAAGATCCTTGCCTGAAATGGCAGTTGGGCAGGATGTCCGTTCCGCGCCGAACGTGCGGTGTTTCACCGCTCAACAGAGCCGATCGTTCGGATAACGGAAGCTGTCGGTGCAGATCACGGTTGCGCATCACATCCCCGGCAGGTCTGGCGGCCGATTGAGTGCCCGATGAAGACTCCCCACCCAAGAGCCCGGGTCAGTCCCGGAAGACCAGCTCTGTACGTGCACTTCGCTTGTTGTTCCACCGAGCACTTCCTGCACTTCACACGCGTCCTGTGTATCCCACGCACTCCGAGCGCCACTCCGCACCAACGCCGCTACAGCGGCGGGCATGGGCCGGCCACCCGTCGGCCGAGAGGGGTCCCCACCACGATGACGGCACCACTGCATGACACGAGCGCGGAAACACCCGCACCCGTGTCCGTAGCCGACGTCCCTGCCAAGGCCATCGAAGGCCGCTCGCCCGGCCGCATCGCCTGGATGCGGCTCAAGCGCGACAAGGTCGCGCTCACCGGCGGCGTGGTCGTGATCCTCCTGATCCTGGTGGCGGTATTCGCGCCGCAGATCGTGAGCTTGCTGGGCCACCCGCCCAACGAGTTCCACGAGGACCTGATCGACCCGGACCTCGGCACGCCGATCGGCTCCTTCGGCGGCATGAGCTCCGACTTCCTGCTGGGCGTCGAACCCACCAACGGGCGCGACGTGTTCAGCCGGATCGTCTACGGCGCCCGGATCTCCCTGGTCGTCGCGTTCCTCGCGGCCTTCGTGTCGGTCGTCATCGGCGTCCTGCTCGGTGCGCTCGCCGGGTTCCTCGGCGGCTGGGTCGACGGCGTCATCAGCCGCGTGATGGACCTGCTGCTGGCCTTCCCGCAGCTGCTGTTCACCATCGCGCTGGTCTCCGTCGTCCCCAACTCCCTCTGGGGGTTCTCGGGTTCGGGCGTCCGCATGGGCGTGCTGGTCGTCGTCATCGGATTCTTCGGGTGGCCGTACATCGGCCGCATCGTCCGGGGGCAGACGATCTCCCTGCGGGAGCGCGAGTACGTCGAGGCCGCTCGCAGCCTCGGCGCCGGGCGCGGCTACATCCTGATCAAGGAGCTGCTGCCCAACCTGGTCGCCCCGATCCTCGTCTACTCGACGCTGATCATCCCGACCAACATCCTGACGGAAGCGGCCCTCAGCTTCCTCGGCGCCGGCGTCAAGCCGCCGACGGCCTCCTGGGGAAAGATGCTGTCCGACGCCATCCCCATCTACCAGGACGACCCCATGTACATGGTGGTCCCCGGTATCACGATCTTCATCACCGTCCTGGCGTTCAACCTCTTTGGGGACGGGCTGCGTGACGCACTCGACCCCAAGGGCAGCTGAACCGCTCAACGATTCACCCACCTATGGAGGTTGGACAACCGTGATCCGCAGAAAGCAGGCACTCGCGATCACCGCCGTGATCGCCGCCCTGTCGCTGACCGCCGCGTGCGGTGGCGAAGACGGCAAGAAGACCGAGGGCAAGAACACCGGCGGTGCCGCCGCGTTCAACGCCGCCACCACCGGCGTCGTGAACCCGTCGACCACCAAGGGTGGCGAGCTCAAGCTCTGGTCGCCGCAGGACGTCGACTACCTGGACCCGGCGCGTGCCTACTACGGCTTCGTCTGGAACATGCAGCGCCTCTACATCCGTCAGCTGCTCGCGTACGACAGCAAGCCGGGCAAGGACGGCACCAAGCTGGTCCCGGACCTCGCCGAGGCCCTGCCGGTCCTGAGCAACGACGGCAAGACGTACACCGTCAAGATCAAGGACGGCGTGAAGTTCGAGGACGGTACGCCGATCACCTCGAAGGACTTCAAGTACGGCATCGAGCGCGTCTTCGCGCAGGACGTGCTGTCCGGCGGTCCCACGTACCTGATCGACCTGCTCGACCAGGGCCAGAAGTACCCCGGCCCGTACAAGGACAGCGACCCCAACAAGATGGGTCTGAAGTCCGTCGAGACGCCGGACGACAAGACGATCGTCTTCAACCTGGCGAGCGCCAACTCCGACTTCAGCTACCTGCTGGCCATGCCGTCCTCCTCGCCGGTCCCGATGAGCAAGGACGAGGGCGCGACGTACACCAACAAGCCGGTCTCCACCGGCCCGTACAAGGTCGAGAGCTTCACCGCGGGCAAGGGTGCGACCTTCGTCCGCAACGAGCACTGGGACCCGAAGACGGACACGATCCGCACGGGTCTGCCGGACAAGGTCTCCTTCACGGTGACGACCAACCCGGACGACATGGACCAGCGTCTGCTGTCCGGCGACATCGACCTCGCGGTCGACGGCACCGGTATGCAGCAGGCCGGCAAGAACAAGGTCCTCAAGGACGAGGAGCTGAAGAAGAACGCGGACAACCCGTTCACGGGCTACATCCGCTACTTCGTCTTCCCGCAGACCGTCGCGCCGTTCGACAACATCGAGTGCCGCAAGGCCGTCATCTACGCGGCCGACCCGAAGTCCCTGCAGACCGCCCGCGGCGGCCCGACCAGCGGTGACCTCGGCGCCAACATGCTGCCGCCCGGCATCCCCGGCTCGGACAAGTCCTACGACCCCTACGGTCTGACGAAGGGCGAGCCGCAGGAGGCCAAGGCCAAGGAGGCCCTCGCGGCCTGTGGCAAGCCGGACGGCTTCGAGACCACCATCGCGGTGCGCAACAACCGCGCCCCCGAGGTGAAGACCGCCGAGTCCCTCCAGGCGGCGCTCGCCAAGGTCGGCATCAAGGCGACGATCGACCAGTACGACGGCAAGCTCTCCTCCTCCGTGATCGGCTCGCCCGAGAACGTGAAGAAGAAGAACTACGGCATCATCGTGATGGGCTGGGGTGCCGACTACAACTCCGGCGCCGGCTTCCTGCAGCCGCTGGTCGACGGGTCGTTCATCGCCCAGAACGCCAACAACAACTTCTCGATGCTCGACGACCCCGAGGTCAACGGGCTCTTCGACAAGGCCGCCGCCGCCGCGACGCCCGAGGCCGCAGCCCCGTTCTACACGGACATCAACAAGAAGATCATGGAGAAGGCCCTCTACCTCCCGATCAACTTCGACAAGGCGTTCGTGTACCACAACCCGCGCCTGACCAACGTCTACTTCAACGACTCGTTGGGCAAGATCGACCTCGCCGTCCTCGGCGTCGTCAAGTAACCGCAGGCCCAACAAAGCACGCAAGTAAGTGCCTTCACCGCACATGCGCTAGTCCGAAGGGCAGGTGAAGGCCGCAGGCGGTGGCCGCCGTCCCCACGAGGGACGGCGGCCACCCGCCCCGGGCGGCCGACTGCAGTGCTCGTCTACCTCATACGGCGGCTGTTCAATGTCGTCGCCACGCTGCTGGTGGTCTCCGTGGTCACCTTCGGCATCTTCTTCGCGGTCCCGAAGCTGACCGGCAGCGACCCCGCACTCATGTACGCGGGCCGCGAGACCAACGAGACCGCCCTGGCGGGCATCCGCGTGAAGATGGGCTTCGACAAGCCCATCTCCGAGCAGTACCTGCTCTTCCTCAAGGGCATCTTCGCCGGCCGCGACTACGACGGCGGCACGGATGTCACGCACTGCGCGGCGCCTTGCTTCGGCTACTCCTTCAAGACCGAGGCGCCCGTCTGGGAGACCATGCTCGACCGGATGCCGGTCACCCTCTCGCTCGCCCTCGGGGCGGCCGTGATCTGGGTGATCGCCGGTGTGGCCACCGGCGTGGTCTCGGCGCTCAAGCGCCGGACCGCCCTCGACCGCACCGTCATGATCGGAGCGCTCGCCGGCGTTTCCCTGCCGATCTTCTTCACCGGCATGGTGGCCCCCGCGATCTTCGTCTACGGCCTCGGCTGGCTGGAGGTCTCCAACTACAAACCTCTGACCGAGGATCCGGTGGCCTGGCTCAACAGCCTGATCCTGCCCTGGATCACCCTCGCCTTCCTCTTCGCCGCCACCTACGCCCGCATCACCCGCGCCACGATGCTGGAGGTCCTCGGCGAGGACTACATCCGTACGGCCCGCGCCAAGGGCCTCACGGAAGGCGTGGTCATCCGCAAGCACGCCCTGCGCTCCACCCTCACCCCGATCGTCACCATGTTCGGCCTCGACCTCGGCGGACTGCTCGGCGGCGCGGTGCTCACCGAGACGACCTTCAACTTCCAGGGTCTGGGAACGGCCGCCGTGGCGGCGATCGGCGCCGGCGACCTCCCCGTGATCATGGGAGTCACCCTGCTCGCCGCGCTCTTCGTGGTGATGGCCAACCTGATCGTGGACCTGCTGTACGCCGTCATCGACCCGCGCGTGAGGCTGACGTGACCGAGACCCCCGCCTCTTCCTCCGGCACCTCCGCCACCTCCGGCGAGCCGGCCTTCGTCCCACAGCAGGCCGGGCCGCGGGACGGATCCTTCCTCTCCGTGCGCGACCTCAAGGTGCACTTCCCGACCGACGACGGACTGGTCAAGTCCGTCGACGGGCTCACCTTCGACCTGGAGCGCGGCAAGACGCTCGGGATCGTCGGCGAGTCCGGTTCCGGCAAGTCGGTGACCTCCCTGGCCATCATGGGCCTGCACCGCACCGGCAACGCGCGCAGCCGCCCGCACATCTCGGGCGAGGTGATCCTCGACGGCGAGGAGCTCGTCAGCGCCGACGCCGACTACGTGCGCAGGCTCCGCGGCCGCAAGATGGCCATGGTCTTCCAGGACCCGCTCTCCGCGATGCACCCGTACTACACGGTCGGCGCGCAGATCGTCGAGGCCTACCGGACCCACCAGGGCGTCGACAAGAAGACGGCCCGCAAGCGGGCCGTCGAGATGCTCGACCGCGTGGGCATCCCGGAGCCCCACCGGCGCGTGGACGCGTACCCGCACGAGTTCTCCGGCGGCATGCGCCAGCGCGCGATGATCGCGATGGCGCTCGTCAACAACCCCGAACTGCTCATCGCGGACGAGCCGACGACCGCCCTGGACGTCACCGTCCAGGCGCAGATCCTCGACCTCATCCGGGATCTGCAGAAGGAGTTCGGCTCGGCGGTCATCATGATCACGCACGACCTCGGCGTGGTCGCGGAGATGGCCGACGAGATCCTCGTGATGTACGGCGGCCGGTGCATCGAGCGGGGCACCGCCGAGAAGGTCTTCTACGAACCCCGGCACCCCTACACCTGGGGGCTGCTGGGTTCGATGCCGCGCATCGACCGCGAGCAGACCGAGCGCCTCATCCCGGTCAAGGGTTCGCCGCCCAGCCTCATCAACATCCCCAGCGGCTGTGCCTTCAACCCGCGCTGCCCGTACGCCGACGTACCCAAGGGCAACGTGACCCGCACGGTACGGCCGGAGCTGGTAGAGGAGGACGGCAGCCGCCACTGGTCCGCCTGCCACATGTCGCAGGAAGAGCGGACCCGGATCTGGACCGAAGAGATTGCGCCGAAGCTGTGACCGAGACGCCCGAATCCAAGAAGACGGCCGCGGCCGCCGCCATCCCCGCGCAGGCCACGGACTCGGCCGACGCTCCGGAGCTGCTGCTCAAGGTCACCGGCCTGACGAAGCACTTCCCCATCACGAAGGGGCTGCTGAGGAAGCAGGTGGGCGCGGTCAAGGCCGTCGACGGTCTCGACTTCGACGTCCGGCGCGGTGAGACCCTCGGCGTCGTCGGCGAGTCCGGCTGCGGCAAGTCGACCATGGGTCGGCTGATCACGCGGCTGCTCGAACCGACCGGCGGCAAGATCGAGTTCGGCGGCAAGGACATCACGCACCTCGGGGTGACGGGCATGCGCCCGCTGCGCCGCGACGTGCAGATGATCTTCCAGGACCCGTACGGCTCGCTGAACCCGCGCCACACCGTGGGTGCCATCGTCGGGGCGCCGTTCAAGCTCCAGAAGGTCACCCCGGAGGGCGGCCTCAAGGCGGAGGTGCAGCGGCTGCTGCAGCTCGTGGGCCTCAACCCCGAGCACTACAACCGCTACCCGCACGAGTTCTCGGGCGGGCAGCGCCAGCGCATCGGCATCGCGCGGGCCCTGGCTCTCAAGCCGAAGCTGGTCGTCGCGGACGAGCCCGTCTCGGCCCTCGACGTCTCCATCCAGGCCCAGGTGGTCAACCTGCTGGACGACCTCCAGGAGGAGCTCGGCCTCACGTACGTGATCATCGCGCACGACCTGTCCGTCATCCGGCACGTCTCGGACCGCATCGCGGTGATGTACCTCGGCAAGATCGTCGAGCTGGCCGACAACAAGTCCCTGTACGAGGCGCCGATGCACCCGTACACGACGGCCCTGATGTCGGCGGTCCCGGTCCCGGACCCGCGCCGGCGCGGTGCGAAGAGCGGCCGCATCCTGCTCAAGGGCGACGTGCCGTCGCCGATCTCGCCGCCGAGTGGTTGCCGCTTCCACACGCGGTGCTGGAAGGCCACGCAGGTCTGCACGACGCAGGAGCCGCCGCTGGTGGCCCTGAAGACGGGCCACCAGGTGGCCTGCCACCACCCGGAGAACGCCCCCGACCAGGCCCCGGGCGACAAGCCCCTGCCGGGCGCGGCGGACGCGGTGGACACGATTTCGGAGTAGCGGCCGAAAAGACGGGGCCGGGGAGCCCACAACGGCCCCCGGCCCCACCGGCACGCCTGCCCTGCGGGTTCGCCCGGCCCGCTGCGCACGCTTGCCCCGGCTCCCGGCTCTGTAGGCACACCCGCTGCGCGGTCACGTCAGGCCCGCCCGCGGTTCTTCGCTTCCGCCGGGCGAAATCCAGCCCCGCCGGCGTTTGAGGCGTGGGGGTCCCCCCGGACGGAGTCTGGGGGAGGGTCTGGGGCGGAGCCCCAGGGCTTGGAGCCGCGCAGGCAGGCGGCCTCAGCCCCGGCGGCCCGCAGCCGGGCGGCACCGGCCGGCGGCCCGCGGGCACCGGCCCGGCGGCCCCGGCGTTCAGCGAGCGCGCCGCAGGCGACAATGGCTCGGTGCTCCACGATCTCTTCCCGCCCGGGATCCAGCATGCGCTGGACCTCGCCGGCATCTTCGTCTTCGCCACCGCCGGCGCGCTGCTCGCCGTCCGCAAGAACTTCGACGTCTTCGGCATCGCCGTCCTCGCCCTGGTCACGGCCCTCGGCGGCGGCCTCTTCCGCGACCTCGTCATCGGTGCGACCCCCGCCGCCGCCTTCGGCGAGCTCAGCTTCTTCGTGACCCCCCTGATCGCCGCCGCGATCGTCTTCTTCCTGCACCCCGAGGTCCAGCGGATCAACCGCGCCATCAACGTCTTCGACGCCGCCGGCCTCGCCCTCTTCTGCGTGACGGGCACCACCAAGGCCTACGAGTACGGCCTCGGTCTCACCGCCTCCGCCGCGCTCGGCGTCGCCACGGCCGTCGGCGGCGGCGTCCTGCGCGACGTGCTCGTCAACGAGGTGCCGTCCCTGCTCCGCGACCGCGAGATGTACGCCGTCCCCGCCGTCGTCGGGGCCGCGATCGTCGCGCTCTCCATCGCCTTCGAGTCCCTCAACGCCTTCACCACCGGCCTGGCGATCGTCACCACCTTCGTGCTGCGCCTCCTCGCCATGCGCTACCACTGGCGGGCCCCGCTGGCCTGGAACCGCCGCTCGTCGGTGGCCGAAGAGCCGTAACCCAACAAAGCTACCGCTTAGTAGTGAGCGGGTGTACCGTCGTTTACATGTCACACGCAGCTGCCAAGGCGTCCATCGGCGACAGCGAGTTCGACCGCGACACCACCATCACCGCCCGCGCGGGCGAGCCCGGGGTGTACGACGCGGAACTCTCCGCCGGCTGGACGATCATCACCGCCGTCAACGGCGGCTACCTGCTGGCCCTGGTCGGCCGGGCCCTGTCCGCGGCCCTGCCGCACCCGGACCCGTTCACCGTCTCCGCGCACTACCTGACCTCCTCCGTGCCCGGCCCCGCCGTCATCCGCACGCAGGTCGTCCGCGTCGGCCGCACCCTCTCCACCGGCCAGGCCTCGCTGTTCCAGTACGACGAGAGCGGCGCCGAGGTCGAGCGCATCCGCGTCCTCGCCTCCTTCGGCGACCTCGCCTCGCTCCCGGACGACGTCCGCACCACCGCCGCCGTGCCCGTCATGCCGGCCTACGAGGACTGCCTCGGCGCGGAGGCCGGTCCGGCCCCAATCCCCGGCAGCTCCGCGATCGTCGACCGGCTCCGGCTGCGCCTGGACCCGGCGACCGCCGGCTGGGCCGTCGGCGCACCCTCGGGCAAGGGCGAGATGCGGGCCTGGTTCGAGCTGGCCGACGGCCGCGACGCCGACCCGCTGTCCATGCTCCTCGCCGTGGACGCGCTGCCGCCCACCGTCTTCGACCTCGGCCTGATCGGCTGGGCCCCCACGGTGGAACTCACCACCCACATCCGCCGTCGCCCCGCCCCCGGCCCGCTCCGCGTCTCCATCACCACCCGGAACCTGGCCGGCGGCTTCCTGGAAGAGGACGCCGAGGTCTGGGACTCCGCGGACCACCTGGTCGCCCAGTCCCGCCAACTGGCCCGCGCCCCGCGCCAGGTCTGACCGAGGCCGCCGCCCGCTCCCGCTGCGCCCCCGCCGTGCCTCCGGCTCCGCCGGGCAAAATCCAGCCCCGCCGGCGTTTGAGGCGCGGGGTCCGGGGCGGAGCCCCGGGGCGGCCGCCAGGCCGCTGTAGTGACCAGCTCCGCGGAGCGGCCCCGCGCCCGCACGCATCCGCGCCCGCACGCATCCGCGGCACCCGCCCGGGAGGGCCGAGGTCCCGCGGGGCAGAGCGGCGCTTACGGCCTCGTAGAATCGGGGGATCATGGCCTACCTCGACCACGCCGCCACCACCCCGATGCTGCCGGAGGCCGCCGCGGCGATGACCGCGCAGTTCTCCGCCACGGGGAACGCGTCCTCCCTCCACGCCGCCGGCCGCCGGGCCCGCCGTACCGTCGAGGAGGCCCGCGAGGCCTTCGCCGAAGCGGTCGGCGCCCGCCCGAGCGAGGTGGTCTTCACCGCCGGCGGCACCGAGGCCGACAACCTCGCCGTCAAGGGCCTGTACTGGGCCCGGCGCGACGCGGACCCCGCCCGGACCAGGGTCCTCGCCAGCCCCGTCGAGCACCACGCCGTGCTCGACGCCGTCCACTGGCTCGCCGAGCACGAGGGCGCGCGGGTCGAGTACCTGCCCGTCGACCGCTACGGCCGCGTGCACCCCGAGGCCTTCCGCGAAGCCGTCGAACGAAACCCCGACGACGTGGCCCTGGCCACGGTCATGTGGGCCAACAACGAGATCGGCACCGTCATGCCGGTCCGCGAACTGGCGGCCGTCGCCGGTGAGTACGGCATCCCGCTGCACTCCGACGCCGTCCAGGCCTTCGGGCAGCTCGACGTCCACTTCGGCGACAGCGGCCTCGCCGCCATGACCGTCAGCAGCCACAAGGTCGGCGGCCCCTACGGCATCGGCGCCCTGCTGCTCGGCCGGGACCAGACCCCCGTACCCATCCTGCACGGCGGCGGCCAGGAGCGGCACGTACGCTCCGGGACCCTCGACGTGCCGGCCATCGCCTCCTTCGCGGTGGCCGCCGTACTCGCCGCCGAGCGGCGGGAACGCTTCGCCACGGAGATCGGCGCCCTGCGCGACGAACTCGTCGCCGCCGTCCGCGCGGCCGTGCCGGACGCCGTCCTCGGGGGAGACCCCGACGACCGGCTCCCGGCCAACGCCCACTTCAGCTTCCCCGGCTGCGAGGGGGACTCCCTGCTGCTCCTGCTCGACGCCCAGGGCATCGAGTGCTCCACCGGCTCCGCCTGCACCGCCGGCGTGGCCCAGCCCAGCCACGTCCTGCTGGCCACCGGAACCGACCCGAAGCTGGCCCGCGGCACCCTGCGCTTCTCCCTGGGCCACACCTCCACGAAGGAGGACGTGGCGGCCCTGGCGGCAGCCATCGGCCCGGCCGTGGACCGCGCCCGCACGGCGGGCCTCAGCTAGCGCTGCCGCCGCACGGCCGCGGCGGGCGTCACGAGCCCAGGGCGTCCTTGACGAGGCGGATGTACCGGTTCCAGTCCCAGTGGCGGCCGGGGTCCGTGTGGTCGGCGCCCGGGACCTCGGAGTGGCCCACGATGTGCTTGCGGTCGGCGGGTATGCCGTAGCGGCGGCAGATGTCGGCGGCCAGCCGGGCCGAGGCCTCGTACATCGCGTCCGTGAAGTCCTTCGGCCGGTCCACGAAGCCCACGTGCTCGATGCCGACGCTCCGCTCGTTCATCGAGCGGTTCCCCGCGTGGAAGGCCACGTCGAGCTCGCGCACCATCTGCTCCACGTGCCCGTCCCCGCGCACGATGTAGTGCGCCGACGCCTTGTGCCACGGGTTCTTGAAGGCGCCCACCGAGGACTCGAAGCCGCCCTGTGTGACGTGCACGACGATCCGGTCGACCCGGTAGTCGTCGGGCCGGTCCGCGAGCCGCCAGTTCGCCGGCGAGGCCGCCGTCCAGCTCGCGCCCGGGTGGTCGATCTCACCCTCCTTGCGCGGCTTGGCCACCCCCGGCACCAGCCACCAGGCCCGGCCGATCTCCTCCCGGCCCGCGATCGCCGCCACCGTGAAGACCCCGAGCCCCCCGAACAGCACCGCCCTGCGGGTCCGCCCCGGCGGCTTCTTCCCCTCATTGCCCTGCTTCACCACGTGATCCACCCCCCACACGCGATAACGCGCTGTGACTCCTTGCGGTTCCCCGTACCCTGGACGGTGCTATGACTGAGAACCTGCCGCGCACCGCCCGCCCCCTCCGCGTCCTGGCCGCCATGTCCGGCGGAGTGGACTCCGCCGTCGCCGCCGCCCGCGCGGTCGAAGCCGGGCACGACGTGACCGGCGTCCACCTGGCGCTCTCCGCGAACCCGCAGTCCTTCCGGACCGGCGCCCGCGGCTGCTGCACCATCGAGGACTCCCGTGACGCCCGCCGCGCCGCCGACGTCATCGGCATCCCCTTCTACGTCTGGGACCTCGCCGAGCGCTTCCGCGAGGACGTCGTCGAGGACTTCATCTCCGAGTACGAGGCCGGGCGCACCCCGAACCCCTGCCTGCGCTGCAACGAGAAGATCAAGTTCGCGGCGCTGCTCGACAAGGCCCTCGCCCTCGGCTTCGACGCCGTCTGCACCGGCCACTACGCCACCGTCGTGCTGAACGAGGACGGCTCCCGCGAGCTGCACCGCGCCTCCGACATGGCCAAGGACCAGTCGTACGTGCTCGGCGTCCTCGACGAGAAGCAGCTCGCCCACGCCCTCTTCCCGCTCGGTGACACCCTCACCACCAAGGAAGAGATCCGCGCCGAGGCCGAGGAGCGGGGTCTGGCCGTCGCGAAGAAGCCCGACAGCCACGACATCTGCTTCATCGCCGACGGCGACACCCAGGGCTTCCTCGCGAACCGCCTGGGCAAGGCGGAGGGCGACATCGTCGACGCGGCGACCGGTGAGAAGGTAGGCACCCACGAGGGCGCCTTCGGCTTCACCATCGGCCAGCGCAAGGGCCTGCGCATCGGCCACCCGGCTCCCGACGGCAAGCCGCGCTACGTCCTCGACATCTCCCCGGTGAACAACACCGTCACCGTCGGCCCCGTCGAGGCCCTCGACGTCAGCGCCCTCACCGCGATCCGCCCCCGCTGGTGCGGATCGACGGCCGCGGCCCCGGGCACCTACACCGCGCAGCTGCGCGCCCACGGCGGCGAGACCGAGGTCTTCGCCGAGCTCGTGGACGGCGAGCTGCGGGTCTCCTTCACGGAGCCGGTCCGCGGTGTGGCCCCCGGCCAGGCGATCGTGCTGTACGACGGCACGCGCGTGGTCGGCTCCGCCACCATCGCGACGACGACGCGGGCGGCGTCGGTCTCGGCCTCCGCCCAGGCCTAGGCGGCTTCTTCCCCCAGCGCGCGGGGCGGCCCGGCCGTGGCCGGGCGCGCGCCGGGGCGTCTCCTCGGGCGTCGAACGGTTCCAGGGGTCGGTGGGCCGAGCGGGGTTGCGTTCGACGCCCTGCGGGGACGCCCCGACACACACCCGGCCCCGTCCGAGCCTGCGGGGACTGGCCCGGGGCGCGGGGGCGGCCTAGGCCACCGTCAGGACGATCTTGCCGGTGGTCCGGCCCTGCTCGCCCAGTTCGTGGGCCTTCGCGGCCTGCTCCAGCGGCAGCACGGTGTCGATGACCGGGCGCAGCTTCTGCTGGTCGACCAGGGCCGCGATCTCGATCAGGCCCCGGTGGTCGGGCTCCACCAGGGTCCAGCCGGTGTGCACGCCGTCCGCGTCGGCCGGTACGTCGTCCGGGGAGGGCAGGGTCACCAGGTGGCCGCCCGGCTTCAGCACCTTCAGTGAGCGCCGCCCGTGGTCCCCGCCGAGGGCGTCGATCACGACGTCCACGTCCGTGACGACGTCCTCGAAGTCCGTGGTGCGGTAGTCGATCACCTCGTCGGCGCCCAGCTCGCGCAGCAACTCGTGCTTGCCCGCGCTCGCGGTGCCGATCACGTACGCGCCCCGCGCCTTGGCGATCTGTACGGCCAGGTGGCCGACCCCGCCGGCCGCCGCGTGCACCAGCACCCGCTGCCCGGCCGAGACGCCGGCGGTGTCCACCAGCGCCTGCCAGGCGGTCAGTGCCGCCAGCGGCAGCGCGGCCGCACCCACGTGGTCCAGCGAGGCGGGCTTGCGGGCGAAGTGCCGGGCCGGGCCCACCACGTACTCGGCGTAACCGCCCGCCTGCCGGGGGAAGAGGGGCATGCCGTACACCTCGTCGCCCGGGGCGTACAGGGTCACGCCGGGGCCGACCGCCTCGACGGTGCCCGAGACGTCCCAGCCGACGATCGGGGTCTCGCCCCAGGTGATCAGTCCGCCGGTGGCCCGGGTCTTCCAGTCGACCGGGTTCACGCCGGCCGCGTGGACGCGCACCAGGATCTCGTTCAGGCCGGGCTCGGGCCGCTCGATCTCGGTCTCGGACAGGACCTCGGGGCCGCCCCACTGGTTTACGACGACTGCACGCATTTCTTCTTCTCCTCGAACGGTTTCCGCAGTTCCCGGCCGGTTCCGACCGCTGATGTGCCTCCAGCATCGGGCCGGCCCGGCAGGCGCGGTATTGGCCTGATGGCCACTATGTGACAGGATCTGGCCATGGACGATGTGCGTGCGGAGAGCGGCGGACCGGGCCGGCACCGGATCGCGGTGCTCGCCCTGCCCGGGTTTCCGCCCTTCGAGCTCGGGATCCCCTCCCGGGTCTTCGGCAGCGCCGTGGACGAGGACGGCGGGGCCCTGTACGAGGTCGTCGTCTGCACCGCCGACGGCGGCCCGGTGATGAGCGACTCCGGGTTCACCATCCAGCCCGCCGCCGGACCCGAGGCCCTCGCCGCCGCCGACACCGTGATCATCCCGCCCACCCACGCCATGCCCGAGCTGGCCCGCGGGGGCCCGCTGCCGCCCGAGGTGACGGCGGCCATCGCCGGCATCCGGCCCGGCACCCGCCTGGTCTCGATCTGCACCGGCTCCTACGTGCTCGCCGCCGCCGGACTCCTCGACGACCGCCCCGCGACCACGCACTGGAACCTCGCCCCCGAGTTCCGCCGGGCCTACCCCCGGGTCCTCGTCGACGAGGACGTCCTCTTCGTCGACGACGGCGACATCCTGACCTCCGCCGGGGTCTCCGCCGGTGTCGACCTGTGCCTGCACCTGATCCGCCGCGACCACGGAGCCGCCGTCACCAACCGCGCCGCCCGCATGTGCGTCGTACCGCCCTGGCGCGACGGCGGGCAGGCCCAGTACATCGACCGGCCCGTCCCGGAGCCCACCGTCGCCACCACGACCGCGACGCGCGCCTGGGCCCTGGAACACCTCGCCGAACCGCTGACCCTCGCCGAGCTCGCCGCCCACGCCCGGATGAGCCTGCGCACCTTCACCCGGCGCTTCCGTGACGAGGTCGGCGTGACACCGGTCCAGTGGCTCACCGCCCAACGCCTGGAGATCGCGCGGAACCTGCTGGAGTCCAGCGACCTGCCGATCGACCTGGTCGCCCACCGCTCCGGCTTCGGATCCGCCAACTCCCTCCGGGCGCACATGCGTTCCGCCATCGGGATCTCGCCGATCGCCTATCGGCGAACCTTCAGTCGCCCCAACAGCGCTGTTCTATCGCATAGTTGAGTGTTCGTCACCCCTGAGTGATACTGCGGGATCCGCCGGGCCGGCTGCGCCCCGCGGAGTCACCGTTCACCGCTCACTCAGGGGGAATCGACGTGCGGACACATCGCAAACGGCGGACGGGAGCGGCCGCGACGGCCGTCCTCGCCGCCATCGCGCTCGCGGCGGGCCTGACCGTCCCCGCCTCGGCCGCACCCACACCCGGCCCGTCCGGTGCCGGGCAGCGCCACCAGCCCGCCCGGCAGGGCCCGACCCACCTCACCCTCATCACCGGCGACCGGGTCACCGTCGACGCCGAGGGCCGCCCCATCGGCTTCCGGCCCGCCCCGGGACGCGAGAAGACGCCCGTCTCGGTGGAGCGCAGCGGCGACCGGACCAGCCTCGTCCCGGCGGACGCCCGGCCCCTGATCGACGCCGGCCGTCTCGACCCGCGCCTCTTCGACATCACCGAGCTCAGCAGGCCCGAGTACCGGGAGACCCGCGGCGACCGGCTCAAGCTGATCGTCCGCTACGAGGCCGGCGCGGCCCCCGCGGCCAAGTCCGGGCTGCGCGCGGCCGGCGGGCTCCGGGTGGACCGTACGTACGACTTCCTCGGAGCCGAGGCCGTCAGCGCGAGCCCCGACGCGGCGGCGGCCGTCTGGACCGCCCTCACCGGCGACCGGGCCCGCGCCGCCGCCCCCGGCATCGCCACCGTCTGGCTGGACGGCGTACGCGTCGCGACCCTCGACAAGAGCACCCGGCAGATCGGCGCCGACCAGGCCTGGAACGCCGGCTACGACGGCACCGGCGTCAAGGTCGCCGTGCTCGACACCGGCGTCGACGCCACCCACCCCGACCTCGCCGGGCAGGTCGTCGCCGAACAGAACTTCTCCGCCGCCGCCGACGCGAAGGACCGGCACGGGCACGGCACCCACGTCGCCTCCATCGCCGCCGGAACGGGCGCCAAATCGAGCGGCGCGTTCAAGGGCGTCGCCCCCGGAGCCAAGGTGCTCAGCGGCAAGGTCCTCGACGACCGCGGCTCCGGCGACGACTCCGGCATCCTCGCCGGCATGGAATGGGCCGTCGCCCAGGGCGCGCACGTCGTCAACCTCAGCCTCGGCACCGTCGACACCCCCGGCATCGACCCGCTCGAAGCGGCCGTGAACGAGCTGAGCACCGAGCGCGGCGTGCTGTTCGCCATCGCGGCGGGCAACCGCGGCCGCGCCGGCCGCGGCAGCATCGGCTCCCCGGGCAGCGCGGACGCCGCGCTCACCGTCGGCGCGGTCGACGACAACGACGCCCTCGCCGAGTTCTCCAGCGTCGGCCCCCGGCTCGGCGACGGCGCGATCAAGCCGGACGTCACCGCCCCGGGCGTGGACATCACCGCAGCCGCCGCCGACGGCAGCGTCCTCGAAGGGGACAACGGCCAGAACCCGGCGGGCTACCTCACCATCTCCGGCACCTCGATGGCAGCCCCGCACGCCGCCGGCGCCGCCGCGCTGCTCAAGCAGCAGCACCCGCAGTGGACCGGCACCGAGCTCAAGGGCGTCCTCGCGGGGTCCGCGAAACCCCGCCGCTCGGGGGCGTACCAGCAGGGCAGCGGCAGGATCGCGGTCGACAACGCGCTGCGCCTGGAGCTCGTCGCCGAACCGATCTCGCTGGTCTTCGCCGGCCAGCAGTGGCCGCACCACGACGACACCCCGGAGAAGAAGCAGCTCGGCTACCGAAACCTGGGCACCGCCCCGGTCACCCTCGACCTGTCCGCCACCGTCACCGACCCCGACGACAAGCCCGCCCCGGCCGGCATCGTCACCTTCGACGCCCCCAGGGTGACCGTCCCGGCCGGCGGCAGTGCCTCCGTCGGCGTCGTCGTCGACACCCGGCTGGGCGGTTCGGTGGACGGCACCTACACGACGTACGTGGTGGCCACCGGCCCGGCCGGGCAGAGCGTCCGCACCGCCGTGGCCGTCGAGCGCGAGGCCGAGTCGTACGACCTGACGCTCAAGCACCTCGGGCGGGACGGACAGACCGCCACGACCTACGCCTCCGACCTCCGGGGCCTGACGGGCGGCGCCGCGGGCCGGCGCTTCTCGTGGAGCACGAGCTCCGGTTCGGACACCCTGCGGGTGCCGGCGGGAGGCTACCTGCTCAACGCGAACATCCTCGTCGACCCGAACGACTTCACCCGCGGGGCCGACTGGATCACCCAGCCCTCGCTGGAGATCGCCGGTGACACCACGGTGACCCTCGACGCGCGCACCACCGAGCCCGTGGACGTCTCCGTGCCGTCGCGGACCGCCGCCATGGAGTTCGCCATGCCCGTGTACAGCCTGACGACGGAGGACTCGGGGCACGCCTTCGGCTGGTGGCTCGGCTCCTACACCGGCCTGCGCACCCGGAACCAGGGTCCGGACGTGCCGCCGGGCACCACCCTGTTCCAGCAGTGGGACGCGCACTGGACGGACGGCGAGACGGAGGAGTACCACGCCACCCTCGGCGGCCCGGTCCCGCGCCTGGCCACCGGCTACCAGCGGCAGCTGAAGGCGGCCGAACTCGCCACGGTCGTCACGGAGCACGGCGCCTCCGAGCCCGGCAAGGTGGGCATGGTCCTGGCGTCGGGTTCGCTGCCGAACGCGAACGGCGGCAGCACGATGGCCCGCAGCAGGGCTCTGCCGGCCACGTCGACGCTCCACCTGTCGGCGGTGGACGGGGCGAAATGGGCGATCACCGCCGTACAGTCCGGCGAGCCGGACGAGAACGGTTTCTCGCTCGACGAGACCGAGTACGGCACCGGCGACCTGCGCGCCTTCCAAGGCGGCCGGACCTACCGGGAGCGCTTCAACGCCGGGGTCTTCGGCCCGCGCGTCGACGGCGCGGCGGGCCTGGGTCTCTACCGCCAGGGCGACGACCTGTGGGGGACGCTGCCGCTGCTCGCGGACGGCGCCGGGCACTACGGCACCGACCACCTCGCCAAGGGCCGGACGGTCCTCTACCGCAACGGCGTGCCGGTCGGCAGCCACGAGGCGGAACTCGGCCGCGCGCCGGCCTTCACCGTCCCGGCGGCCGGGGCCTCCTACAAGCTCGTCACCTCGGCCACCCGGCAGGACACGGTCTCCCGCCTCTCCTCCAGGGTGACCGCGACCTGGTGGTTCCGCTCGAAGACCACCCCCGCCGACACGGGCACCCCGACCCCGATCCCGGTCTCCGCGGTCTGCTTCACCCCCGAGCTGTCCCTGACCGGCACCTCGCCGGCGGGCCGCACGGTCCGGGTCCCGGTCACCGTCCAGGGCGCGGCCGCGAAGTCCCTCACGATCCAGGTCTCGTACGACGACGGCTACACCTGGCGCACCGAACCGGTCCGGTCCGGCGCGGTGACGGTCAAGAACCCGGAGAAGGGCGGCAGCGTCTCCCTGCGCGGCACGGCCGCCGACGGCTCGGGCAACAAGTCCGAGATCACGATCGTCCGGGCCTGGTTCGCGGACTGACACACTCCCGCTCCCGGAGCACCGCACGGCGCGGCCCCGCAGGCAACCCCCTGCGGGGCCGCGCCCCCGCGCGGCGGAATGCGAGCATGGGCGCATGGCAACTCACCTGATCACCGGTGCCGGATCCGGCATCGGCGCCGCCGTCGCGGCCCGACTGCACGCACGTGGCGACGACCTCGTACTCCTCGCCCGGGACGCCGCCCGGGGCAAGCAGCTCGTCGAGCGTTACCCCGGAGCGCGGGCGCTCGTGGGCGACCTCGCCGATCCGGACCGGCTCTCGTGGGCCTTCTCCAAGCAGCCGATCCCCGAGCGGATCGACTCGCTGCTCCACGTCGCCGGCATCGTGGACCTCGGGCCGGTCGGTGAGCTGCGGCCCAAGACCTGGCACCAGCAGCTCAACGTCAACCTGATCGCCCCCGCCGAGGTCACCCGGCTGCTGCTGCCCACCCTGCGCGCCTCCAAGGCCACCATCGTCTTCGTGAACTCCGGCGCCGGACTGCACGCGCACGCCGACTGGAGCGCGTACGCCGCCTCCAAGCACGGGCTGAAGGCCCTCGCCGACTCGCTGCGCGAGGAGGAGAAGCCCAACGGGATCCGCGTGACCTCCGTGTACCCGGGGCGGACCGCGAGCCCCATGCAGGCCAAGGTGCACTCCCAGGAGGGCAAGGAGTACGACCCCGCCGCCTGGATCGACCCCGAGTCCGTGGCGACCACCGTCGTCATGGCCGTGGACCTGCCGCGCGACGCCGAGGTCAACGACCTGAGCGTCAGGCCCGGACGATGAGCGCGAGCGCCACCGGCGTCGGTTCGCTGCCCGGCGGCGACGCCCGCGAGGCCGCCAAGACCGTCACCGGGTCCTTCGAGGAGTTCCCGTACCTCCCCGAACTGCCCGCCCGGGGACCCGGCGCCGACATGATCGGCCGTTCCCTCGGACTGCTCGTCGACATGTACGCACACGTCGAACCCAGCGGTTGGCGGATCAGCGACCGGCCGGGCCGGGACAGCAAGCGCGCCCGGTCCTGGCTCGGGGAGGACCTGGACGCCCTGGAGGAGTTCACCCAGGGGTACACCGGCAAGCTCAAGGTGCAGGCCGTCGGGCCGTGGACGCTGGCCGCCGCCCTGGAACTGCACGGCGGCGAGGCCATGCTCCAGGACGCCGGCGCCTGCCGCGACCTGGCCGGATCGCTGGCCGAGGGGCTGCGCGAGCACCTGGCCGACGTGCGCAAGCGGATCCCCGGCGCCGACGTCGTGCTCCAGTTCGACGAGCCCTCGCTGACGGCCGTACTGCTCGGGCGGGTGCGGTCGGCGAGCGGCTACCGGACGTACCGCGCCGTCGACCGGCAGGTCGTCGAGGGCACCCTGCGGGACCTGTTCGCCGTACACGACGGGGAGGTGATCGTGCACTCCTGCGCGCCCGAGGTGCCCTTCGGACTGCTGCGGCGAGCCGGCGCCACGGGCGTGTCGTTCGATTTCTCCCTGCTCACCGAGCGCGAGGATGACGCCATCGGGGAGGCCGTCGAAGGCGGTACGAAACTCTTCGCCGGAGTGGTGGCGGGCACCGACGGTCCGTTGTCGGACCCTGCCGGTAGCGTCATGGGTGTCAGGAAGCTCTGGCGCAGGCTGGGGCTGACCCCGGGGACTCTGGCGGAGTCCGTCGTGGTCACCCCGTCGTGCGGTCTGGCGGGCGCTTCGCCCGCCTACGCCCGCGCGGTGCAGGCGCATTGCGTCAGGGCGGCGAGGTCGCTCGCCGACAACCCTGAGTGACGGTCGAGACGGGGCACGGGAGGACACGGCATGGCAGCCGAACAGCAGGACACGGCAGTACCGGCGGCGGTGCGTGAGCAGCACCAGCTGCTCGCCGAGCAGGTCGAGGAGCACCGCTTCCGGTACTACGTGAACGACCAGCCGGTCGTCAGCGACGCCGAGTTCGACAAGCTGCTGCGCTCGCTGGAGGCACTGGAGGAGCAGTATCCGGAGCTCCGTACGCCCGACTCGCCCACCCAGAAGGTGGCCGGGGCGTACGAGACGGACTTCGCCTCCGTCGAGCACCGGGAGCGCATGCTCTCCCTCGACAACGCCTTCGACGACGAGGAACTGTCCGCCTGGGCCGAGCGGGTCGCCCGGGACGTGAACACCCCGGACTTCCACTACCTGTGCGAGCTGAAGGTGGACGGCCTCGCCGTCAACCTCACCTACGAGAACGGCCGCTTGACCCGCGCCGCCACCCGCGGCGACGGCCGCACCGGCGAGGACATCACGCCCAACGTCCGCACCATCGCCGAGATCCCCGACCGGCTGAAGGGCGACCGGATCCCGGCCCTGGTCGAGATCCGCGGCGAGGTCTACTTCCCGATGGAGAAGTTCGAGGAGCTCAACGCCCGGCTCGTCGAGACCGAGGGCAAGCCCTTCGCCAACCCGCGCAACGCCGCGGCCGGTTCGCTGCGCCAGAAGGACCCCAAGGTCACCGCGAGCCGCCCGCTGCACATGGTGGTCCACGGCATCGGCGCCCGCGAGGGCTTCGAGATCGACCGCCAGTCGCAGGCGTACGAACTGCTCCACGAGTGGGGCCTGCCCACGGCCCAGCACAACAAGGTGGTCTCCACGCTCGCCGAAGTCCGCGAGTTCATCGCGTACTTCGGCGAGAACCGGCACTCGGTGGAGCACGAGATCGACGGCGTGGTCGTCAAGCTCGACGAGATCGCCCTCCAGGGCCGGCTCGGCTCCACGGCGCGCGCCCCGCGCTGGGCGATCGCCTGGAAGTACGCCCCCGAAGAGGTCAACACCAAGCTGATCAACATCAGGGTCGGCGTCGGCCGCACCGGGCGCGTCACCCCGTACGCGCAGGTGGAGCCGGTGACGGTGGCCGGTTCGGAGGTCGAGTTCGCGACCCTGCACAACCAGGAGGTCGTCAAGGCCAAGGGCGTGCTCATCGGGGACACCGTCGTCCTGCGCAAGGCGGGCGACGTCATCCCGGAGATCCTCGGGCCCGTGGTGGACCTGAGGGACGGCAGCGAGCGGGAGTTCGTGATGCCGACGCACTGCCCCGAGTGCCGCACGGAGCTGCGGCCGATGAAGGAGGGGGACATCGACGTCCGGTGTCCCAACGGGCAGACCTGTCCGGCGCAGTTGCGTGAGCGGCTGTTCTACCTCGGTGGCCGGCAGAGCCTGGACATCGAGAACTTCGGCATGGTGGCGGCTGCCGCGCTGACCGGCCCGCTGGAGCCGGCCCAGCCGCCCATGCTGGACGAGGGCGACCTGTTCGGCCTCACGATCGAGGACATCCTGCCCATCAAGGCGTACGTCCTCGACCCGGACAGCGGGCTGCCCAAGCGGGATCCGAAGACCGGCGAGGAGAAGATCGTCACGGTTTTCGCCAACCAGAAGGGCGAGCCGAAGAAGAATGCCCTGGCGATGCTGGAGAACATCGCGGCCGCCAGGGAACGCCCGCTCGCCCGCATCATCAACGGCCTGTCGATCCGTCACGTCGGTCCGGTCGCGGCCGAGGCCCTCGCCCGCGAGTTCCGGTCGATCGAGCGCATCGAGCAGGCCACCGAGGAGGAGCTGACCGCCACCGACGGGGTCGGCGCGATCATCGCGGCCTCCCTCAAGGAATGGTTCGCCGTCGACTGGCACCAGGAAATCCTGCGCAAGTGGCGGGAGGCCGGGGTCCGGATGGAGGAGGAAGGTTCCGCCGAGGAGACCGGTCCGCGCCCGCTGGAGGGGCTGACGGTCGTCGTCACCGGTACTTTGCAGAGCCACACCCGGGACGGCGCCAAGGAGGCCCTGCAGAGCCGCGGCGCCAAGGTCACCGGGTCCGTCTCGAAGAAGACCTCCTTCGTCGTCGTCGGGGACAATCCCGGCTCCAAGTACGACAAGGCCGTGCAGTTGAAGCTCTCCATCCTCGACGACGCCGGTTTCGCGGTACTCCTGGAACAGGGTCCGGACGCGGCGCGCGAGGCCGCCCTTCCGGTGGACGGAGGGGTCGCGGCGGAGTAGTCCGGTCGTAGCCGCGGAGTAGCGAAGGCGAACGGATGCGTGGCGTACGGCCGTCCGGGCGGGCGCACGCCAGGCGCGACCGACGGTGGCAAACGGCTGGTACAAGGCTGGTCGCAGGGCGGTGACCTGTCGGATCATCGGATGGGTGACCAGGGGGGTCCTGGTCCAAACTCACCCGTTCGGCGGATACCGTACTGATGAGGATGGCTGGGTCGCATTCGGGCAACCACTGCCGACGGCTGCCCCTGGGAGCCTCCCGCGTCCTACTGTTGAGGGGTGCGCCTGTCGTGCACGGCAGCGGGATGCGATTCCGGCCGTGATGGCATGACATCGGGGCCATCGCGTGACATCGGCATCGCCGGCTGTGAGAGGGACGGGCATGAAACCCACCGAAAGCGCCGACCCGTCACCTGAATTCGGCGGGGACATCCCGTCCATGCGGGCGGGCCGGCTCGGTGTCCTGGGTGCCAGGACACCGGAGACCCGACCGCTCGACACGAGTGCGGGCGGAGGCGGGCGCGGCAACGTGCTGCCCTTCCTCGTCGTGGGACTCGCCGCCGTGGCCCTCGTGGCGGGCATCGCCTCCGCGCTGAGCAGCCGTCAGGCGCTGTTCCCCGGCGGCTCGGTCGGCTGGGCGCTGGCCCTGCTCACCGGCATCATCGTCGGCCACCTCGTCGCCCTCGGCCGCGACCGCTGGTGGGGCGGCACCGGTTCGGGCGCCGCGCTCACCCTCGGCGTCCTCATCCTCTACGGGTGGGTTCCGGCCGGACTGGTCTCCCTCGCCGTGGTCTCCCTCGTCGGAGCCGCCCGCCGGCACCGCTGGCGGCAGGGGCTGCTGCACGGCTCCGCCGACGTCCTCGGCATCGGCGCGGGAGCCCTCGTACTCTCCGCCTTCGGCGACCAGCCGTCCGTCGAGTCCCCCTGGAAGCCCACCAGCTGGGGGCTGGAGGCGGTTCCCGAGGTGATCCTCGTGGCCCTCGCCTACCTGCTCGTCACCCGCGTCCTGCTGTGGATCGCACTCGCCCCGCGCGGCGGCGGCCTGCCCACGGTCGCCCGGACCGCCCTGCTGCGACAGGCCCTGGTCGCCGTGGCGCTGCTCGGCATCGCGCCCCTGATCTGCGCCGTCGCCGTCACGCAGCCGGTACTGCTGCCGCTGTTCGCCGTACCGCTCATCGCGCTGGACTCCACCCTGTGGATCGCCCGGGCGCGCGCCGAGGAACAGCTGCGGGACCCGCTGACCGGGCTGCCGAACCGGCAGTGGCTGCTGGAGCGGGCCTGGAGCGCCCTCGACGAGGCTGAACGTTTGGGCACCCGGGCAGCTCTTGTGCTGATCGACCTGGACCGCTTCCGCGCGGTCAACGACACCCTGGGCCACCTCGCCGGAGACCGGCTGCTCCTGCAGATCGCCGACCGGCTGCGCCAGGCCCTGCCCGAGGACGCCGAGGCGGCCCGGCTCGGCGGCGACGAGTTCGCCGTCCTGCTGCCCGTCGCCGACTCCACCACCAGCGCCCAGCGGATCGCCCGCCACCTGGTGGCCGAGCTCAGCTCCCCCCTCGACCTGGACGGCCTCACGCTCGTCCTGGAGGCCAGCGCCGGCCTCGCCGTCTTCCCCGACCACGCGCTGGACGCGGAGGGGCTGCTGCGGCGGGCGGACGTGGCGATGTACCAGGCGAAGCGCGACCGGACCGGCGTCGAGGTGTACGAGTCCAAGCGGGACAGCAACACGCCCGACCGCCTGGGCCTCCTCGGCGACCTGCGCCGGGCCCTCGACGCGGGCGAGGTGGAACTCCACTACCAGCCGAAGGTCCGCTTCGACGGCCAGGTGGCCGGGCTCGAAGCCCTGGTGCGGTGGGTCCACCCCGAGCGCGGGCGGGTCCCCCCGGACGAGTTCATCGCCATCGCCGAGACCTCCGGACTGATGCCGCACCTGACCGAGTACGTCCTGGAGACGGCCCTCGCGCAGGTCGCGCGGTGGCGAGCGCAGGGCCTGAAGGTCCCGGTCGCCGTCAACGTGTCGCCGCGCGACGTCCACACCCCCGGCTTCGCGGGCGCGGTGGCCGCCCGGCTGGCCCGGCACGGGGTCCCGGCGAGCGGGCTCCAGCTGGAAATAACGGAACACGTCCTGCTGGAGGACCCCCAGCGGGCCGCCGACACCATGGCGGGCCTGACCGGCCACGGCGTGAAGATGTCCCTGGACGACTTCGGCACCGGCTACTCCTCCCTGGTCCACCTGCGGCGGCTGCCGGTCAGCGAGCTGAAGATCGACCGGTCCTTCGTGGGGCGGCTGGCGGTGGACGCGCAGGACGCGGAGATCGTCCGCTGCACGGTGGACCTGGCCCATTCGCTGGGCCTGCTGGTCGTGGCGGAGGGAGTGGAGGACGACGAGACGTGGGAACGCCTCCGGGACCTGGGCTGCGACGCGGTGCAGGGGTGGCTGGTCGCCGCCGCGATGCCTCCGCAGGAGGCCACGGCCTGGCTGCTGGCCCGCGGCGAACGCGGCTGGCGCCGCCCGGCCGACATCACCGCGGAGCTCGCCGCCGCCGAGGCCGACGCCGGCTGACCCCGTCGGGGTGCGCGGGGGCGGCGCCGCTGCCGGGGCGCCGCCCCAGACCCCGCTCCTCAAACGCCGGAGGGGCTGGATTTCGCCGGCCGGGCTGCCCGGTGCGGTGCCACCGGATCGCCGCTGCGCGGCAATCCAGCCGCACTTGACGGACGGCAGCAGCCAATTCCAGCCCCGCCGGCGTTTGAGGCGCGGGCCCGGGCGGCGCCCGGAAAGCCCCGCGCAGCGGCCCCGCACCCGCCCCCGTACGGGCGTCCGCGCAGCGGGAACGCCAAACCGTTTCGTGGTGAGCGGGCCCAGCCCCATAGGATTGGGCCCGAAACCTACACACTCACCACCCCCAGAGGATCGCTGCATGCCTGGCATCACGCGCGAGGAGGTCGCCCACCTCGCTCGGCTGGCACGTCTGGAACTCAAGGCCGAAGAGCTGGACCACTTCGCCGGACAGCTCGACGACATCATCGGCGCGGTCGCCCGCGTTTCCGAGGTCGCCGACCAAGACGTACCGCCGACCTCCCACCCGCTGCCCCTGACGAACGTCATGCGCGCGGACGAGGTCCGTCCTTCGCTCACCCCCGAGCAGGCGCTCTCCGGTGCTCCCGCCCAGGAGCAGCAGCGTTTCAAGGTGCCGCAGATCCTGGGGGAGGACTAATCACCATGACCGACACCCACATCATCAAGCTCACGGCCGCCCAGACCGCCGAGAAGATCGCCTCCGGCGAGCTCACGGCCGTCGAGGTCACCGAGGCCCACCTGGCCCGCATCGACGCGACCGACGAGAAGGTCCACGCCTTCCTGCACGTCGACCGCGAGGGTGCCCTCACCCAGGCGGCGGCCGTCGACGCCAAGCGCGAGCGCGGCGAGAAGCTCGGCCCGCTGGCCGGCGTACCGCTCGCCCTCAAGGACATCTTCACCACCGTCGGGGTCCCGACCACCGTCGGTTCGAAGATCCTCGAAGGCTGGATCCCGCCCTACGACGCCACCCTGACGCGCAAGCTGAAGGAAGCCGACGTCGTCATCCTCGGCAAGACCAACATGGACGAGTTCGCCATGGGGTCGTCGACGGAGAACAGCGCGTACGGCCCGACCGGCAACCCGTGGGACCTCACCCGGATCCCCGGCGGCTCCGGCGGCGGCTCCGCGGCCGCGCTGGCCGCCTTCCAGGCCCCGCTCGCCATCGGCACGGACACCGGCGGCTCCATCCGCCAGCCCGCCGCCGTCACCGGCACCGTCGGCGTCAAGCCCACATACGGCGGCGTCTCCCGCTACGGCATGGTCGCGTTCTCGTCCTCCCTCGACCAGGGCGGGCCCTGCGCCCGTACGGTCCTGGACGCCGCGCTGCTCCACGAGGTCATCGCCGGCCACGACCCGATGGACTCGACCTCCATCGACGCCCCGGTCCCGCCGGTCGTCGAGGCGGCCCGCAACGGCTCCGTCGCCGGCATGCGCGTCGGCGTGGTCAAGCAGTTCGCCGGCGAGGGCTACCAGGCCGGTGTCGTCCAGCGCTTCAACGAGTCGGTGGAGCTCCTCAAGGAGCTCGGCGCCGAGATCGTCGAGCTGGACTGCCCGTCCTTCGACCTCGCGATGGCCGCGTACTACCTGATCGCGCCGTCCGAGTGCTCCTCCAACCTGGCCCGCTTCGACGCCATGCGCTACGGCCTGCGCGTCGGCGACGACGGCACCAAGTCCGCCGAGGACGTCACCGCCCTGACCCGCGAAGCCGGCTTCGGCGACGAGGTCAAGCGCCGCATCATCCTCGGCACGTACGCGCTCAGCTCCGGCTACTACGACGCGTACTACGGCTCCGCCCAGAAGGTCCGCACCCTCATCTCGCAGGACTTCGAGAAGTCCTTCGAGCGCGTCGACGTCATCGTCTCCCCGACGACGCCGACCACCGCGTTCCCCATCGGCGAGCGCTCCGACGATCCGCTCGCCATGTACCTCGCGGACCTGTGCACCATCCCGACCAACCTGGCCGGCAACTCCGCCATGTCGCTGCCCTGCGGCCTGGCACCGGAGGACGGTCTCCCGGTCGGGCTGCAGATCATCGCCCCGGCGATGAAGGACGACCGGCTGTACAAGGTCGGTGCCGCCGTAGAGGCCGCCTTCATCGAGCGCTGGGGTCACCCGCTGCTTGAGGAGGCACCGTCGCTGTGAGCACCACTGCACTGTCCAAGGCCAAGGGCTTCAAGAAGTCCAAGTCCGGCACCTACCTGTCGATCGGCACCACCGCCTTCGGCGCGATCAGTGTGGTCAAGCAGGTCAAGAAGGCCCGCGTCGAGCACGACACGCTGAAGCTGGTCGACGCCGTCGTGTCCGCCGCCGCCATCGTCACCGGCCTCGCGATCCTGTACCGCGAGCTGAAGCGTCTGGGCGACGACGACGTCCTGCTGGGCTGAGAGGGAAAGTTTCACCGTGACCACCTTCACCGAACTGCTGTCGTACGACGCGGCCCTCGCGGCGTACGACCCCGTCATGGGCCTCGAGGTCCATGTCGAGCTCGGCACCAGGACCAAGATGTTCTGCGGCTGCTCGACCGAGCTGGGCGCCGAGCCCAACTCGCAGACCTGCCCGGTCTGCCTGGGCCTGCCCGGCGCGCTCCCGGTCGTCAACGCGATCGGCATCGAGTCCGCCATCAAGATCGGTCTCGCGCTGAACTGCGAGATCGCCGAGTGGTGCCGCTTCGCCCGGAAGAACTACTTCTATCCGGACATGCCGAAGAACTTCCAGACCTCCCAGTACGACGAGCCGATCGCCTTCAACGGCTTCCTGGACGTCCAGCTGGAGGACGGCGAGATCTTCCGCGTGGAGATCGAGCGCGCCCACATGGAAGAGGACACCGGCAAGTCGCTGCACGTCGGCGGCGCCACCGGCCGTATCCACGGCGCGTCCCACTCCCTGCTGGACTACAACCGCGCCGGCATCCCGCTCATCGAGATCGTCACCAAGCCGATCGAGGGCGCCGGCGAGCGGGCCCCCGAGGTCGCGAAGGCGTACGTGGCCGAGCTGCGCGAGGTCATCAAGGCGCTGGGCGTCTCCGAGGCCCGCATGGACAAGGGCCAGATGCGCTGCGACGTGAACCTGTCGCTGCGGCCCCACGGCCGCGAGGCGTTCGGCACGCGCTCGGAGACGAAGAACGTCAACTCGCTGCGCTCCGTCGAGCGCGCGGCGCGCTTCGAGATCCAGCGCCACGCGGCGGTCCTGGAGGCCGGCGGCACGATCGTGCAGGAGACCCGGCACTTCCACGAGGAGGACGGCTCCACCACGGCCGGCCGCATCAAGGACAACGCCGAGGACTACCGCTACTTCCCGGAGCCCGACCTGGTCCCCGTGGCCCCGGCCCGCGCCTGGGTCGAGGAACTGCGCGGCGGCCTGCCCGAGATGCCGCGCGTGCGCCGCAACCGACTCCGCGAGGAGTGGGATGTGAACGAGCACGACATGCAGTCGATCCTCAACGCGGGCGCGGTGGACTCCATCGTCGCCACGATCGAGGCGGGTGCCGACTCGACCGCCGCGCGCAAGTGGTGGATGGGCGAGCTGGCCCGCAACGCCAACGAGCAGGGCGTCGTCGTCGACGAGCTGCCCATCACCCCCGTCCAGGTCGCGCGCGTCGCGGCCCTGGTGGCGGCCGGTGAGCTCAACGACAAGCTGGCCCGCCAGGTCCTCGAAGGCGTCCTCGCCGGCGAGGGCGGCCCGGACGAGGTCGTCGAGAAGCGCGGCCTGAAGGTCGTCTCGGACGAGGGCGCGCTCGGCGCGGCCGTGGACGAGGCCATCGCGGGCAACGCGGCCATCGCGGACAAGATCCGCGGCGGCAAGGTCGCCGCCGTCGGCGCCCTGGTCGGTGCGGTCATGAAGACCACCCGCGGCCAGGCCGACGCGGCGCGCGTCAAGGAGCTCATCCTGGAGCGCCTGGGCGTGACGGAGGGCTGAGCCCGTTCGTACGTCGTACAGGGCGCCCCGCACCGGTTCTCGTACCGGAGCGGGGCGCCCTGTCGTGTCAGCGCCCGAGCGCCAGGGCTCGAGCGTCAGCGCTTGAGCGTGGGCGCGGCCAGGACGACGTAACCGTCCTTGGTGCCGCAGGTGTCCTCCACCCGAATGCGCAGCCGTAGCGCGTCCTTGATCTGCACCGTCCTGGTGACCGGCTTGCCGAGCTGGATCTCCTCGTTGAAGAGCGCCGGCTTGTCGTCGATGGCGATGGAGATCCGCCCCGACTCGACCGGCGAGGTGTCGTCGATCCCGGCCGTGAACTCCAGGGTGGACCAGGCCCGGTTGAGGTTGAACTCGGCGTACGAGGTCTGGGAGCAGTCCGCGACGAACGCGGCGCCGTAGGACTTCGTGTTCAGCGTGACGGCGTTGACCCGGAAGCCGTTCAGCCCGTCGATGGGGGCGAGGTTGGTCAGGTCCACGACGTCGCTCTCCGGCGCGGTGCCGGGCTCCGTCGCCCGCTGGCTGTCCGACGGCGAGCCGGTCGGGTCAGGGCCGGCGCTCTTGCTCGGCTGGCTCGACGGCAGGCCGGGCGTCGTGGTCGGTGTCGCGGAGGCGCTGCTGCCCGCAGCCGGTTTCGCGCCGTCCGCCTCCGTGCCCTTGTCCTTGTCCCCCAGCAGCCGTACGCCGACCACGGCGAGCGCGGCCAGTACGAGGACCGCGGCTGCCGAGCCGACGAGCAGGCCGGTGCGCCGCTTCTTCGGCGGCGCGGGCGCGGGCGCGGCCGGCGCCGGATTCAGGTTGTACGTCGGCCCGTACCCGGCGGGTACCGACGCGGGCTCCGGGGCCGGGGTCGGGCCCGGGGCCGGGGCGGCGGCTGGGGCGGGGACCTGGGTCGGCTGTGCGGTCGGGGTGTACGCGGGCGGAGCCGTCGCGGCGGCCGGCGGCGGGGTCGCGGGCTGCGGCGGGACCACCGGCGCGGCCACCGGCGGGGGCGGGAGCGTCGGCTTCGCCGGGGGCGCGTCCTGGACGGCCCGCTGCGAGGTGGAGGTGGTCGTGGACACCACCGCGTGCCGGATGTCCTTCATCCAGCCCGCCAGGTTCACCGGCCGCTGCGCGGGATCCGCCGAGTAGATCGAGGCGATCCGCGCCCGCTGCTCCGCGTCCAGCACCGCGAACTGCGGGAGGTCGGCCAGCGCGTGGGCGAGCTGCTCCGGGGTGGCGGGCGGGGACTGCCCGCTGAGCAGGAAGTAGGCGATGGCCCCGAAGGCGTACCGGTCCGTGCCCGGGGTCCGCTTGCCGTCGAAGACCTCGGGGGCCGCGTAGCCCGGGGTGAACCACACCTCCGCCGTCTGGTGGTCGGCCGTCAGCTTGCTGAGGCCGAAGTCCACCAGAGTCGCCTGCCCGTGGGCGTCGACCATCACGTTGCCGGGGGAGAGGTCACCGTGGATGACCTGGCGCCCGGACGGCGTGGCCTTCCCCGAGTGCAGCCAGTCCAGTACGTCGGCCAGCTGCTCCAGCGTGCGCATCACCTCGCGCCGCTCGGCGGCCGTGGCGAGGGTCCGCTCGGCCCGCCAGTCCCGCAGGTCGAGCCCGTCGACGTGGTTCATGACGAGGACGAGCGCCCGCCCGGTGAGGGTCGAGGACTCCCCGGGCCGGTGGATCGGCGGACCTTCGAAGTGCTCCCGTACGCCCACCACACCCGGCCGGTGCACGAACCGCAGCAGCTCCGCCTGCTCGTTCCACTTCTGGCTGATCCGGTCGAAGACGTCGGGCGTGATGGTCGTCTTGGAGTCGAGCACCTTGACGACCACGGGCTCGGACCCCCCGGCCAGCTCTATCTCCGCGAGATAGAGCACGGCCTCCCCGCCCCGCCCGATCGACCGGAGCAACCGGTACCGGTCGGCTGCCGCATCAGGCCCGATGTGAAGGTTCTGACTGGTCAATGTCCCCCGCCTCAACGTGCTTTGAGAGAGCATCAGCTTCCCGGGAGGAGGCGCGCGGGGTCAATGGGAATCGGGGAACCCGACCGTGCGGATCAGCGGATCAGCGGGTCGCCGACGCGGTGAGGAAGGCCAGGCGGGCCTTCTTGGCGGGCAGGTAGACCTCGGGCAGGTCGATCTCCGGGAGTTCGATCTCCGGGCCGATGACGAAGCCGTTGCGCTCGAGCCGGGAGATCGCCTTGGTGTTGCGGCTGTCCGGCTCGGCGACCACGCGACGGGTGGCCGGGTCGGAGAACAGGTACGCGGTGAACGCCGACAGCAGGCCCGCCGTGAACCCGTGCTCGACGGCGCCCTGGCTGGGGCCGATCAGCAGGTGCACGCCGACGTCCCCGGGCTGCACCTCGTAGCACTCGCTGACCCGGTCCTCGGCGCAGTCGTACGTCTGGAACAGCGCGACCGGCTCGCCGTCGCGGCCGATCATGAACGCGTGGTGCGTCGTACGGCGGTCGACGTCCTCGTAGATCTCCTGGACGAGCTCGCGGCTGGCCTCGCCCATGCCCCAGAAGCGGGCGCGGTCCTCGGTGACCCAGCTGTGGATCAGGGCGGAGTCCGCGGCCGGGTCGACGGGGGTGATGGTGACCGTGCCGAAGCCCTCGACGAGGTGGCTGTGCACGGGCTGGCGCGTGGAGGCGGTGGTCATATCGATTCCTTGGTGAGGCGGGACCAGTCCGTGACGACCGGTACGAGTTCGCACCGCGCCCACAGCGGGAGCTGGTCGCGGTGGTGGGGCGAGCCGGTGACGCCGTCCGCGCCCAGCGGTACCGCCCAGAGGCTGTCCTCGCGGCGGGCGAGGTCCCAGACGTAACGGGCCGCCGACGCGCGGGCGGTGAGGTCGGTGAAACCGGGGACGGAGGAGGTCGCGTTCACGCAGTCGTGGTCGCCGCCCAGGCCGGGCCACCGGGCCTCGTCGTCGGGGAGCGCCGACCAGGGGGTGAGTCGGTGGACCTCGGACCACGGGGTGTCGGGGGCGCCGGCCGCCGCCGTCTCCTCCAGCGCGGCGCGGACGTGCGCGGCGCGGTCCAGTCCCGGCAGCAGCGGGCTCGCGAGCAGGCCTTCGAGGGCGTAGCCGATCCGGGGGACCAGGTACAGCCAGGGGTGGAAGACCTCCGGGCCGGTCGGCGCGCCCCACAGGTCCGCGAACACGGGATCGGCGGCGAGGCGGCGGACGGTCGCCGTCCGGAAGGCCGAGAAGACGGTGGCGTCGGCGCTGTCGGCCTCCATGTGCCGGTCCCAGGCCAGCAGTCGGGTGCGCAGCGCCTCCGCCGCCGGGGTCAGGTCCGCGAAGCCGGGCAGCAGGGCGAGCAGCGGCGCGGCCGAGGCCAGGTGCGTGTCCGCGTGTACGTCGGCCATCGCCTTCGGGGACCACTCCGCCTGGCCGCTGAGCAGCTCGCGGATGCGGTTGGCGCGGTGCGGGGGAGCGAACTCCACGCCGAGCGGCGAGGCGATCCCGCGCGCGTTCGCCATGACGGCGAAGCCCTGCACGGGTTCGGCGGGGGTCTCGGACCAGCCCTGCCAGGCGTGGCGGGGGTCCCAGGCGGGGACGGGGCGCAGCCGGCCCGCGGGGTCGCGCAGGGGTACGGCGCCCGCGACGCGGTGCAGCAGGCCGCCCTCGGAGTCGGCGGCGTGGACGACGTTGACGGGCTCGGCCCAGCCGTCGAGGGCGCGGTCGACGTCGGCGACGGTGCGGGCGCGCAACAGGGCGGGGAGGGCGGCGAAGCCCAGGTCCCGGCGGACGCGGGGCGGGTAGCGCAGGGAGAGGGTGCGGTCGCTTCCGTCGGCGCCCTCGCGGACGACGACCGGGCCGCGGGCCGTCTCCAGGACCTCGACCTCGACGTCCGCGCCGCCGGCCACCGCGATGGTCTCCGTGTGCCGGGCGACGGGCTCCCAGACGCCGTCGGGGCCCAGCGCCTCCAGGACGGGGCCCTGCTCGCGCAGCTTCTCGACGTACAGGTCCTGGTAGTCCGCCATCGCGTTGGTGATGGCCCAGGCGGCGGTGCCGGTGTGCCCGAAGTGGGCGAGGCCGGGGACGCCGGGGACGGCGAGGCCGAGGACGTCGTACTCCGGGCAGGAGAGACGTATCTGCTGGTAGACGCCCGGGTCCTCGATGAACCGGTGCGGGTCGCCCGCGATGATCGCCGAACCGGTGGCCGTCCGGTCGCCAGGCACCAGCCAGCCGTTGCTGCCGGCGGTGCCGGGGCCGTCCGTGGCGAAGAGGGTGGCCGCTTCGCCGCCGAGGGCGCGGGCCGCCCGATCGCGCCACAGCTTGGTGGCGAACCCGGCGAACAGCACGTGCGTGGCGGTCCAGATCGCCAGCGGAACCCACGGCTCCCAGGGGGTGGGGGTGAGGCCGGTACGGGCGAAGCGCCCGTCGCGGGCGGCGCCGGCGGCGAGGCCGTCGTTGACCCCGTCCACATAGGCGCGGACCCAGGCGGCGGTGGCGGCGTCGTCGGCTTCGAGGGTTTCCCAGCAGCGCCGGGCGGTGTCGTCGAGGCGGCACTGGCGGGCGAAGCGGTCCCAGGCGACGGATTCGGCGCCGAGGAAGGCGGCGCTGGAGCCCTGGGCGCGGTGCCGTTCGACCTCCAGCTGCCAGGCGCGGTCGAAGGCGGTGGCGCGGCCCTGGGCGTAGGCGAGCCGGAGGTGGTCGGCCGCGCGGAGGTGCGGGATGCCCCAGGGGTCGCGGAAGACCTCGTACGCGCTGGTTTCGCTGCTCACACTGCTCACACTCTTCCCCAAGGTGCATTAGGTTAGGCTGGCCTAACTATAGAGGTGTCAGGGGAGGGGTAAGGACATGGCCGGCAGTAAGGGCTGGGAGGGCGTCGTCCTCAAGCTCATGAAGGGCAAGGACTTCACGTTCACGGTGACGGGGGCGGAGGACGTCACGGCGGACTACCGCCGCGTCTCCTTCACGGACGGCGGGCTGCTGGCCGCCGCCGGGGAGGCGCCGCACCCGACGATGTGGGTACGGGTCTGGTTCGAGGGCGCGGGCCGACCGCACCAGCGGGCCTACACGCTCGTGGACCCGGATCCCGTGGCGGGCACGTTCAGCTTCGAGTTCGCCCTGCACGACGGGGTCGCCAGCGCCTGGGCGCGCGGGGCCAAGCCCGGGGACACCGTCGACGCCACCGTGCAGGGCACCGGATTCACCGCCCCGCAGCCGGCCCCGCAGCGGCTGCTGGTCATCGGCGACCCGGCTTCCCTCCCGGCGATCAACTCGCTGCTGGACGCCTACCCGCAGACCCCGGCGACGATCTGGTTCGAGACGCAGCACGCCTCGGACGCCGACCTGCCGCTGCGCGTGGACGCGGCCCGGCACGAGGTCCGGTGCGTGACGCGGGACGGCGCCGCGCTCGCCGACCGGGTCAAGGCCGAGCTCCCGGACCTGGCCGGGGACCCGGCGTCGGCGTACGTTTGGCTGGCCTGCGACACGGCGACGACGCGCACCCTGACGGCGTACCTGCGCAAGGAGCTCGGGCTGCCGAAGCACCGGGTCAACGCCCTCGGCTACTGGCGCCCTGCGGCGGCCTGATCCCGGTCAGGCCCCCGTCGCCCCGTCGATCGCCTCCCGCAGGAAGTCGGCGTGGCCGTTGTGGCGGGCGTACTCGTGGATGAGGTGGAGCATGAGCAGGCGCAGCGAAGCCTCCTCCTTCCAACTCGGGACGTACGCCGTCACGTCGAGGGAGTCGGCGCCGGCCTCGATGCGGCGGGCGTGGGCCACCTCCGCCTCCCAGGCGGCGAACGCCTCGGCACGGGTGGAGCCGGAGGCGTCGTAGGCGGCCTGGAAGTCGTGGGTGTCCGACCACAGGTGCGGCAGCTCCTCACCGCTCAGCACCCGGCGGAACCAGTGCCGCTCGACCTCGGCCATGTGCCGGACCAGCCCCAGCAGGGACAGGCCGGACGGCGGCATCGACGCGCGCCGCAACTGCTCGTCGGTCAGGCCCTCGCACTTCCAGGCGAGGGTGGCCCGGTGATAGTCGAGATACGCCCGCAGCGTCTCGCGCTCACCGCCGGCCAGAGGCGGGCTGATTCGTTCCATGCGCCGATCCTGCCCTCAGGCCGGACGAAATTCAGCCCCTCCGGCGATTGAGGAGTGGGGGTCCCCCCGGACGGAGTCTGGGGGAGGGTTCGGGGCGGAGCCCCGATCTTCGACCCGCGGCGCGGCCGGCCTCGGCGCGTACGTGCCGGCCGGCGCAAGCCCCTACCCGGCCGAGGCCGCGCCAGGCGGAACCGCGCCCGCCCACACGTACGGCACCGTCACGCCCAGCCTTTCGAAGCCCAGCCGCTCCAGGATCGGGCGGCTTTCGTCCGAGGCGTCCACCTGGAGGTACGGGATTCCGCGCTCCGCCGCGACGCGGGCACGGTGGGCCACCAGCAGGCGGTAGATGCCGCGGCCGCGCCACCGCGGATCCGTGCCGCCGCCCCACAGGCCCGCGAAGGAGGTGCCCGGCCGCATCTCCATCCGGGCCCCGCACACCGGGGTGTCGCCCGCCATCGCGACCACCGCCACGATGGTCTCCGGCTCTGTCCGCAGCAGGTCCAGCACCTGCTCCCGGATCCGCGGCCGCTCGGTACCGAAGGCTCGGTAGTGGGCCTCCATCATCAGGTCCACCCCGGCCTCGTCCTCCACGGCCCGCAGGGTGATCCCCTCCGGGGGCTCCACCGGGAGCGCGGCGAGCCCGGCGGTCCGCGCCACCAGCACCGTCTCGGCCGGCTCCGGCACGAACCCGGCCGCCCGCAGCCGGTCCCCGAGGTCCGCCGGCCGGTCGTGGTCGTACAGCTTCCACTCGAACTCCGGATCCGCGCGCCCTGCGAAGAACGCCACCTGCGCCGCGATCTCGGCGTCCGCCGTCTCCTCGTCGAGGTCCGACCAGACCACGCCGTTCCACCCCAGGCCGGGCACGGTGTGCCGGACGACCGCACCCACCCGCTCCACGCGAGCCTGCGCCGAGTCCGGCTGCAGGCCCTCGCGCATCTCGGAGTCGAACAGGGACCGCACCTTCAGCAGTTCATCAGGATCCATCGTCATCGTCCCAGCTCATCAGTGTCCGACCGGCCCCCACAACTGCATTAGCCTCGGCCCCGTGAACGACGACTCCACCATCTACACCGGCAAGGCCGCCCCGGACGCGGCCGCCGACCGGGGCTGGCTCCTCGGCCACTTCAAGGACCCCGCCGATCCCCGTCACAGCGAGGACGTGGAGATCAAATGGGGCGTCCACCCGAAGGGCGACGAGCGGGAGCGGTGGGCCACCGCCGAGAAGCGCACCGCCCTGCTGGTGCTGATCAGCGGACGCTTCCGGCTGGAGTTCCCCGGCCGGACCGTCGTCCTCGCCGAGCAGGGGGACTACGTGCTGTGGGGCCGCGGGGTCGACCACTCCTGGTACGCGGAGGAGGACGCGGTGGTCCTCACCGTGCGCTGGCCCTCGATCCCCGGCTACCGGGTGGACGAGCCCGACGACGGGGAGGGCGCCCGGGCCTTGGACCACCCGCCCCGGTGACCTTCGTCCCGTACCCGCCCACCACCCTGTGACGATGCACACGAATCGGGCCAACGATCACGAAACGCTGAGATCGTGGCGCTGTAGACCACCTCGGCGCGCCCTGGAGCGACCCTCCGTACGCGCGGCCGAGCCTTCACGAGTTCCAGCGTTCTTTGCGACGGGCTGTCTCCCGGTAAAGATCCGAACCACCAGGGAGCACGTCCGTTGGCAGCAATCGCACGGTGGTGCATCCGCCACCGTCTCCTCGCCGTCCTGATCTGGCTGCTCGCCCTCGGCGCGACCGCGGCGGCCGCCGGGACCGCGGGATCGGCGTTCTCCAACGACTACGAGGTTCCCGGCACCGAGTCCGGCAAGGCGCACGCGTTCCTGCGCCAGGGCTTCCACGGCCAGGGCGGTGACACCGACACCATCGTGTGGCGGGCCCCGGACCATCAGAGCGCCCGCACTCCGGACGTCGAGCAGCGCATGACCCGGGCCCTGGACACCATCGCCGAACTTCCCGGTGTCGGATCGGTGGCCGGCCCCTACGGCCCCGGCCCCGAGAGCGCCGCCCGGATCAGCCCCGACGGGCGCACTGCCTACGCCGTGGTGACCTTCGACCGGCCGGCCGACTCCGTACCCAAGGCCCAGGCCAAGGCGGTGGTCGACGCGGCGAAGAACCCGGCCACCGAGACCGACGGCCTCCAGGTCGAACTCGGGGGCCGCGCCGTCGGCCTGACGGAGACCCCTTCCGCGCACCTCGCCGAGGTCATCGGCGTGGCCGTCGCGGCCCTGGTCCTCTTCCTGGCCTTCGGCTCGCTCGCCGCGAGCCTGCTGCCCATCGCGACCGCCCTGGTCAGCGTGGGCACCGCCTATTTCGGGATCACCCTCCTCGGGCACGCGATGCCGGTCGCCGACTTCGCCCCGATGCTCGGCACCCTCATCGGCCTCGGCGTCGGCATCGACTACGCCCTCTTCATCGTCACCCGGCACCGCAAGGCCCTCGCCCGGGGCGTCCCCGTCGACGAGGCCGCCGAGAGCGCCGTCGCCACCACCGGCCGGGCCGTCGTCTTCGCCGGAGCCACCGTCTGCATCGCGCTGCTCGGCATGCTGGTGCTGCGGCTGAACTTCCTGAACGGCGTCGCGATAGCCGCCTCCGTGACGGTGGTCCTGACGGTCGCCGCCTCGGTTACTCTGCTGCCCGCCCTCCTCTCCTTGATCGGCATGCGCGCGCTCTCCCGGCGCGAGCGCCGCAAGCTCGCCGCCGAGGGCCCGCTGACCGAGCAGACCACGGGCTTCGCCGCCCGCTGGTCCGCCTTCGTGGAGCGCCACCCCAAACTGCTCGGCATCGCCGCCACCCTCGTGATGCTGGTACTGGCCCTGCCCACGCTCTCCCTGCACCTCGGCACCTCCGACCAGGGCAACAACCCGGCCACCTCCACCACCCGGCAGGCCTACGACCTGCTCGCGGAGGGCTTCGGCCCGGGCACGAACGGCCCGCTCACCGTCGTCGCCCGCCTCGACGGGGCCGGGGACCGGCTCGCCGTGGAGCACCTCGCGGAGGCGCTCGGCCAGACGAAGGGCGTCGCATCCGCAGGCCCCGCCGTCTTCAACCGCAGCGGCGACACCGCCGTCGTCACCGTCATCCCGGACTCCGCCCCCCAGTCCCGGGCCACGAGCGAGCTCGTCGACCGGCTCCGCGAGGACGTGGTCCCGCGCGCCGGGCACGGCAACTCCATGGAGGTCCACGTCGGCGGCGTGACGGCCGGCTACGACGACTTCGCCGAGGTCGTCATCGGAAAGCTGCCGCTCTTCGTCGGGGTGGTCGTCGCCCTCGGCTGCGTCCTGCTGCTGCTCGCCTTCCGCTCCATCGGCATCCCGCTCAAGGCCGCAGCCATGAACATCGCCGCCGTCGCCTCCTCCTTCGGAGTCGTGGTCGCGATCTTCCAGTGGGGCTGGGGCAGCGAACTGCTGGGCCTGGGCAGCGCCGGCCCCATCGAACCGTTCCTGCCCGTGATCATGGTGTCCGTGCTCTTCGGACTGTCCATGGACTACCAGGTCTTCCTCGTCAGCCGGATGTACGAGGAGTGGCTGGAGACCGGCGACAACCGGCGGGCCGTCCGTGTCGGCCTCGCCGAGACCAGCCGGGTCATCAACTCGGCCGCCGTCATCATGATCTCCGTCTTCCTGGCCTTCGTGCTCAGCGGAGACCGGATCATCGCCATGTTCGGCATCGCGCTCGCCGCGGCCGTGGCCCTCGACGCCTTCGTGCTGCGCACCCTCCTCGTGCCCGCGCTGATGCACATGCTCGGCGGCGCGAACTGGTGGCTCCCCGCCTGGCTCGACCGACGGCTGCCCAAGATCAGCATCGAGCCCCCGGAGCGCCGCCCGCATGGGAAACTTCCGGCACAGCGGCCGAGCGAAGACAGCGCGGAGCCCGCTGACTCCGTACCCGTGTCCAGCTGACCAGCCGTAAGGACCCAACGCATGTTCGCGATAGATCTGGCCGAAGACGCCCAGCTCAAGCCGCTCGAGGTGTGGCACGCCGAGGAGTTCCTCGCCCACATGGACCGCGGCCGCGAGTACATCGGCCAGTACGTGGGATTCCCCGACCGCGCCACCGACCTGGAATCGGCGCGCGAGCTGCTCCGTTCGAACGCTGAGAAGGCCGCGAACGACAGCACCCGATTCTTCGGCATCTGGGTCGACGGCACCCTGGTCGGCGGAGTGCTCTACCCGGCGTTCGACGCCGCCGGCGGCAACTGCGAGGTCGGCTGCTGGCTGGAGCCCGCCGCGGCCGGACGCGGACTGGTCACCGCCGCCTGCCGGGTGCTCATCGACTGGGCCTTCAACGGGCGCGGCATGCGCCGCGTGGAGTGGCACGTCGCCACCGGGAACAAGAAGAGCATCGCGGTCGCCGAGCGCCTCGGCCTGACCCGCGAGGGCGTCATGCGCGAGAACCACCTGCACCGGGGCGTGCGTCAGAGCACCGAGATCTGGTCGGTCCTCGCCGAGGAATGGGCGGCGGCCCACCCGGCCTGAGCCCCGTCCGTGTGCGGGCCCCGCGGATCGCGGGGCCCGCAGCGGCCCCGACCAGCGGATTCTCAGAAAAATCTCAGACAAGGGACCTACGGTGCCCCGCATGGACACCACCAAGACCCCCGCCGCCCCCGAGGCGGAGAGCACCCCGGCCGATCTGACCAAGGCCGACCTGACCAAGGCCGAGATCGACACCGAACTCGCGGACGCCGAGCTCGCCGACGCGGACCTGGACGACGACGAGGACGACGACGAGTTCTCCGACGAGCTCGCCGCGACGCGGGAGCCGAGCCACGTCGCGTCCGCGGCCTCCGCGATCGTGGCCGCGGGCCTCGGCGTCGTGGCCCTCAGCGGAAGCTGGGTCGCCGGCATCGTGTCCGAGCGCGCCGGCGTCACCGGCCGTCTGGAGCTGACCCAGGCCGCCGACGTGAACGCGCAGATCGCCGCCCAGTTCGTCCAGCCGTGGCACGCCACCGCCGTGGTGAACGGCATCTTTGCCGCCATCGCCCTGATCGTCGCCATCCTGGTGCTGGCCCTGCCCGCCCTCGGATCCCCCCAGCGCACCCTCCCCGCCTGGGTCCGTTCCGTCGCCTGGGCGGCCGTTGCCCTCGGCGCCATCGGCGTCCTGGTCTTCGTCCTCATGTACTTCGACCTCCTCCTCGCCGTCCCGCAGGCGGCAGCCGTCTAGGCACCGCCCCACCACCGGCTAAGCACCGCCTTAGACCTCCTTGGCCCTCCTCAGGGACCTTCGGCCCGGGTCTAAGGCCCCCTGCCCCCGCCGGATGCGGCATGCGACCGATGTGCCGGTACCCCCTGGGACGCGAAGCTTGGATCACACCGAACGAGGTGACCGAGAAACGCAACCAGGGAGTACGAGATGTTCGAGTACGAGATCGCCACCGCCCGCCGCGCCGACCTCATCCGCGAGGCCGACGAGTACCGGCTGGTCCGGGAGGCGAAGAAGGCGCGCCGCGCGTCCTCTCGAAGCCAGGAACCCGAAGGGGCGGTGAGAGGGCACCGGAGCCGCTTCGCCCGCGCCGCGTAACCCGCGCCGCGATCCGCGTGGACTGACACGTGAAGAGAAGCGCACCGAAATCGAGTGCCGCCGGGCCGGACGTCTGTGCGATGCTCGGCGACGTGGAGACCAGATCTGTCAGCCCGGTGTTCGTCGGCCGCGCCGACGAACTGGCCGTACTCACCGACGCACTGACGCGGGCCGCCGGCCAGGAGCCGCAGGCGATGCTCATCGGGGGAGAGGCAGGGGTCGGCAAGACCCGCCTCACGGAGGAGTTCCTCTGTGAGGCCGCCCGCCGCGGCGCCGTCGTCGCCGTCGGAGGCTGTGTGGAGATCGGGGCGGAGGGGCTTCCCTTCGCCCCGTTCTCGACAGCCCTGCGCAGCCTGCACCGCGCGCTCCCCGGAGAGCTGGCCGCCGCGGCCGCCGGCCAGGAGGACGAACTCGCCCGGATCCTCCCCGAACTCGGCGAAACCCCGCGCGGCCCGCACGACGAGGAGAGCACCGCCCGGCTCTTCGAACTGACGGCACGGATGCTGGAACGCCTCGCCGCCGAACGCACCGTCGTCCTCGTCCTCGAAGACCTGCACTGGGCCGACACCTCCACCCGGCACCTGCTCTCCTACCTCTTCCGGACCCTCGGCAGCGGCCGCCTCGTCGTCGTCGCCACCTACCGCGCGGACGACGTCCACCGGCGCCACCCGCTGCGCCCCCTCCTCGCCGAACTGGACCGGCTCCGCACCGTCCAGCGCATCGAGCTGCCCCGCTTCAACCGCGCCGAGGTGCGCCGCCAGCTCGCCGGGATCCTCGCCACCCAGCCCAACGAGGACTTCGTCGACTCCGTCTTCGACCGGTCCGACGGCAACGCCTTCTTCGTCGAGGAACTCGTCGCCTCGCGGGAGAGCGGATGCCGCACCGGGCTCACCGAATCCCTGCGCGACCTGCTCCTCGTCCGCGTCGAGGTGCTGCCCGACGAGGCCCAGCGCGTGGTCCGGATCGTCGCCGAGGGCGGCTCCACCGTCGAGTACCCGCTCCTGCGCGCCGTTGTCGGGCTCGGCGAGGACGCGCTGATCGAGGCGCTGCGCGCCGCCGTCGGAGCCAACATCCTGCTCGCCACCCCCGACGGCGACGGCTACCGCTTCCGCCACTCGCTGGTCCGCGAGGCCGTCAGCGACGACCTGCTGCCCGGCGAACGCGCCCGAGTCAACCGCCGCTACGCCGAGGCCATGGAGGCCGACGACTCGCTGATCCGCGCCGAGGAGCGGGTCATCCGGCTGGCCAGCTACTGGTACCACGCCAACGACCCGTCCAAGGCGCTGCCCGCCGTCCTGTCCGCTTCCGTGGCCGCCCGCCGCCGGCACGCCTACTCCGAGCAACTGCGCCTGCTGGAACGCGCCCTGGACCTGTGGGACAGCGCCCCGGAGGAGGTCCGCGAGGAACTCCGCCCGGCGGACTACAGCGACGTGTACCCGCCGTGCGGCTGCGACCCCGCCACCACCCCGCTCCAGCGCCTCGACCTGCTGGCCGAGGCGACCGTGGCCGCCCGCTACGGCGGCGAACGGGAACGCGCCCTGAAGTTCTGCAAGACGGCCGTGCGCATGCTGGACGACGGCCACGACCCGCTGCGGGCCGCCTGGTTCTGGACCGAACGCTCCCGGCTGGTCGCGAGCCTCGGGCGGGGCGACGGCTGGGACGAGATCGCCAAGGCCCAGGAGCTCGTCCAGGGGCTGCCCCCGTCCCAGGTGCACGCCGAGGTCCTCGTCAGGGCCGCGGGCTGGGGCATGCTCCACGACCCCGGTCCGGGCAACATCATCGCCGCCGAACGCGCCGTCGAGTACGCGCGGATGGTCGGCGCCGAGGACATCGAGCTCAACGCCCGGATCACGGTCGGCTGCCTGCTCACCGACTCGGGCGACCCCGAACGGGGCCTGGCCGAGATGCACGCGGTCAGGGAACGGGCCACGGAACTGGGTCTCACCTTGCTCGCGGGACGTGCACATATCAATCTCACCTCTCAGTTGGAAGGGATGGGCCGGTCCCGGGAAGCCGTGGAACTGGCCGAACGAGGAGCCGAACTGGTAAAGAAGTCCCGGCTGTTGGACTCCGAGGCCTGGCTCCGGGGCAACATGGCGGAGAGCCTGTACAGCCTCGGCCGCTGGGACGAGGCGGCCGCAGCCGCCCAACGCACCCTGCTCGTCGGCCAGAGCGCGGCCCCGCGCGGTTCGGGAGCCTCCCGGCTCTCCTACCTGGCCCTGGCCCGCGGGGAGTTGACGGAGGCCGCCCAGCAGCTCGCCGCCGCCCACACCCACTTCGGCGACCACGACATGCAGCCCCAGCACCGGATACCGCTGTACCGCCTCGCGGTCGGCGTCGCCGCGGGGGAGGGCCGGATCGCCGACGTCCGCGCCGAGACGGCCGCCGCCGTCGCCTACGGGTTCCCGCTCGGACAGCACCGCTACGCCTGGCCGCTGCTGCTCGCCTCCGCCAGTGCGGAGGCGGACTCCCGGGGACTGCCCGCCGCCGACGCGGACCGGGACGCCGCCCTGGACGTCCTGCGCAAGGCCGCCCGCGGTCTCGCCACCCCCGCCCCGGTGTGGCGCGCCCACGCCGAGTACGTCCGCGCCGAGCTGCTCCGCGCCGAGGCCCGGGACACCGTCGCCGACTGGACCGCCGTGGAGGAGGCCATCCGCCCGCTGGAACGCCCGTACCTGCTGGCCCGCGCCCGCCACCAGCTCGCCGAGGCGATGCTGGCCGCCGGCGGCGACCGCGAGCCCGCCGCCGCCCTGCTCCGCGAGGCCTACGCCACCGCTGACCGGCTCGGCTCACGTCGGCTGCGCGAGGATCTGGCCCTGCTCGCGCAGCGCGCCCGGCTCCCGCTCACCGCCGCCGACGCGCCCCTGGCCGATCCCGCACCCGAGGCAGACCCGGTCGCGACGCTCGGCCTGACCAGCCGCGAGCGGGACGTACTGCGCCTGGTGGCCGCCGGCAGCACCAACCGCAAGATCGCCGAGGAGCTCTTCATCTCCCCGAAGACGGCGAGCGTGCACGTCTCGAACATCCTGGCCAAGCTCGGCGTCACCGGCCGCGGCGAGGCAGCCGCCCTCGCCCACCGGCTGCGGCTCTTCGCCCCGGCAGCCCCGGTCAGTGCCCGTCCGGAGGCTGCTCGTCGAGGCGTATGAGCACCCTGCCGGACTCCAGGTCTATGGGACCCCGCCCCGGGTCGCCGTCATTGACGTCGACCCGGGACAGCTCCAGCCGCTTCTTCTCCTCGTCCGAGTGCTTGCGCCCCGGATTGAACAGCTCCTCGATCATGTTGAACACCGTGCCCACCGCGCCTTTCCGAGCCCTGCCGGGGCCTGTGCCCCCGGGCCGGCTACCGCACCGTCAGTGTCAGGATCCTGTCGTCGCCCGCTTCCGGCGACCCGCGCCCATCGGTCTCGCTCGTGACCAGCAGCAATCTGTCCCCGCCGAGCGCCACCACCGTGCGCAGCCGGCCGTACTTCCCCTCGAGGAACGCTTCGGGGGCCGCAACCGGTTCCGCTCCGGCCAGCGGGATCCGCCACAGCCGGTTGCCCTTCAGCCCGGCCATCCACAGGGAGCCCTGCGCCCACGCGATCCCGCTCGGCGAGGCCTCGTCGGTCCCCCACACCGCCACCGGATCCCGCATCCCAGGTCTGCCCGCCTTCCCCTCGGCCTCGGGCCAGCCGTAGTTCGCACCGGGCTCGATCAGATTCAGCTCGTCCCAGGTGTGCTGCCCGAACTCGGCCGCCCACAGCCGCTTGTCCTGGTCCCAGGCGAGGCCCTGCACATTGCGGTGACCGTAGGAGTAGACGACCGAGTCGGCCTCGGGATTGCCGTGCACCGGATCCCCGTCCGGAGTCATCCGGAGGATCTTGCCGCCCAGTGACTTCTTGTCCTGTGCGAGCCCGGTCTCACCGGTCTCGCCGGTCCCCACATAGAGCATCTTGTCCGGGCCGAAGGCGATCCGGCCGCCGTTGTGCACCGTGCCCTTGGGGATCCCCCGGAACACCGTGTCCGGAGCCCCCAGTTGCTGACCGGCCGGTCTCTTCTCGTCATAGCGCATCCGGGCGATGCGGTTGTCGGACTCGGTCGTGAAGTACGCGTACACCAGCCGGTCAGAGGCGAACGAGGGCGACAGCGCGAGGCCCAGCAGCCCGCCCTCCCCGCCCGGAGCCACCCCCGGCACCTCGCCGATCTCCGTCATCGCGCCCGAGCCCACCGCGATCCTGCCGATCGTCCCCTTGTCCCGCGAGGCCACCAGCAGATCCCCGTCGGGCAGCGGTGCCACGCCCCACGGCGACTCCAGACCCTTGGCGATCTCCCCGGTCACCGTCACCGAGCCCTTCGCCGGGGCGCCGGACGGCTCCGGCGAGCCGGACGGGCTCCCCGACGGGCCCGATGAGCCCGGGCTCGCGGCGGGCGTGCCCGGTGGGGAACCGCTCGGCCGACCCCCGTCGCCGCCCGGAGGCGAGCACCCGGCCGCCAGCAACGCGCCGCACCCGGCCAGCGTCACCGCCGCCAGCACGCTCCGACGCCGCGCGCCCCCGCCCCCGTACATCCCCGATCCGTATCGCATCGCCCTGCTCCCCTCCCGTGCGCCTCTCGTGCCTTCCATCTGTCTCAACAGCTCCGGCCGTACCCCAAGTTCCTCCCTTCGTACACTCGATCGAGTGGTTGTGGAGCCGGCGGAAAGACGGCCCCTGGCCGGGCCTGGCCCGGCTTGGTCAGCCCCGGTCAGCCCCCGGTCAGCCCTCAGTCACTCCCAGGCTCCCACCGCCGCCGGCAGCGCCGCGATCTCCGCCAGGTCCGCCGCCGAGAGCCGGACCTCCGCCGCCCGCGCGTTCTCCGCCGCCCAGTGCGCCCGGTCCGCCCCCGGCACCGGCACCACCTGCGGTCCCTGCGCCAGCACCCACGCCAGCGCCACCTGCGCCGCCGTGACCTCGGGCCCGTGCCGCAGCGCCACCCGCCGCAGGCCCGCGACAAGGCCCTGGTTCGACGCCATCGCGTGCGCCGTGAACCGCGGATGCCGGGCCCGTACGTCCTGCGACTCGAAACCCTCGCCCGGCCTGAGCGTCCCGGTGAGGAACCCGCTGCCCAGCGGCATCGCCGCCAGGAACCCCACCCCGCGCGCCGCGCACCACGGCAGGAGCTGCCACGCCGCCTCCGGCGACCACACCGACAGCTCCGCCTGCACCGCACTCACCGGGAACACCTGCTGCGCCCGCTCCAGATGCGCCAGCGTCGTCCCGTACGCCCGGTCCCCGCGCCGCCCCGTCCCCGGCCCGGCCCCCGCGCCCAGCGCGCTGAACCCCAGCGCCCGCACCTTCCCGGCGGCCACCAGCTCCGCCATCGCCCCCCAGCTCTCCTCCACCGGCACCTCGGGATCCACCCGGTGCAGCTGGTAGAGGTCTATGACGTCGGTCCGCAGCCGCCGCAGCGAGGCGTCGCACGCCCGCCGCAGATAGCCGGGCCGCCCGTCGGCCACCACGTGCTGCTCACCCGCGCGCAGTCCCGCCTTCGCCGAGACGAAGGCCTCGGAGCGGCGCTCCCGCAGCACCCGCCCGAGCAACAGCTCGTTGGTGAACGGCCCGTACACATCGGCGGTGTCCAGCAGGTTCGACCCCAGATCGAGCGCCGTGTGCACGGCGGCCAGCGATTCCTGCCCCCTGCGCCGCGAAGGCGCGTACGCCCAGCTCATCGGCATGCACCCGAGGCCGATGGCACCCACCGCCAGCGCCCCCGCCCCGATCGACCTGCGCTCCACCCCTGGATCCCCCTCCCGCTCCGGCGAACAAACTAACGGCTTGATCCGGATGGCTTGGCATAGCCTCGTGATCATGACCTCAAAGACCGGGGACGTCTGGCTCCCCTTCCCCGCCGACGAGATCGCCGGCCTGCCCGACTCCTTCCGCTACCGCCTCTGGGACGGCGAGGAGGACTTCCCGGCCGACCCGGCCGACTGCGTCTTCTACGTGACCCCGTACATGAAGTCCCCCGAGGTCACCGTGCGCCCGCTGGCTGCCATGCCCGCGCTGGAAGTCGTACAGACCCTGACCGCGGGCATCGACCACGTCATGGGCGGCCTCGGCCACCTGCGCCCCGGCGTCCGGCTCTGCAACGCCGTCGGGGTCCACACCGCCAGCACCGCCGAACTCGCCCTCACCCTGACGCTCGCCTCGCTGCGCGGCATCCCCGGCATGGTCCGCGGCCAGGACCGCGAGGAATGGCGCGGCGGCTTCTACGAGGCCCTCGCCGACAAGTCCGTCCTGATCGTCGGCTACGGATCCATCGGCTCGGCCATCGAGGACCGTCTCGTGCCCTTCGAGTGCGGGCCCGTCACCAGGGTCGCCCGCTCGGCGCGGACCAGCCCGCGCGGCCCCGTGCACGCCCTCGCGGACCTGCCCGGACTCCTGCCCCGGGCGGACGTGGTGATCCTCGTGACGCCGCTGACCGACGCCACCCGGGGTCTGGCCGGGCCTGCGTTCCTGAGCCGCATGAAGGACGGCGCCCTGCTGGTGAACGTCTCGCGCGGTCCCGTCGTCGACACCAAGGCCCTGCTGGCGGAGCTGGAGTCGGGCCGGCTGCGCGCGGCGCTGGACGTCACCGACCCGGAACCGCTGCCGGCCGGCCACCCGCTCTGGCATGCTCCGAATGTCCTGATCACGCCCCATGTCGGCGGCAGCAGCTCGGCGTTCGAGCCGAGGGCCAAGCGCCTGCTCGCGCGCCAGCTCGGCCGGTTCGCCGCCGGAGAGCCCGTGGAACACACGGTGTTGATCACCGAGTGACGCCGGGCCGAACACGCTCCGCGTTCGATCGGATGCGCACGGTGGGCCCAACTCCCGTTGTGGTGACGGAGAGTAGAGAAGCTATGTCGCTGAGTGACGAAAGTGGTGTATCGTCCGGAAGAAGGGGCTGCGCCACGAACGTCTGGCGCTGGGGAGTGATCGGACACTTTGGGGGGCGACGGGCGATGCACGGCCAATGGACGAAGGATCCGACGCGGCAGAGCCGCCGGAGGCGACGCTGTCGAGACTGGGCTGCACCGGAACCAGCCGGCGAGGGGGACCGGTGAGTGCCCCGGGGGCGGCGCTCCTGAACCGGCCGTCCGTCTCGCGCAGCGGCAGTGGTGCCGGCGGTGGCCGGAGCCTGGCGATGCAGCTGCTCCTCGCGGTGGTCAGCGGCGGCTATGCCGTCGGCGCCGCCCTCAACTGGGGCTCGGAGGAACTCGCCGAGATCATGGGCGACTTCGGGCTCAGCGCGGCAGGATTACTCGCCGCGGTCTCCTGCTACACCTACGCCCGCGCGATCGACAGCCGTGAACGCCCCGCATGGCTGCTCTTCGCCTTCTCCTCCCTCATGGGTGCCAGCGGCAACGCGGTCTGGGGCTGGTACGAGGTGGTTCTCGGCCAGGACGTGCCGAAGCCCTCGCTCGCCGACTTCGCCTTCCTCTGCTTCGCTCCGCCCGCCATCGTGGGCCTGCTCGTCCTCGCCAAACGCCCGGTCACCCGGGCCGGTTGGGTGTGCCTCGGGCTCGACTCCTGGCTCATCGGCGGCTCCCTGCTCACGCTGTCCTGGAGCCTGGCCCTCGCCCACGCGGCACGGACCGCCCAGTCCGGCGCCCCCGGCAGCGTCCCGCGCGCGGCGCTCTCGCTCGCGTACCCGCTGCTGGACATCGCGCTGGTGTCGATGGTCCTCGTCCTGCACTTCCGGCGCAGCGAGACCAACCGGTCCGCCGTCAACACCGCCATCGCGGCGCTCGCCCTGACCGTGCTCAGCGACGCCCTCTTCACCTCGCCCCTGCTCAGTGCCGAGTACCAGTCCGGACAGCTCCTCGACGCGGGCTGGTTCGCGGGCTCGCTGCTCCTCGCGTACGCGCCCTGGGGCGCCCGGCGCTCCCACACCGGGCCCGATCCGGCCGCGGCCGCCCGCGCGGACCGGCCGCACAGCCGCCCGATCACCGGCTCGCTGCCCGCACTGACCCCGTACCTCGCGGCGGCCGTGTGCACCCTCGGCATCCTCTACAACGTCGTGGACGGCCGGAAGGTCGACCGGATGGTCGTCTTCACGGGCTGCACCGTCGTGCTGGCCCTCGTCATCCGCCAGGGCATCATGCTCCTCGACAACATCGCGCTGACCCAGGAACTGGCCCAGAAGGAGAACCACTTCCGCTCCCTGGTCCAGGGCTCCAGCGACGTCATCATGATCGCCGCGCCCACCGGCACCCTGCGCTACGTCAGCCCCGCCGCCGCCGGGGTCTACGGCCGGGACGCCGAAGAGCTGGTCGGCACCGAGCTCGCCACCCTGATCCACCCCGACGACCTCGGCCGGGTGGTCCACGAGGTGCGCCGCTTCCTCGCCGCACCGCCGACCGAGGAGCCCACCACCCGCATCGAATGCCGCTTCAAGTCGGGCGGCGGCGAGTGGCTCAACGTGGAATCCACCGTCAACCGCCACCAGGGCGGGCTCATCCTCAACAGCCGGGACGTCACCGAGCGGGTCCGGCTCCAGGCCCAGCTCCAGCACAGCGCCGAGCACGACCCGCTGACCGACCTGCCCAACCGGGCCCTCTTCACCCGGCGCGTGCGCCAGGCCCTGACCGGCCGGCGCGCGGGGGACCACAGCACCGCGGTGCTCTTCATCGACCTCGACGGCTTCAAAGCGGTCAACGACACCATCGGCCACCAGGCCGGCGACGAGCTGCTCGTCGAGGCCGCGCGCAGGCTCCAGGACTCGGTGCGCGCCGGGGACACCGCCGCCCGCCTCGGCGGCGACGAGTTCGCCGCGCTGATCCTCGGCGACGGGAGCCGCGACCGCAGTGCCCGCGAGTACCAGGTCCACGAGATCGCGGACCGGCTGCGCACCACCCTCTCCCAGCCGTACCGGATCGCGGGCAGCGAGGTCAGGGTCGCCGCGAGCATCGGCGTGGCCTTCGCCGACCCCGGAATCACCCCTTCGGACCTGATGCGCAACGCGGATCTCGCGATGTACCGGGCCAAGGCCGGCGGCAAGGACCGCGTGGAGATGTACGCCCCGCAGATGCAGGCCGAGGTCGTCCGCAAGGCCGAGCTGGCGGGGCGGCTGCGCACCGCGCTGCACGAAGGGGAGTTCGCCCTGCTGCACCAGCCCGTGGTCTCGCTGGCCACCGGCGAGGTCGCCGCAGTGGCCGCGCAGGCCCGCTGGCGGTCCGCGCAGGGGATCCTCTTCACCCCGGCGGAGTTCCTCCGGGTCGCCGAGTACAGCGAGGGCGCCTCCGGCTCCGCCGCCGGTCCGGACGCCTCGCGCACGGCCGAGCTGGGGCGCTGGCTGCTGGAACAGGCCGTGGAGCAGGCCGCCGACCGGCACCGGGCCGGGCACGACGTGCCGGTGGCCGTTCGGATGACCGCCCAGCGGCTGCTGGACCGCGCGATGCCGCTGGGCTCCGTCGAGGCCCTGCTGACCAGGCACGGGCTGCCCTCCGGGGCCCTCGTCCTGGAGCTGGCCGTCTCCGATCCCAGAGTGCCCTTCGACGACCTGGAGCGCCGCCTGACGGCTTTGCACCGGCTCGGGGTGGGAATCGCCCTGGACGGCTTCGGGAGCGGCTACGCGGCCATCAGCGCCCTGCGCCGCCTCCCCGTGGACATGCTCAAGCTGGACCGGGGCCTGGTGGAGGGGGTCGTCGAGTCCCCCCGGCTGCACAAGATCACAGCAGGCCTGTTGCGGATCGCAAACGACCTCGGCATGCGGTCGGTGGCCGACGGGGTGGACCTGCCCGAGCAGGTCATGGCCCTGCGCGCCATGGGCTGCACGCACGGCCAGGGGATGGCCTTCTCCGGGCCACTGGACGAATACCGGCTGCGCCGCGCGCTCGTGCGAGGTACGTTCCCAGTACCGGGCGGAGCGGTCCAACCAGCCCTGGCCGGTGGTTCCCCCGGGGGCTCCGTGGTTATCCGTAGAGGCTCACATAATGAGACGGCCGTCCCACCTACTTGACATCCACCTCCCGCCGGAGGGAGGGTCAGTGCCATGCGCACCCGAATTCTCGTACTTGGAAAGCGCGTCGGCTGAAGCCGGGACCAGCATGTCCCCGCTCAACGCACCCGACGCGCTCCCCTCGCTTGCCCACCGGCACGAGGGGTTTTTTGTTGCACTGGCACAGAGCCGAATCCCGTAAAACCCTCAGCTTCGAGAAGAGAATGCCGATGACCGAGCAGGCCACCGGGGCCCACCATCCGCAGCCGCGGCCCCGTTCCGGCGGACACCAGTCCGCCGCAGTTGAGCACGTCACGGGTGCGCAGTCCCTCATCCGCTCTCTCGAAGAGGTGGGGTGCGACACCGTCTTCGGGATCCCGGGCGGCGCCATCCTCCCCGCGTACGACCCGATGATGGACAGCAAGAAGGTCCGTCACATCCTGGTCCGCCACGAGCAGGGCGCCGGTCACGCCGCCACCGGCTACGCGCAGGCCACCGGCAAGGTCGGCGTGTGCATGGCCACCTCCGGCCCGGGCGCCACCAACCTGGTCACCCCGATCGCCGACGCGCACATGGACTCCGTCCCGCTGGTCGCGATCACGGGCCAGGTCTCCTCCAAGGCGATCGGCACCGACGCCTTCCAGGAGGCGGACATCGTCGGCATCACCATGCCGATCACCAAGCACAACTTCCTGGTCACCAAGGCCGAGGACATTCCGCGGACGATCGCGGAGGCGTTCCACATCGCCTCCACCGGCCGCCCCGGCCCGGTCCTGGTCGACATCGCCAAGGACGCCCTCCAGGCGAAGACCACCTTCTCGTGGCCGCCCGCCATGGACCTGCCCGGCTACCGGCCGGTCACCAAGCCGCACGCGAAGCAGATCCGCGAGGCAGCCAAGCTCATCTGCCAGGCCAAGCGCCCGGTCCTGTACGTCGGCGGCGGCGTCATGAAGTCCGGCGCGACCGCCGAGCTGAAGGTCCTGGCCGAGCTGACGGGTGTCCCGGTCTGTACCACCCTGATGGCCCTGGGCTCCTTCCCCGACAGCCACCCGCTGCACGTGGGCATGCCCGGCATGCACGGTTCGGTCACCGGCGTCACCGCCCTGCAGAAGTCCGACCTGCTCATCGCGCTCGGCACCCGCTTCGACGACCGCGTCACCGGCAAGCTGGACAGCTTCGCCCCGTTCGCCAAGATCATCCACGCGGACATCGACCCGGCCGAGATCGGCAAGAACCGCGAGGTCGACGTCCCGATCGTGGGCGACGCCCGCGAGGTCATCGCCGACCTGATCCAGGCCGTCCAGGCCGAGCACACCGACGGCAACGCCGGTGACTACACCGCCTGGTGGAACGACCTCAGCCGCTGGCGCGACACCTACCCGCTGGGCTACGACCTGCCCGAGGACGGCAGCCTGTCCCCGCAGCAGGTGATCGAGCGGATCGGTGCCCTCGCGCCGAAGAGCACGATCTTCGCGGCCGGCGTCGGCCAGCACCAGATGTGGGCCTCGCACTTCGTGAAGTACGAGGAGCCGCGCACCTGGCTGAACTCCGGCGGCGCCGGAACCATGGGCTACGCGGTCCCGGCCGCGATGGGCGCCAAGGTCGGCATGCCCGAGCGCGCGGTCTGGGCGATCGACGGCGACGGCTGCTTCCAGATGACCAATCAGGAACTGGTCACCTGTGCGCTGAACAACATCCCGATCAAGGTCGCGATCATCAACAACGGTGCGCTGGGCATGGTCCGCCAGTGGCAGACCCTGTTCTACAACCAGCGGTACTCCAACACCGTGCTGCACGCGGACGAGACCGGCCACGACACCGTCGGCTCGCAGCTGGGCGAGTCCATCGCCCCCCGCAAGGGCACCCGGGTCCCGGACTTCGTCAAGCTGGCCGAGTCCATGGGCTGCGTGGCGCTCCGCTGTGAGGACCCGGCCGACCTCGACAAGGTCATCGCCGAGGCCAACGCGATCAACGACCGTACCGTCGTGATCGACTTCATCGTCCACGAGGACGCCATGGTGTGGCCGATGGTCGCCGCCGGCACCTCCAACGACGAGGTCATGGCCGCCCGGGGCGTCCGTCCCGACTTCGGCGACAACGAAGACGACTGAGCCGAGAGAGCCGAGAGAGAGAACGCCTCACATGTCCAAGCACACGCTCTCCGTCCTGGTCGAGAACACGCCCGGCATCCTCGCCCGGATCGCCGCGCTGTTCTCCCGCCGCGGGTTCAACATCGACTCCCTCGCGGTCGGTGTCACCGAGCACCCCGACATCTCCCGCATCACCATCGTCGTGAATGTCGAAGACCTCCCGCTGGAGCAGGTGACCAAGCAGCTCAACAAGCTGGTCAACGTGCTCAAGATCGTCGAGCTGGAGTCGCACAACGCCATCGAGCGCGAACTCGTTCTGGTGAAGGTCCGCGCCGACAACGAGACCCGCTCGCAGATCATCGAGATCGTCCAGCTGTTCCGTGCCAAGACGGTCGACGTCTCCCCGGAGGCCGTCACCATCGAGGCCACCGGCGGCGCCGACAAGCTGGGTGCGATGCTCAAGATGCTGGAGCCCTTCGGCATCAAGGAGCTCGTGCAGTCCGGCACGATCGCCATAGGGCGTGGCGGGCGGTCCATCACGGACCGCAGCCTGCGGGCCCTCGACCGCAGCGCCTGACGCGTCGGGCACGCGTCCGGGGTGCGTCCGGCGGAAACGTCGGGCGCACCTGGGACACAACAGACACGCAAGACGCGTCAGACACGCTCACGCTCGCATAGCGAGACCGAAAACTCAGATTCCGTTCCCCGCCGTACGGTGGGTGCAACACCAGCGCACCAAGGAGATATCCCAGTGGCCGAGCTGTTCTACGAGAACGACGCCGACCTGTCCATCATCCAGGGCCGCAAGGTCGCGGTCATCGGTTACGGCAGCCAGGGCCACGCCCACGCGCTGTCGCTCCGTGACTCCGGCGTCGACGTCGTCGTCGGTCTGAAGGAGGGCTCGAAGTCCAAGGCCAAGGCCGAGGAGCAGGGTCTGAAGGTCGTCCCCGTGGCCGAGGCCGCCGCGTGGGCGAACGTCATCATGATCCTGACCCCGGACCCGCTGCAGGCCGAGATCTACGAGGAGTCCATCAAGGACCACCTCGAGGAGGGCGACGCGCTCTTCTTCGGTCACGGCTTCAACGTCCGCTACGGCTTCATCAAGCCCCCGGCCAACGTGGACGTCGCCCTGGTCGCCCCGAAGGGCCCGGGTCACCTGGTCCGCCGCCAGTACGAGGAAGGCCGCGGCGTTCCGTGCATCGCGGCGGTCGAGCAGGACTTCTCCGGCAGCGCCTTCGCGCTCGCGCTCTCGTACGCGGCCGGCATCGGCGGCACCCGCGCCGGCGTCATCAAGACCACCTTCACCGAGGAGACCGAGACCGACCTGTTCGGTGAGCAGGCCGTCCTCTGCGGTGGCGCCTCCGCCCTGGTCAAGGCCGGTTTCGAGACCCTGACCGAGGCCGGCTACCAGCCGGAGATCGCGTACTTCGAGTGCCTGCACGAGCTGAAGCTCATCGTGGACCTCATGTACGAGGGTGGCCTGGAGAAGATGCGCTGGTCGGTCTCCGAGACCGCCGAGTGGGGCGACTACATCACCGGTCCCCGCATCATCACCGACGCCACCAAGGCCGAGATGAAGAAGGTCCTCGCGGAGATCCAGGACGGCAAGTTCGCCAACGACTGGATGGCCGAGTACAAGGCCGGTCTGCCGAAGTACAACGAGTACAAGAAGGCCGACGAGGCGCACCTGCTGGAGACCACCGGCAAGAAGCTGCGCAAGCTCATGAGCTGGGTCGACAGCGACGAGAGCTGATCTCGTGCGCGGCGGGGCCGGGACGCTGTGTCCCGGCCCCGCCGCGCATCACCGGACGGGCCCTGACGGCCCGGGTTGTCCAACACGGCCAACCACGGACGGGTGATCCTTCCGTACAGGCGGAAATCCGGTCCGCCGCCGCCACTACACTGCTCAACACATACGCGTCAGGCCCACAGTGTCGTGCGTCTTCCACGCGGCTACCCCCTCCACCGCCTGCGGCCGTCGGGACGGCCGTCCGCACTGGACTTGTGAGGATGACCCACGTGAGCTCGAAACCTGTCGTACTCATCGCCGAAGAGCTGTCGCCCGCCACGGTGGACGCGCTCGGTCCGGACTTCGAGATCCGGCACGTCAACGGCGCGGACCGCGCCGAGCTGCTGCCCGCGATCGTCGACGTCGACGCGATCCTCGTCCGCTCCGCGACCAAGGTCGACGCCGAGGCCATCGCCGCCGCCAAGAAGCTGCGGGTCGTCGCCCGCGCCGGCGTCGGTCTGGACAACGTGGACGTCTCCGCCGCCACCAAGGCCGGCGTGATGGTCGTCAACGCTCCGACCTCGAACATCGTGACCGCCGCCGAGCTCGCCTGCGGCCTGCTCGTCGCCACCGCCCGCAACATCCCGCAGGCCAACACCGCCCTGAAGAACGGCGAGTGGAAGCGGAACAAGTACACGGGTGTCGAGCTCAGCGAGAAGACCCTCGGCGTCGTCGGCCTCGGCCGCATCGGTGTCCTGGTCGCGCAGCGCATGTCGGCCTTCGGTATGAAGATCGTCGCGTACGACCCCTACGTGCAGCCCGCGCGCGCCGCCCAGATGGGCGTCAAGATGCTGACGCTGGACGAGCTCCTCGAGGTCGCCGACTTCATCACCGTGCACCTGCCCAAGACCCCCGAGACCCTCGGTCTCATCGGGGACGAGGCCCTGCACAAGGTGAAGCCGTCCGTCCGCATCGTCAACGCCGCGCGCGGCGGGATCGTGGACGAGGCCGCGCTGTACACGGCCATCAAGGAGGGCCGCGTCGCCGGCGCCGGTCTCGACGTGTACGCGAAGGAGCCCTGCACGGACTCCCCGCTCTTCGAGCTCGACCAGGTCGTCTGCACCCCGCACCTCGGCGCGTCCACGGACGAGGCCCAGGAGAAGGCCGGTGTCTCGGTCGCCAAGTCGGTGCGCCTCGCGCTCGCCGGCGAGCTCGTGCCGGACGCGGTCAACGTCCAGGGCGGCGTCATCGCCGAGGACGTCCGTCCCGGCCTGCCGCTCGCCGAGAAGCTCGGCCGCATCTTCACCGCCCTCGCGGGCGAGGTCGCGGTCCGCCTCGACGTCGAGGTCTGCGGCGAGATCACCCAGCACGACGTCAAGGTGCTCGAACTCTCCGCGCTCAAGGGTGTCTTCGAGGACGTCGTCGACGAGACGGTCTCCTACGTCAACGCCCCGCTGTTCGCGCAGGAGCGCGGTGTCGAGGTGCGCCTGACCACCAGCTCGGAGTCCCCGGACCACCGCAACGTGGTGACCGTCCGCGGCACCCTGTCGGACGGCCAGGAGGTCTCGGTCTCCGGCACGCTCGCGGGCCCGAAGCACCTTCAGAAGATCGTCGGCGTCGGCGAGTACGACGTGGACCTGGCGCTGGCCGACTTCATGGTCGTGCTGCGCTACACCGACCGCCCGGGCGTGGTCGGCAAGGTCGGGCAGCTGCTCGGCGAGGCCGGCCTGAACATCGCGGGCATGCAGGTCGCCCGCGCCGAGGAGCACGGCGAGGCGCTCGCCATCCTCACCGTCGACGCCGAGGTCCCCGCCAACGTCCTCGCGGACATCGCCACCGAGATCGGCGCCGTCTCGGCGCGCACCGTCAGCCTCGGCTGATCGGCCGACCGGCTGACTCGCAGGAACAGGGGAAGGGCCCGGGGGAGACCCCCGGGCCCTTTCGCGTCGTACGGCTCCCGTGCGCCGATCAGTTGTACGTCGGCTCGTTCACCGGGGCCGCGGGGGTCCCGGCCGGCTCCGCCGCGGCCGGGGCGGGGGCCGTGATCCCCCGCATCAGGGCCGTGGCGAGCAGCGCCGCCCCGAGCAGCAGCGCCGCACCGCCCCAGGCCGCGTACTGCATTCCGTGGACGAAGGCCTCCCGGGCCAGGGCCAGCAGCTGCTCCCCGGCCTCCCCGCCCATCCTGTGGGCGACGGCGGCGGCTCCGCCCAGGGTCTCCCGGACGGCCGGGTCGGCGCCGGCCAGGTCGCTGCGGTAGACCGCGGTGCCCAGCGACCCCAGGACCGCCATGCCCAGGGCGCCGCCGAACTCCTGGCCGGTCTCCAGCAGGGAGGCGGCGGAACCGGCCTTCTCGGCGGGGGCCGAGGCGAGCGCCATGTCGGAGACCAGGGACATCACGGTGACGATGCCGCAGGCGAGCACCCCGGCGCCGGTCAGCAGCAGCCACAGCGAGTCGGTGCCGACCAGGGCCATCAGCGCGAATCCGGCGGCGGCGAGGACGAATCCGCCGGCGATGACGTACGCCCGGTCCACCTTCTGGGCGAGGGCGGCGGAGGCCGGGGCGGCGGCGCCGATGAAGACCGAGGGGGCGAGGCTCCACAGCGCGGCTTCCAGGGTGCCCATGCCGAGCACGGACTGCAGGTACTGGGTGGTGAAGTAGGCCGAGCCCATCATGACGAAGGCGGCGATCGTGTTGAGGCCGACGCCCGCCCCGAAACCGCGGCCCCGGAACAGTGTCCGGCTGACCATCGCGTCGGCACGGGTGCGCTGGCGGCGGACGAAGACGTAGCCGATGGCCAGGCCGGCCAGCAGGCAGCCGAGGTAGAGGGGCTCGAAGCCCTCTGCGGCGATCTCCTTGAGCCCGTAGACGACCGGCAGTACGGCGGCCATGGACAGCGGGACGGACAGCAGGTCGAAGCGGCCGGGGGCCGGGTCCTTGAACTCGGGGACCAGCACGGGGACCAGGACCAGCAGGAGCAGCATCGCGGGCACGTTGACGAGGAAGACGGAGCCCCAGTGGAAGTGGTTCAGCATCACACCGCTGAGGACCGAGCCGAGGGCGATGCCGCCGGTCATGGCGCCGGACCAGATGGCGATGGCCTTGCCGCGCTGCTTGTCGTCCTGGAAGAGGTTGCGGATGAGCGCCAGCGTGGAGGGCATCAGGGTGGCGCCGCCGATGCCGAGCAGCACGCGGGCCGCGATCAGCATCTCCGCGCTGGTGGCGTACGCGGCGCCGATCGAGGCGAGGCCGAAGGCGGCCGCGCCGATCAGCAGCAGCTTGCGGCGGCCGATCCGGTCGCCGAGCGAACCCATGGTGATCAGCAGGCCGGAGAGGGCGAAGGCGTAGCTGTCGAAGATCCAGAGCTGCTGGGTGGCGCTCGGGTCCAGCTGCTCGGTGATGGCGGGGATGGCGAAGTAGAGGACGGAGACGTCCATCGAGACCAGGAGGAGGGGCAGCAGGAGGACCGTGAACGCGGTCCATTCGCGGCGGCCGGCGAGTCGCACGGTGGCGCTGGGGTTCGTCATGAGAAGCAATGTACAGACGTCATAAACGTTTGTCTATGACGTCTGTATAGAACGCCCGTCTTGAACTTCCGTCTATGACGGTCGTCTTGCTACGGTGACGCCATGGGACATCGTGAAGATCTGCTTGAGGGCGCCAAGAAGTGCCTGGTCGAGAAGGGTTTCGTGCGCACCACGGCGCGAGACGTCGTCAAGGCTTCCGGGGCGAACCTGGCCTCCATCGGCTACCACTACGGCTCGAAGGACGCGCTGCTCACCGAGGCCTTCATCGCCCTGATGCAGGAGCTGGGCGCGGTCTTCCAGGAGGGCGTGGAGGGGGAGGGCGGCTCGCTGGAACGGTTCCGCGCGGTCTGGGAGGGCTTCCTCGCCCACCGGGACGAAGCCGGTCCGGTCTGGGCGGCCAGCCTGGAGGTCGCGCTGGCCCGCGACCGGATGCCCGACCTGCGGGCGATGCTCGCGGCCTCCCAGGCCGAGGGGCGGCGCGGTCTGATCGCGATGCTCACCGGGACCCCCGAGGAGGAGATCACCGAACGGGAGGAGCGGACGCTCGGCGGCTTCTACCAGGCACTGCTGAACGGCCTGATGATCCAGTGGCTGTTCGACCCGAAGTCGGCGGCGACGGCGGAGGAGTTCACCGAGGGCATGAGGGCGGCCGCCGCCGCGGCGATGGCGGGCCCGGGGACGAGGGCGGAGCCGGAGCCGGGGCGGGGGGAGCAGCCGGGCCGGGGGGACCAGCCGGACCCGGTCGCGGACCCGGTCGCGGACCCGGAATAAGCGGAGCGGGAACCGCCGCCGGGAGGTCCCCGTCCCACCCCCGGATCGGCCTGCGGGCCCGAGGCGAGGGGGGAGCCGGATGAGAGCGGGAACGCGGGCCGGGACGGCGGCGCTGTGCGGGCTGGTGGCGACGGCGGTGCTGGTGGCCGGATGCGGCACGACGCCGGGGGGACGGGCCGAACGCGCCGCTCCCGTCGACACCCGGCCGCGCATGGAGCGGGTGGCCGCGGCCTGGGAGGGCTCGGCCGCCCTCCGGCAGTGGCGGGAGGGCTTCCATCCGCTGGGCGAACAGGACTGGGCACCGTCGGGCGGATTTCGCTCGGGCGAGGACAAGGCCGCCGCCGTGAACGGGCACTTCGTGCTGCGCACCACCCTGCCCGCCGACCTGCCGCCCGCCACCCCGATCCGCTGGCCCGACGGCGGCGAGCTCGCCCTTCCGCTGCTGGGCGCGCAGGAGGCGTACGGGCAGATCGACCGGGCGAAGGCCCCCGCGGGCGGCGAACGCCCCCTGTCCGTCACGGCCGTCCGCTTCGGCGAGACCACCGTGCCCACCAGCCGCGGCCGGGCCAGGGTGCCCGCGTGGCTGTTCACCGTCGAGGGCTACGACACCCCGCTGGCCCGGATCGCGATCCGGGCGCAGGAACTGCCCGCGCCCCCGATCGAGCCGCTCGGCGCCTTCGCGGACGGCACGGCCCCGCTTTCCGGCCACTCGGCCGGCTCCCCGGAGGCGACCTCCTTCGAGGTGACGGCGGGCCACGGGAGCTGCGACGGAGGGGTCGCCGTCGACGTCCTCGAAGGCGTGGACACCGTGGTCCTCGCCGGACGGATCCTGCCCGGCAAGGAGCTCGGCGCGGGGGAGGCCTGCGACCTCGCGCTGCGGCACCAGAGCGTCCCCGTCACCCTGACCCGGCCGGTGGGCGCGCGGATCGTCATCGACGCCGAGAGCGGCGCACCGCTCGGGCAGGGGCCCCGGCGGGGCTGAAGCCCCGTCAAACGGTGATGACCACCTTGGCGCCGGCGTGCTCCACTTCGAGGTAGCGGACGGCCTCGGCGGCCTCGCTCAGCGGGTAGGTCCGGTCGACGGCCGGGGTGACGTCCCCGCGCTCGACGAGCTCGCGCAGCGCCGCCAGGTTGTCCGTGCTCGGTGCCGTCGTCAGGACGTGGATCCGCCCGCCACCGCCGAAGCGGGACATGACCGTCCCTCGGATGAGGAGGCCCGTCGGGCCGAAGACGCTGCCCCCCTCGGACACGCCGCCGCCGGCCAGGATCAGCATCCCCGTCGGATTCAGCGCCCGCCGGCAGTCGGCCAGCGTGCGGTTGCCCACCAGGTCGAAGACCAGGTCGTACCGGGCGCCCGTGCGGGTGAAGTCCTCCCGGGTGTAGTCGACGACGTGGTCCGCGCCGAGCGAGCGGACCAGGTCCACGTTGCGCGTACTGCAGACGCCCGTCACCTCCGCGCCGAGCGCCTTCGCGATCTGCACCGCGAACGTCCCCACTCCGCCCGAGGCGCCGTTGACCAGGACGTGCTGCCCCGGACCCACCTTCCCCACGTCGCGCAGGCCCATCAGCGCGGTGTTCCCGGCCAGCGGCACCGCGGCGGCCTGCTCGAAGCTCAGGTTGGCCGGCTTCGGCCCCAGTACGCCCTGCGGGGCGCACAGGTACTCGGCGAACGCCCCGTCGGCCTCGCCGTACACCTCGTCACCGGGACGCACCCGGGTCACGTCCTTGCCGACGGCTTCCACCACGCCTGCGAAGTCACCGCCCTGGATCCGCATCCGCCGCTTCGGTCTCCTCAGCCCGAACGCCAGGCGCGCCACGTACGGATCGCCGCGCATGACGTGCCAGTCACGGGCGTTCACCGAGGCCGCGCGGACCCGTACGAGCACCTCGCCGTCCTTGGGGACCGGCCGGTCGACCTCCCTGAACTCCAGCACCTCGGACGAGCCGTACCTGTCTTGGACGATCGCCTTCATCCGGCCTCCTAGTCAGCGCTGTTCGCGACGGTAGGTGACCTGCGGCCGCCCCGGTATCGGGGAGACCCCCTAGGGACCCCGGGGGCCGGCCCCCTCTTCAGCCGTGCAGCCGCGATGCCTTGAGGGCCATGTGCAGCAGCAGGCGGTCCTCGCCCTCGTCCAGGTCGAGGCCGGTCAGCTGCTCCACCCGCGAGAGCCGGTAGTACAGGGTCTGCCGGTGGATCCCCAGGGCGGCCGCCGCGCGCCCCGCCTGACCGGCGCAGTCGAGGAACACCTCGGCGGTGCGGGCCAGTTCGCCGTGGGCCGGGCTCAACAGGGCGCGGGCCGCCGGATCGTCCACCGGGTCGGCGGCGAGGGCGGCGAGCAGTCGGTACGGGCCGATGGCCGACCAGCGCGCGACCGGGCCGAGCCGGGGCTGCGCGGAGGCCGCCCGGGCCGCCGCGACGGCCTGCTCCCAGGCGCCGGGCAGCGCCGCGAGACCCCGCACCGGTTCCGCGACGCCCGCGGCCATCCGGCGGGCAGACCCCGCCGCTGCCCCCGCCGCAGACCCTGCCGCAGCCCCCGGCCCGGCCGGTTCGACCGTGCGCGGGAGCAGCCGGGCCACCGCCGCCAGGGCCGGGTCCAGGGCGTCGGGCGAGCGCAGCCGCAGCAGCACCGCGAGGTCGCCGCGCCCGGGGCCGGCGGGATCCGCGGAACCGCCGTTCCCGCCGCCCGCCCCGCGCGGGACCACGCACACCGCCGCCGCGCCCGGCACCGAGGCCGGCGCCTCCCCGGACCAGGGCGCCACGCACACCGCCGCGTGCAGCCCCTCCCCGCCCGCGCCCAGGGCGAGCCGCAGCGCGGCCACCGCCATGTCCTGCTGCCAGCCCCGCCCGGCCGTGAGCACCGCCAGGAACTCCCGCGAGAGGTCGGCCCCCGCCTTCGCCTCCTCGGCGAGCAGCACCCCGATCCGCTCGGCCACCTCCATGGCCGCGTCCAGCGCGGCGGGCCCGGGCCCTGTGTCGGGCGTGCCGGGCGTCCCGGGCTCCGGGTCGAGGAGCCACACGTAGCCCTGCACGATGCCCCGGTACCGCACCGGAAGGCAGAGGCGCCCGCGGAAGACCCCCGCGTCGGGCGCCGCCGGGATCCGGACGGGGCCGGTGGCGCGGGCGATGCCGAAGCCCTCGAACCAGGACCGGACGGCCGCCGTCGACTGCCGCGTCAGGATCGACCGGGTGCGGACCGGGTCCATCGCCGAGTCGTCCTCGCTGTCGTGCGCGCCGAAGGCGATGAGGCGGAAGTCCCGGTTCTCCAGCGTCGCCGGGGCGCCGAGCAGCGCCGAGATCTCGTCCACCAGGTCCTGGTAATCGCCTTTCACCCGGACATTCTCCCACCCGCGCACCGACTCTTCAGACAGATGTATGAGATCCGGGACACGGATGCGTGACAGCTGTCGATGGCAGAGCATCGAAGCGATCCTTAGGTTTCACGGAGGTTTTACTTGCGCTTTTCTTCTGCCACCCGCTGGAGGTGCCCCCGTGCTGGGTCCCGTGATCCTCGCCGCTTCGCGCAGCGACAAGATGCGCCGAATCGTCTCTGCCGCCCCGGTGACCAAGCCCGTGGTGAACCGGTTCATCCCCGGTGAGACGGTCGACCAGGTGATCCCGATCGTCGAGGACCTCACGCAGAAGGGCCTGGAGGTCACCCTCGACGTCGTCGGCGAGGACATCACCGAGGTGGCCCAGTCGCACGCCGCCCGCGATGCCTACCTCCAGCTCGTCGAGCGCCTCGCGGACCTCGGCCTCGGCGAGACCGTCGAGATGTCCGTGAAGCTGTCGATGTTCGGCCAGGCCCTCCCGGGCGGCCACGAGCTCGCCCTCGCCAACGTCCGCCCGGTCGTCGAGGCCGCCGCCGCCATCGGCACCACCGTGACCCTCGACGCCGAGGACCACACCACCCTCGACTCGATGTTCGCCATCCACGAGGAGCTGCGCCGGGACTTCCCGCAGACCGGCTGCGTGATCCAGGCGTACCTCTTCCGCACCGAGGCCGACGCCCGCCGCCTGGCCGCCGCCGGCAGCCGCGTCCGGATCGTGAAGGGCGCCTACAAGGAGCCCGCCGAGGTCGCGTACCAGGACAAGGCCGAGATCGACAAGGCGTACGTCCGCATCATGAAGATCCTGATGGAGGGCGAGGGCTACCCGATGATCGGGTCGCACGACCCGCGCCTGATCGCCATCGCACAGGAGCTCGCCCGGGCCGCCGGGCGCAAGCTGGACGAGTACGAGTTCCAGATGCTCTACGGCATCCGCGGCGAGGAGCACCTGCGGCTCGCCGCCGAAGGCCACCGGATGCGCGTCTACACCGCGTACGGCACGGACTGGTACGGCTACTTCATGCGCCGCCTCGCGGAGAAGCCGGCCAACCTGCTGTTCTTCCTCCGCTCGATGATCACCAAGAACTAGGTCCACGAAACCAAGCTCAAGGAGTCCACCGCCCCATGGATGCTGTGACCCAGGTCCCCGTGCCGGTCAACGAGCCGGTCCACTCGTACGCCCCCGGAACCCCGGAGCGCGCACGTCTCGAAACGCAGCTCAAGCAGCTGTCCGAGAACCCGATCGACCTCCCGATGACGATCAACGGCGTCAAGCGGATGGGCGGCGGCGAGCGTTTCGACGTGGTCCAGCCCCACGACCACAAGTCCGTGCTCGGCACCTACGCCAACGCCACCCAGGCCGACGCGCAGGAGGCCGTCGACGCCGCCCTCGCCGCCGCCCCGGCGTGGCGCTCGATGTCCTTCGACGACCGCGCCGCGATCATCCTGCGCGCCGCCGAGCTGCTGTCCGGCCCGTGGCGCGAGAAGCTCGCCGCCTCGACCATGCTGGGCCAGTCGAAGACCGCGCAGCAGGCCGAGATCGACACCCCCTGCGAGCTCGTCGACTTCTGGCGCTTCAACGTCCACTTCGCCCGCCAGATCCTGGCCGAGCAGCCCGTCGCGAACTCCGCCGGCGTGTGGAACCGCAGCGACCACCGCCCGCTCGAGGGCTTCGTCTACGCGATCACGCCGTTCAACTTCACGGCCATCGCGGGCAACCTGCCGACCGCCCCCGCCCTCATGGGCAACGTGGTCCTGTGGAAGCCCTCCCCGACGCAGACCCACTCCGCGGTCCTCCTGATGGAGCTCCTGGAGGAGGCGGGCCTGCCCAAGGGCGTCATCAACCTGGTGACCGGCGACGGCATCGCCGTCTCCGAGGTGGCCCTGAACCACCCCGAGCTGGCCGGCATCCACTTCACCGGCTCGACCAAGACCTTCCAGTACCTGTGGAAGACGGTCGGCAACAACATCGAGACGTACAAGTCCTACCCGCGCCTGGTCGGCGAGACCGGCGGCAAGGACTTCGTCGTCGCGCACCCGTCCGCGGACCGCGCGATCCTGAAGACCGCGCTGACCCGCGGCTCCTTCGAGTTCCAGGGCCAGAAGTGCTCGGCGTCCTCGCGCGCCTACGTCCCGGCCTCCATCTGGAACGACGGCTTCAAGGAGGCCTTCGCGGCCGAGGTCGACGGCATCGCCATGGGTGACGTCCGCGACCTGACCAACTTCATCGGCGCCGTCATCGACGAGCGGTCGTTCGCGAAGAACAAGGCGGCGATCGACCGTGCGATCGCCGACCCGACCTGCGAGATCGTCGCGGGCGGCACGTACGACGACTCGGAGGGCTACTTCGTCCGTCCGACCGTCATCGCCTGCACCGACCCCGAGAACGAGGTCTTCACGACCGAGTACTTCGGCCCGATCCTCGCGGTGCACGTCTACGAGGACGCCGACTTCGACGCGATGCTCGCCCAGATGGAGTCCGTGTCGGCGTACGCCCTGACCGGCTCGATCATCGCGGCGGACCGGTACGCGGCCGCGGACGCGATGGAGAAGCTCCGCTTCGCGGCGGGCAACTTCTACATCAACGACAAGTCCACGGGCGCCGTGGTCGGCCAGCAGCCGTTCGGCGGCGGCCGTGCCTCGGGCACGAACGACAAGGCCGGCGCGGCGACCAACCTCCAGCGCTGGACGTCGACCCGCTCCATCAAGGAGACCCTGGTGGCCCCGACCGAGTACGGCTACCCGCACATGGGCTGACCCCCACATGGGCTGACCCCCACCCCGCTGAACCCCGCCCCCGCTCCGGTACCCCCAATTCCGGAGCGGGGGCGGTCCCATTCCCGCGACTAGACCTCGACGATCACCTGGTCCAGGGACTTGCGGACCAGGTCCGGGACCTCGCAGTCGTCCGCCGGGTAGCCGACCGGGATCACCGCGAAGGCCTTCTCGTTCTCCGGCCGGTTCAGCACGTGGGAGAGGAAGCGCATCGGGCTCGGCGTGTGGATCAGGGCCGCCAGCCCGCTGAGGTGGAGGGCGGAGAGCAGCATGCCGACCGCGATGCCGACCGACTCGTCGACGTAGTAGTGCTTGCGCTTCGTACCGTCCGGGCCGAGCCAGTAGCGCTGCTGGAAGACCACGATCAGGGCCGGGGCGTCCGTGAGGTGGGTCTTGACGGCGTCCGTGCCGAGGGGGCGCAGGGCGGCGAGCCACTCGTCACCGAGGCGGCCGTCGTAGGAGAGCTCCTCCTCCTGCTCGGCGGCGGCGCGGATCTGTGCCCGTACGGCCGGGTCCTTGACCAGGACGAAGGTCCACGGCTGCTGGTGCGCCCCGGAGGGCGCGGTCGCGGCGCACGCGACGGCGTCGCGGACGACCTGCTCGGGCACGGGGTCGGGGGAGAAGTGCCGTACGGTCCTGCGTTCGTCCATCCGCGCCCGCAACTCGGCGGCGCGCGCGAGGGATTCCCCGCTCGGCATCCGCGCGGGACGGTAGGGGGCCGGACGGTACGGCTGGTCGTGGATCGGGGTCCACTGCTGGGTGTCGGGAGCCATGGGGGGAGTCTGCCGAGGCAATGGTCCAGACCGCCAGAGCCGCGTCGGCCGATTCCCGACCGCCGCGGTCGGGTCGCGTCCGCAATGCGTGCGCTTGGTACGGTCCCGGCATGAGCGACTGGGACGCCGGCGCGTACGGGCGCGGTTGCGGGAGAAGGCGGCGCGGCACCGAGGGCGCACCCGCGGCCACCGGTACGAGCTGACCCCGCCGCTTCCGGAGGCCGAGATCCGAGCCTTCGAGAAGGAGCACGGGATCCGGCTGCCCGCCGCCTACCGGGCCTTCGTCGCGACGGTGGGCGACGGTCCGGCGGGCCCCGACTACGGGCTGATGCCGCTGGTCTTCCCGCGTCCCGAGGCCGACGACGACTGGGCCGTGGACGGTGAATGGGAGGACGACCGGCGCCCCGGGCGGCTGGCCGCGCCGTTCCCGCTCGCAGCTCCGCGCCCGGGCCCTTTCGGCGGGGAGGCCGAGGAGTGGACCCGCGGCACGCTCATGCTCTCCGAGCAGGGCTGCGGCATGTACAGCAGGCTGGTCCTTAACGGCCCGTACGCGGGGGAGGTCTGGTGGCTGGAACCGGACTGGGGCGGGTTCGTGCCCGAGAGCCCGGACTTCCGCACCTGGTACACGGACTGGCTGGAGCAGCTATGAGTACGCGCGTCGCCCACACCTCGGAGCTGACCGGGGAGGAGATCGCGGAGATCCGGGAGCTGCTCGACGCGGCCTTCGGCGGGGACTTCGCCGAGGAGGACTTCGAGCACGCGCTCGGGGGGATGCACGTGCTGGTCCGGGCGGAGGGCGGGGTGCTCGTCGCGCACGGGAGTGTGGTGCAGCGGCGGGTCGTGCACCGGGGGCGGGCCCTGCGGGCCGGGTACGTCGAGGCCGTGGCCGTGCGGGGCGGGTACCGGCGGCAGGGCTTCGGCGGGCGGGTGATGGCCGCCCTGGAGGGGATCGTCGACCGGGCGTACGTGCTCGGCGCGCTCTCGGCCTCCGAGGACGGGGCCGCGCTGTACGAGGTCCGCGGCTGGGCGGTGTGGGGCGGGCAGGTCGGGGTGCTCGGGCCGGGTGGGCCCGAGCGGCTTCCCGACGAGGAGGGGTCCACCTACGTGTGGACGCCGCCCGGCGGGGTCCGGCTGGACCCGACCGGGCGGCTCGACTTCGACTGGCGGGACGGGGACGTGCTGTAGGCCTAGCCGGAGATGCTCGGCGCGCCCGTCTCGATGTGGCCCGTGTAGCGGCGCGACCAGGTGCCGTCGGAGTCGGCGAGGATCGTGAAGTCGTACCAGCCGTTGCTGTACGCCACCGCGTTGAAGTAGTCCTCGCGCGAGGAGTTCGCCGGGACGGTGTAGGTCCACGGGCCGTCGGTGCGGTAGGCGTTCGAGCGGATCGTGAAGGTGACCGGCGCGGCGGAGGCGTTCGTCAGCTTGAAGTAGATCGCCGTCTTGCCGGTGCCCGGCTCGATCGCGAAGCGGGCCGCGACCTCCAGGGACTTGCCCGGCTTCGTGGCGTCGCCGAGGAAGCGGCGCAGGAAGCGGTTCGGGCCGTACATCGAGATGTCGTACTTGCCGGAGCCGTGCCCGAGGCCGATGTTGAAGTAGTCGGAGGCGGAGGCGCCGCCGTCCACCGTGTACTGCCAGGCAGCCGTGTCCCGGTGCTGGTGCGGGTGGATCGAGAAGTGCGCCGGACGCTTCGCCTCCGTGCCCTGGTTGGTCATCGAGAACCAGGCCAGGATCTTGCCGGCCGCGCCGAATTCCAGCCGGTCCAGGTTGCCGTTCACCTGGTACGGGAGGGCGCGAGCGGGCCGGGTGCCGGCCTCCTGCGCCGGGAGGGCGTTGTCCTGCGGCGCCGGATTGGGCAGCGGGCCGCAGGTCGACTGGCCGATGACCTTGGCCGTGGACGGGAGGCCGGCGGGCACCCCGTAGACCGGGTGCGCGAAGTCGAAGACGCCGGTCAGGTCGCCGACGACCTTGCGGCGCCACGCGCTGATGTTCGGACAGCCCGCGGGGGTGCCGAGGGCGGCCGACCACGTCTCCATGAAGCGCAGGACGGACGTGTGGTCGAAGACCTCGGAGCTGACCCAGCCGCCGCGCGTCCACGGGGACATCACGATCATCGGGACGCGGAAACCGAGCCCGATCGGGAGGCCGTCGAGGTACTCGCCGGGGGTGCCCGGCGGGGCGACGGGCGGGGCCACGTGGTCGAAGAAGCCGTCGTTCTCGTCGTAGTTGAGGAAGAGGACGGTGGAGTCGAAGACCTCCGGGTTCGCGGCGAGTGCCCGGTAGACCAGGTCCACGAAGTGCGCGCCGTCGCCGGGCGGGGCGTAGGGGTGCTCGGAGAAGGCCTCGTTCGCCACGACCCAGGAGACCTGCGGGAGGGTCCCGGCGACGACATCGGCGCGGATGGCGGCGGCGATGTCGTCCGGGGTGGATCCGGTGACCTTCGGCACGGAGCCCATGCCGCGGTCGTGGAGCGGGTCGCCCGGCCGGGCGTCGGCGAACTTCTTGAAGTAGGCCAGACCGTTGTCCCCGTAGTTGTCCTGGGCGTTCTGGTAGACCTTCCAGCTCATGCCGGCCCGCTGGAGGGCCTCCGCGTACGTCTCCCAGGTCAGCCCGGACTCCTCGCCGCCGTCCTTGCTGCCCGCGTCGACCTTGCCGCTCCACAGGAAGGTGCGGTTCGGGCCGGTCGCGCTGAGGGCCGAGCAGAAGTACGCGTCGCAGATCGTGTAGTGGTCGGCGAGCCCGTAGTGGAAGGGGATGTCGCCCCGGTCCAGGTAGCCGAGGGTGTGGGTCTTGCCGACGCCGGCGACCCAGTTGTCCATCCGGCCCCTGTTCCAGGCGGCGTGCTGCGAGGTCCAGCTGTGCGGGAGGTCGCCGGTGCACTGGGCCAGGGTCTCGCTGTCGGCCCCGCCGGCGGCAGGGGTGTCGGACAGCTTCCACGGGTACTGACGGCCGCCCCAGTTGGACTGGTTGAAAGTGCCCCAGCCGCCCGGGATGTTGCCGGCGGCGCGGTCACCGAAGCCGCGGACACCCTTCAGCCTGCCGAAGTAGTGGTCGAAACTGCGGTTCTCCTGCATGAGGATCACCACGTGCTTCACGTCGGTGATGGTGCCGGTAGCGGCGGCCGCGGCCGCCGTCGTCGGCAGGAGCGGAGGCAGGGCCGCCCCCGCCGCCAGTCCCGCGCCGATTCCCACGAAACCTCTGCGGCTGATCGGTGTCACTGAGTCCTCGCCTCCAACTCCAGTGCCCGGTTGGCACATTGACGCAAAGAGTGGCGGCAGCGGCTGCAAAGGTCTACATCCGTGCGGTAAGAACTCGGTGAACATCCGGCCGGCCGGATTCAGTCGGCGATCCGAACCAGCATTTTGCCCAGATTGTCCCCGCGGAACAGGCCCAGGAAGGCATCCACCGTGTGATCGAATCCCTGGACAACGGTGGTGTCGGTACCGATCCGGCCACTGCGCAGATGCGGGACGAGGAAGTCCTCCAACTCCTCCTGCAGATTGGTGTGATTGCGAACCAATACCCCTTCCAGTCGCAACGACTTGTGTACGACCTCGAAGAGGTTGCGGGGCGCGGCGGGAGACCGGTCGCCGTTGTAGGTGGAGAGCGCTCCGACCCAGGCGATCCGCCCGTACTCGCGCAGCACGTCGATCGCGCCCTCCAGGTGCTCGCCGCCCACGTTGTCCACGTACACGTCGATGCCGTCGGGCGCGGCCTTCGCGAGCTGCTCGCCGACCGGGCCGTCGCGGTAGTCGAAGGCCGCGTCGAAGCCGAGGTTCTCGGTGAGGTGGCGGACCTTGGCCGCGGAGCCGGCGCTGCCGACGATCCGGCGGGCGCCGAGCAGCCGGGCGATGCGGCCGGTGGCCGTGCCGACCCCGCCCGCCGCGGCCGAGACGAAGAGGTCCTCGCCCTCGCGCAGGGCCGCGGTCCGGGTCAGGGCGGCGTACGCGGTCAGGCCGGTGCCGCCGAGGATGGAGAGGTACGCCTCCAGGGGGACGCCCGCGTGGCCGCGGAGCTTGCGGGTGCCGTCCACGCCGAGGGTGACCAGGGCGTGCGTGCGCCATCCCGCGCGGTGGAAGACCAGGTCGCCTTCGGTCAGCCCGGGGTCGCGGGAGGCGATGACCCGGCCCACGGACCGGCCTTCCAGCGGGGTGCCGAGCTCGAAGCCGCCCTCGCCGCCGTCCATCATTCCGCGGTGGTAGGGGTCCACGGAGAGCAGCAGGTTCTGCACGAGGGTGGTGCCCGGCTCCGGCTCCGGGATCGAGGTCTCCACGTGGGTGAAGTCGGAGGCGGCCGGGAAACCGGTCGGGCGGGCGATCTGGTGGACGGCGTACGCGGTCTTCGTGGTCATGGCGCAGACGCTAGGAGGGAATCACGGGCCCGGGCAGGGGGTTGGGCTCATGGAAGCCACACATCCATGAATGATGCTCATAGAACGAGGTGGGAGCCATGGCAGCCGGCGCCGGCGGTACCGGATCCGCCGAATCCCGAGGCGCGCGGGGAGCCCGAGGCGCCCGTGGCGACGGCCCGGCCGAGCCGATGCCCCAGGAACTGCGGGTCCTCGTCGCCGTCGCCGAGACCGGTGGCTTCTCCGCCGCGGCGGCCCGGCTCGGCCTGACCCAGTCGGCCGTCTCGCACTCGGTGCGCGGCAGCGAGGCCAAGCTCGGCGCGGTCCTCTTCGAGCGCGGCCGCACCGGCGCCTCGCCCACCCCGGCGGGGGAGCGGGCCGTCGGCCACGCCCGCCGGATCCTGCGGCTGTACGAGGTCATGGGCGTGGAAGCGCGCGCCGCGGCCCGGGGCTCCGGCTCCGGCCGCGACGAACTCGCCGGCGTGCTCCGGATCGCCGCGTTCCGCAGCGCGGCCCTGCACCTGCTGCCGCCCGCCCTGGAGCGGCTCACCGCCCGCCACCCCGGCATCCGCCCCGAGGTCCGGGTGGTGCGCGAGCTCGGCGCCGGCGCGGCCGGGGAGGTCGCCGCCGGGCGAGCCGACCTCGGCATCGCCACCCTGGGCGGCTCGCAGGACGTGGAGCCCGGCCTGCTCACCGGAGTGCTCGTGGAGGAGGCGTACGCCCTGGTCCACCCGGCCGGGCACCCGGATCCGAAGGCGCTGCCGCTGCTGGACTGGGACGAGAACTGCGGCTCGTACACCCGCGCCTGGTGGCGGGCGCAGGACTGGATCCCCCGGGCGACCGTCAAGGCGGAGGACGACGCGATGGTGCTGACGATGGTCGGCCGCGGGCTCGGGATGGCGATCATGCCCGAACTGTCGCTCCGGGAGGCGACCGACGCCGTCGGCATCACCGGTTTGGGCCCTGGGAGGCCTGTGAGGCAGGTGGGGTACGTCACCACACCGGAATCTGCCGCCACCCTGAGCGTCAGGGCTCTGATCAGGGAACTTCGTTCCGTGAAGGCGTGAAACGGAGCCTGCCGGGAGGGCCTTTCGAGGGGTTCGGCGTCTCAGATAGTAGGAAGTCCGAGTAATTGCGGAGACAGACAGCGGGACCTGCCCTAGCTTTGTAGAAGCCGAACGTCTCGCCGATCAGGCGAATGGCGGTAGAGAGCGCGCGCCCCTGGCAGGCAACCCCTGCGGCGCACCGCTCCCCGCCTCTTCCGGCGCCTTGAAGGAACCCCTCATCCGTGGCCCCGCCACGCCGTGATCTCAAGGAGTCGATCACCCATGAACACCACCACCGCCACCGTCGCAGCCCGCCGAGTCCGCCGCTCCTCCCCGGCCGACGCCGACCGCAGGAACGCCGCCGCCGCCCTCCAGCGGGCTCTGGACCGCCGTGACAACGGCGGATCGACCGGTCACTGATCAGCCCGCTCATCAGACATATTGCGATCCGCGTCCAGATGGTGGACGCAATATGTCTGAGGGCTGGGACAGGGAGTACGGTTCCGTCATGTCGACCAGCATCAATCTCGCAGTGATCCCCGGTGATGGCATCGGCCAGGAAGTCGTGGCTCAGGGACTCAAGGTCCTTACCGCGGTCCTGCCCCAGGATGTGAAGCTGGAGACCAAGGAATACGACCTCGGCGCCCAGCGCTGGCACCGCACCGGTGAGACCCTTCCGGACGCGGAGCTCGAAGCCCTCAAGCACCACGACGCGATCCTGCTGGGCGCCATCGGCGACCCCTCGGTCCCGTCCGGCGTGCTGGAGCGCGGCCTCCTGCTGAAGCTCCGCTTCGCCTTCGACCACTTCATCAACCTGCGCCCGTCGAAGCTCTTCCCGAACACGGCCACCCCGCTCGCCGGTCGTCCGGAGATCGACTTCGTCGTGGTCCGCGAGGGCACCGAAGGCCCGTACACCGGCAACGGCGGCAGCCTGCGCACCGGCACCCCCGCCGAGGTGGCCACCGAGGTCAGCATCAACACCGCCTACGGCGTCGAGCGCGTCGTCCGCGACGCGTACGAGCGGGCCAACGCCCGCCCGCGCAAGAAGCTGACGCTGGTGCACAAGAACAACGTCCTCGTGTACGCGGGCCACATGTGGAAGAACATCTTCGACAAGGTCGGCCAGGAGTACCCCGAGGTCACCACCGACTACCTGCACGTCGACGCCGCGACGATCTTCTTCGTCACCCAGCCCGAGCGCTTCGACGTCATCGTGACGGACAACCTCTTCGGTGACATCCTCACCGACCTGGCCGCCGCCGTGACCGGCGGGATCGGCCTCGCCGCCTCCGGGAACATCAACCCGACCGGCAGCTTCCCGTCCATGTTCGAGCCCGTCCACGGCTCGGCCCCGGACATCGCGGGCACCGGCAAGGCCGACCCGACCGCGACGATCCTCTCCGTGGCCCTCCTGCTGCGTCACCTGGGCTACGAGGCCCAGGCCGTCCGCATCGAGGACGCGGTCTCCGCCGACCTCGCGGAGCGCGACGGCACCTTCCGCTCCACCGACGAGATCGGCGACGCCCTCGCCGCGCGCGTAGCCGGCTGACCCGGCAGCACCACCCCAGGAAGCCGCCGGGTCGCATTAGGGGACCCGGCGGCTTTCCCTGTGCGGGCCCGGGTGCCACCATCTCCCCTGGGCCGCTTACCCCCGGCTTCTCCGAAGCCTTCGCGCGCGCGATAATCGAACGCGAGGCCGCGGAATGCGGGGAAGCTCGGACGTCCTAGTACGCCGTGAGCGCGGTCCGCCATACACAACCGGTGAAGGACAAGCACTCATGACGACGCCCACGATCGAGCTCAAGCCCTCCTCGCACCCGCTGTCCGACGCGGAGCGCGAGGCGATCCTGGCCAGCCCCGGATTCGGCCGCCACTTCACCGATCACATGGTGACGATCAAGTGGACCGAGGGCCGCGGCTGGCACGATGCCGAGCTGGTCCCGTACGCGCCGCTGTCGATCGACCCGGCGAACATGACCCTGCACTACGCGCAGACGATCTTCGAGGGCCTCAAGGCCTACCGCCAGCCCGACGGCACCGTCGCCACCTTCCGCCCGCAGGCCAACGCCGAGCGCTTCCAGTCCTCCGCGCGCCGCATGGCCATGCCGGAGCTGCCGACCGAGCTGTTCATCGCGGCCTGCGACGCCCTCATCCAGCAGGACCGCGCCTGGGTGCCGGACTCCGGCGAAGCCTCCCTGTACCTGCGGCCGTTCATGTTCGCCTCCGAGGTCGGTCTTGGTGTCCGCCCGGCCAACGAGTTCCTCTTCATCGTCATCGCCTCGCCCGCCGGCGCGTACTTCCCCGGCGGCGTGAAGCCCGTCTCCGTCTGGCTCTCCGAGGACTACGTCCGCGCGGTCAAGGGCGGCACCGGCGCGGCCAAGACCGGCGGCAACTACGCGGCCTCGCTGGTCGCGCAGGCCCAGGCGGCCTCGCACGGCTGCGACCAGGTGGTCTGGCTCGACGCCGTCGAGCACCGCTGGATCGAGGAAATGGGCGGGATGAACCTGTACTTCGTGTACGGCGACCGCATCGTCACCCCGGAGCTCACCGGCTCGCTCCTCCCGGGCATCACCCGCGACTCCCTCCTCACCATCGCCCGCGACCTCGGCTACACCGCGGAGGAGGGCCGCCTCACCACTGAGGACTGGCAGCGCGACAACGCGAACGGCACCCTCACCGAGGTGTTCGCCTGCGGCACCGCCGCCGTCATCACCCCGGTCGGCTCCGTCAAGTCCGACCGCGAGAACTGGATCCAGGGCGACGGCGAGCCCGGCCCGGTCACCATGCGCCTGCGCAAGGCCCTGCTGGAACTCCAGACCGGCCACGCCGCCGACACCCACGGCTGGATGCACCCGCTGGGCTAGCCGGCACTGCCCCGAACGGACCGAAGGCCCCCCGCGCGATGAGCGGGGGGCCTTCGGGCGTCCGGGGCGGTACGCGGGGAGGAGGGGCGTGGTCAGCGCTCCTCGTCCGCCTCGCCCTCGCGCTTCTTCTTGCGCTCCTGGTCCTTCCCGTCCGGGCCGAGCCCCACCAGCGTTTCACCGAAGACGTAGGCCAGGCCCGCGAACCCCTTGACGATCCTGCCCGCCACGTATGCGAGTTCTTCCACGACGTCTCCCCGTACCGTTTAGTACCGGCCGCTCCTGTCCGGCGGCCGCTGTACGGGGAGACGCCGCCGGGGGCCCGAAGGTTGAGCGCCGGGCCGCGGCTGCTCAGACGGCCGCGGTCACGGGTTCCGGCTCCTCGGCGGCGACGGCAACGGCGCCGGCCGGGGCGGTGCGGGCGGTCAGGGCCGTGTAGAGCAGGCCGCCGGCCAGGCCGGAGAGCACGAAGGAGCAGTCCACGCCGCCGGTGAGGGCGAGCAGCGGGCCCTCGTAGAAGGGGGTGGTCACGGCGAGCAGGCCGACCCCGGCGCCGGTCGCCCAGGAGGCGGTGGCGGCGAGGTTCCAGCCGCCGCGGTACCAGTAGATCCCGCCCACCGAGCGACGGTTGAAGACCTGGAGGGCGTCGGCGTCGTACCGGCCGCGGCAGCGCACGTAGCCGATCAGGGTGATCACCGCCCACGGGGTGCCGATCGCGGTCAGCAGCAGGACGAAGGAGGTCATCGCGGCCTGGACGTCCCACTCGAACGAGCCGACGAAGACGAAGGCGGTGGCGACGGCCGCGGCGACCAGGGTGGCCGTGGTCCTGGTGGCCTTGGGGACGATCGCGTCCAGGTCGAGGCCCATGGAGTAGAGCATCAGCCCCGCGTTGCCCACCGAGCCGGCCGCGGCGGCGGCGAGCAGCGGAACCAGGTACCAGAACGGCGCGGCGTCGACCAGCGGCCCCGCGTAGTCGGCGCCGGCCTTGGCGGCGAGCGCGGTGTAGGTGCCGAAGAGCTGCGGGATCAGCAGGCCGACGAGCAGGCCGAGACCGGTGGCCCAGTAGACCTTGCGGGAGCTGTGCTTGCGGGGGGATATGTAGCGCGTGTAGTCGCCGAGCAGGGTGATGAAGGCGACGGGACCGCTCAGCCCGGCGGCGACGGCGGCCAGCAGCCAGGTCGGCCAGAAGGAGCCCAGGAGGTACGCGGTGTCCGGCGGCGCGGCCGTCGTGAAGTCCGGGGCGTAGGCGTACACGCCGAGGGCCAGCAGGACCACCATCCCGATGGACAGGACCTTGCTCAGGCGCAGCAGCAGCCGGTAGCCGAAGACGGCCGCGACGACGGTGCACGCGGCGAGCACGCCGTACATCACCGCCCGCGAGACGCCCGTGTCCGGCAGCCCCGTGAGCCGGGACAGCACGCCGACCATCACGTCGCCCCCGATCCACAGGGTGAGCGCGGTGTACCCGAGCGAGAGCAGCAGGCCGACCACCGAGCCGACGAGCCGGCCGCGGACGCCGAACTGGGCACCGCTGGAGGTCGAGAGATTGGTGGCGGTCCGCAGGGAGACCAGCGCCAGCGGCGCGGTGAAGGCGATCCCGACGAGGGTGCCGGTCACGATGGCGGTGACCGAGGGCCACAGGCCCAGCCCGAAGGACGGGGGCAACCAGCCGAAAACGATCACACCGAGGCAGAGGTTGGAGCCGAGGAGGATCGAGATCAGGTCACGGGGACCGCTCGTCCGCTCCTCTTCCGGGATGGTGTCGACTCCGCGCTGTTCGATGGGCATGGGGGGACTCCCTTGGCAGGGCGGGGGGTGGTTGTGCATCTGTTTGAGCGACACTCAATGTGACTTACTCCCTGCTCCCAGGTCAATGATTCCCTGCAAGGAAATGAAGAGTTAGAGTGATGCTCTAACCCATCGACTCAAGAGGTGGTGGATCGGCGTGCGGCTGACCCCTACGGAGCGCGACCGGCTGCTGCTCCGCAGCGCTGCGGAACTGGCCAGGGCCCGGCGGGCCCGGGGCCTCAAGCTCAATGTCCCGGAGGCCACCGCGCTGATCGCGGACACGGTCTGCGAGGCGGCGCGCGACGGCAAGCGGCTCGCGGAGGCCATCGAGGAGGCCCGCAGCGTGCTGGGCCCCGACGACGTCCTGCCCGGCGTGGCCGACGTGGTCGCCGAGGTGCACGTGGAGGCCGTCTTCGACGACGGATCCCGCCTCGCGGTGGTCTCGTCCCCCATCCAGGGCGCGGTGTCGCTCGGCGACGACGCCCCCGGCGCGGTCGTCCCCGGCCCCGGCGCCCCCCAGCCGGAGCCCGTGCTGCACCTGCAGGTGCGCAACACGGCCTCCGTACCGGTGAGCGTCACCTCCCACTTCCACTTCTTCGAGGCCAACCCGCGCCTCGACTTCGACCGGGCCGCCGCCTACGGCATGCGGCTGTGCGTGCCGGCGGGCTCGTCCGTCCGGTTCGACCCCCACGGCGAGGGCGAGGTCGGCCTGGTCCCGATCGGCGGCGACCGCATCGCGATCGGCTTCGCGGGCCTGGTCGACGGCCCCCTGGACGCACCGGGGGCCAAGGACGAGGCGCTGCGCCGCGCGGCGGCCTGCGGCTACCTCGGAGTAGCGGCCCCCCACGAGGACGGAGACCAGGCGTGAGCCGTCAGACCCCCCACAGTGACCACTGCGCGCCGGGCAGCCGGCACATCGACCCCCACGAGTACGCCTCCGTCTTCGGCCCCCGCGCCGGGGACCGGGTACGGCTCGGCGACTCCGGGCTCACCGTCCGGGTGGAGGCCGACGCGCAGAAGCCCGGTGACGAGTTCCTGGCCGGTTTCGGCAAGACGGCCCGTGACGGCCTGCACCTGAAGGCCGCCGCCGTCCGCGAGACCTGCGACGTCGTGATCAGCAACGTCCTCGTCATCGACGCCGTACTCGGCATCCGCAAGGTCTCCATCGGCATCCGCGAGGGCCGTATCCACGCGATCGGCAGGGCCGGAAACCCTGACACCCTCGACGGGGTCGACGTCGTCGTCGGCACGGGCACCTCGATCGTCTCCGGCGAGGGCCTCATCGCCACCGCCGGCGCCGTCGACACCCACGTCCACCTGCTCTCGCCGCGCATCATGGAGGCCTCGCTCGCCGCGGGCGTCACCACGATCATCGGCCAGGAGTTCGGCCCCGTCTGGGGCGTAGGCGTCAACTCCCCGTGGGCGCTGAAGCACGCCTTCAACGCCTTCGACGCCTGGCCCGTCAACATCGGCTTCCTCGCCCGCGGCTCCTCCTCGGACGCGGCCCCGCTGGTCGAGGCCCTCGCCGAGGGCGGCGCGTCCGGCTTCAAGGTCCACGAGGACATGGGCGCCCACACCCGGGCCCTGGACACCGCCCTGCGCGTGGCCGAGGAGTACGACGTACAGGTCGCCCTGCACAGCGACGGCCTGAACGAGTGCCTCTCCGTCGAGGACACCCTGCGCGTCCTGGACGGCCGCACCATCCACGCCTTCCACATCGAGGGCTGCGGCGGCGGGCACGTCCCCAACGTCCTCAAGATGGCGGGCGTGCCGAACGTCATCGGCTCCTCCACCAACCCCACCCTGCCCTTCGGCCGGGACGCGGTCGCCGAGCACTACGGCATGATCGTCTCCGTCCACGACCTCAAGCCGGACCTCCCCGGCGACGCCGCCATGGCCCGCGACCGGATCCGCGCCGGCACCATGGGCGCCGAGGACGTACTGCACGACCTGGGCGCGATCGGCATCACCTCCTCCGACGCCCAGGGCATGGGTCGCGCGGGCGAGACCATCCGCCGCACCTTCGCCATGGCCGCCAAGATGAAGGGCGAGCTCGGCCGCCTGGCCGGCGACGGCGAGGGCGACGACAACGCCCGCGTCCTGCGCTACATGGCCAAGCTGACGATCAACCCGGCCATCGCCCACGGCCTGGCCCACGAGATCGGCTCGATCGAGGTCGGCAAGCTCGCCGACATCGTGCTGTGGCGCCCCCAGTTCTTCGGCGCCAAGCCGCAGCTGGTCCTCAAGTCCGGCTTCCCGGCCTACGGGGTCACCGGCGACCCCAACGCGGCCACCGACACCTGCGAACCGCTGGTCCTCGGCCCGCAGTTCGGCTCGTACGGGGCCACGGCCGCCGACATCTCCGTCGCCTTCGTCTCGGCCGCCGCGGCGGCCCTCGGCAGCGACGAGATGCCCACCCGCCGACGCCGGGTCGCCGTCCGCGGCACCCGCGGCATCGGCCCCAAGGACCTCCTCCTCAACTCCCGGGTGGGCGCGGTCGATGTGGACGCGCGCAGCGGACTCGTCTCCCTCGACGGGGAACCGCTGCGCTCCGAAGCGGCCGAATCGGTCTCCCTCAACCGCCTGTACTTCCTGTAGGCCGGCACAGCCTGCAAGCCGGCACAGCCTGTAAGCCCGTAAGGACCCCGTCATGACCACGAACAAGCCCGTGAACGCCGGATTCCGGATGCCCGCCGAGTGGATGCCCCACGAGCGCACCTGGATGGCCTGGCCCAGCCCCAACCCCACCTTCACCAACGCGCAGGAGCTCGCCGAGGCCCGCGAGGCCTGGGGAGCCGTCGCGCGCGCGGTCCGCTCGTACGAGCCCGTGACCCTCGTCGTCTCGCCCGGTGACGCGGACAGTGCCCGTGCGATCGCCGGAGGGGCCGACGGCCACGAACTGGTGCTGGTCGAGCGGGAGCTCGACGACGCCTGGATGCGCGACATCGGCCCGACCTTCGTCACCAACGAGGCCGGCGAGCTGGCCGCCGTCGACTGGACCTTCAACGGCTGGGGCGCGCAGGAGTGGGCCCGCTGGGAGCACGACTCCAAGGTCGCCCGGCACATCTCGGACGTGGTCGGCACCCGCACCTACAGCACCCCGCTCGTCAACGAGGGCGGCGCCATCCACGTCGACGGCGAGGGCACCGTGCTCCTCACCGACACCGTGCAGCTGGGCAAGGGCCGCAACCCCGACTGGACCCGCGAACAGGTCGAGCAGGAGATCCACGCCCACCTCGGCACCACCAAGGCGATCTGGCTCCCGTACGGCCTGGCCGGCGACTACGGCACCTACGGCACGCAGGGCCACGTCGACATCGTCGCGGCCTTCGCCCGCCCCGGCGTCGTCATGGTGCACTCCCAGCCCGACCCGGCCCACCCGGACCACGAGCGCTGCAAGACCATCGCGGCCATCCTGCGCGCGTCCACCGACGCCCGGGGCCGGCTGCTGGAGGTCGTGGAGATCCCGGCGCCGACCGTGCTGGAGGAGGACGGGGAGTGGGTGGACTACTCCTACATCAACCACTACCTGTGCAACGACGGCGTCGTTCTGTGCGCCTTCGACGACCCGCGCGACGAGGAGGCCGCCGAGATCTTCCGCGGATTGTTCCCCGAGCGGACGGTGACCCTCGTCGACGCACGTACGATTTTCGCCGGGGGTGGCGGTATCCACTGCATCACCCAGCAGCAGCCGAAGGTCTGACCCACGGCCACGGCAACACGTTCGAAGGAGTGGCCCATGGTGGCGGGTGGAGTACCGGTACGTGCGGCGCGCAAGAACGCGCCCCCGCGCGAGGACGTACTCGTCGCCGCCATGGCCACGATCGCCGAGCGCGGCCTGGAAGGCCTGACCATGGCCGGTCTGGGCCGCGAGGTCGGCATGAGCAGCGGCCACCTCCTCTACTACTTCCGCAGCAAGGACGAGCTCCTGCTGCAGACCCTGGAGTGGAGCGAGGCGGAACTGGGCACCGCGCGGCGCGCCCTGCTGTCCCGGCGCGGCCCGGTGAGCGAGCGCCTGCAGGCGTACGTGGACCTCTACGTGCCCACGCAGGCCCGCGACCCGCACTGGACGCTGTGGCTGGAGGTCTGGAACCGCTCCCAGAACGCCGGCCCCGAGGAACGCGACCGGCAGGCGGCCATCGAGGGCGCCTGGCACCGCGACCTGGTGGCCCTGCTCGCGGAGGGCATCTCGCGCGGCGAGTTCCGCCCGGTGGACCCGGACCGCCTGGCCGCCCGCACCCGCGCCCTCCTGGACGGCTTCAGCATCCAACTGGCGGTCGGTCTCCCGACGGTGGACCGCAAGGACATCCTCGACCACGTCCGCGAATTCCTCACGGAAGCCCTCACGCTGCACGAATAGCCTCGCCGGCGTTTGAGGCGCAGGGTCCGGGGCAGCGCCCCGCAACGGCGCCGCACCCGACCGCGCGGCGCGGCTGCCCGCATGCTGAGATCCCCGTCCATCAGCGGCGAGCGTTATGGCACACTGCGAGCGTGCCTGCTCAGCTCATGATTATCGCCAGCAGCGCGCCGGTCCTCAGTGGCCGCTGAACCGTGGAAGACCTTCGCGGGAAGCGGCCACCGTGCCCCAGACCCGCGCGCAAACCTCTCGCACCCGCGAGAGGTTTTTTCGTTTCCCGGCCTCATCCCTGCCGGGACGTGAACGCGCGCGATGATGGGGGCAGTGGATCCCGGGTTTCCGGAACCACTCATCCGACAGGAGTCAGATCAGCATGACGACGACACCAGAGGCGGCAGCAGCGGTCCTCGACGACAGCTTCCACGTCTTCGACACCACCCTGCGAGACGGCGCCCAGCGCGAGGGCATCAACCTCACCGTCGCCGACAAGCTGACGATCGCCCGGCACCTGGACGACTTCGGAGTGGGCTTCATCGAGGGCGGCTGGCCCGGCGCCAACCCGCGCGACACGGAGTTCTTCGCCCGTGCCCGCGCCGAGATCGACTTCAAGAACGCCCGGCTCGTCGCCTTCGGCGCGACCCGCCGCGCCGGCGGCTCGGCCGCCACGGACCCGCAGGTGCGGGCCCTGCTGGAGTCCGGCGCCCCGGTCATCACCCTCGTCGCCAAGTCGCACGACCGTCACGTCGAGCTGGCCCTGCGCACCACCCTCGACGAGAACCTGGAGATGGTCCGCGACACCGTCTCCCACCTGGTCGCACAGGGCCGCCGCGTCTTCGTCGATTGCGAGCACTTCTTCGACGGCTACCGGGCCAACGCCGAGTACGCGAAGTCCGTCGTACGCGCCGCCCACGAGGCCGGCGCCGACGTCGTCATCCTCTGCGACACCAACGGCGGCATGCTCCCCGCCCAGGTGACCGCGACCGTCGCCACCGTCCTCGCCGACACCGGCGCCCGCCTCGGCATCCACGCCCAGGACGACACCGGCTGCGCCGTCGCCAACACCCTGGCCGCCGTGGACGCCGGCGCCACGCACGTCCAGTGCACGGCGAACGGCTACGGCGAGCGCGTCGGCAACGCCAACCTCTTCCCGGTCGTCGCCGCCCTGGAGATCAAGTACGGGCGCAAGGTGCTCCCCGAAGGCGCGCTCGCCGAGATGACCCGGATCTCGCACGCCATCGCCGAGGTCGTCAACCTCACCCCCTCCACGCACCAGCCCTACGTCGGCGTCTCCGCCTTCGCGCACAAGGCGGGCCTGCACGCCTCGGCGATCAAGGTCGACCCGGACCTCTACCAGCACATCGACCCCGAGCGGGTCGGCAACACCATGCGGATGCTGGTCTCGGACATGGCCGGTCGGGCCTCCATCGAGCTCAAGGGCAAGGAGCTCGGCGTCGACCTCGGCGGGGACCGCGCGCTGATCTCCCGGGTCGTCGAGCGGGTCAAGGAGCGCGAGCTCCAGGGCTACACCTACGAGGCGGCCGACGCCTCCTTCGAACTGCTGCTGCGCGCGGAGGCCGAGGGCCGGGCCCGCAAGTACTTCCGCATCGAGTCCTGGCGCGCGATCGTCGAGGACCGCCCGGACGGCACCCACGCCAACGAGGCCACGGTCAAGCTGTGGGCCAAGGGCGAGCGGATCGTCGCCACGGCGGAGGGCAACGGCCCGGTCAACGCGCTGGACCGTGCGCTGCGGGTCGCCCTGGAGCGCTTCTACCCCCAGCTGGCCAAGTTCGAGCTGATCGACTACAAGGTCCGCATCCTGGAGGGCACGCACGGCACGGAGTCCACGACGCGCGTGCTGATCTCCACGACGGACGGCAGCCGCGAGTGGAACACGGTCGGCGTGGCCGAGAACGTGATCGCGGCATCCTGGCAGGCCCTGGAGGACGCCTTCACCTTCGGCCTCCTCCACGCGGGTGTGGAACCGGCCGAGTAGCCGGAGGGCGCGGGCCGGATCGCGTACGGTCCGGACGGGCTTATGTCCTGTTCACACAGGAAATGACCGGTTCGGGTAGCGTCGTGGATATGAGGACCAGGCTGATATCCATACGCTTCGGATCGCTGCTGGCCGGTCTGGTGCTGGCCGGCTCCGCTACCGCCCTGGTGGCCGCCCCGCAGGCGGCGGCCGCCACCGGAGTCGCCGCTGTCGGGGAGGCCCTCAAGCAGGGGCCCGTCTATGTCGATCCCCGGGCCGAGGCACAGTTGCCGAAGGCCGAGGCGGACGCGCTCGCGAAGAAGATCGAGGACGCGGGGAAGCCGGTGTTCGTCGCCGTGCTGCCGACCGCCGCCGAGTTCCCGCCGGGCGAGGTGCTGGAAGCGGTCCGCGCCCAGACCGGGATCACCGGCCTCTACGCGATCAGGCTCGGTGACGGGTTCAACGCCGGGGCCGACCCGGCCGTCATGCCGGTCAATGCCGTGCGCAACCTCAGCGAGGCCGTGAAGACCGGCGGGCCGGTCGACGCGGCGACCCAGCTCAACAACTTCGTGGACCAGGCCCTGAACCAGGCCAAGGGCGGCGCCCCCGCCTCCTGGGGTACCACGAGCGGTGACGACGGCGTTCCCGTCGGCGGGCTGATCACCCTCGGCGCGGTCGCCGCGATCGGCGGTGGCGGTGCGTACGCGCTGGTGCGGCGCAACCGCACGAGGAAGGAAGAGGCGCGGCGCGAGGCCGTCGAGAGGCTCGGCGTGGTCGTCGACGAGGACATCACGGCCTTCGGCGAGGAGCTCGACCGGCTCGACTTCCACCCGGGCGAGCCCGGCGCCGACGACGCCATGCGCAAGGATTACGAGCAGGGGCTCGACTCGTACGAGCGGGCCAAGCAGATCATGGCTTCGGTTCAGTATCCCGAAGAGGTCAAGGGCGTGACCCAGGCCCTGGAGGACGGCCGGTTCGCGCTGGCCCGTCTGGACGCGCGCCGGCAGGGCAAGCCGCTGCCGGAGCGCCGTTCGCCCTGCTTCTTCGACCCCCGGCACGGGCCGAGCACCGAGGACGCCACCTGGGCTCCGGCCGGCGGGGCCTCCCGTACCGTGCCCGTGTGCACGGCGGACGCCGTACGGGTGCGCGACGGTCAGGACCCGGCGGTCCGCACGGTCGACACCGAGCACGGGCCGCGCCCCTACTACGACGCCGGCCCGGCGTACGGTCCCTGGGCCGGCGGCTACTTCGGCGGCGGCATCCTGCCCGGTCTGCTCATGGGCACGATGCTCGGTTCGATGATGTCCAGCCCGGCCTACGCCGCGGACTTCGGCGGCGGCAACGGCTTCGAGGGCGGGGACGTTTCCGGGGCCGACTTCAACCCGTCCGACTTCGGCGGCGGGGACTTCGGCGGCGGTGGCGGATTCGACGGGGGCGGCGGATTCGACGGCGGGGGCGGCTTCTAGCCGCCCCCCGGGACATCGCCGGTCAGGCCTGCTTGATCGCGGAGATGTCGAAGGTCAGCTTCACCTTGTCGCTGACCATCACGCCGCCGGCCTCCAGCGCGGCGTTCCAGGTCAGGCCCCACTGGGAGCGCAGGATCTCGGCAGAGCCCTCGAAGCCGACGCGCTCGTTGCCGTAGACGTCGGTGGCCGAGCCGTTGAACTCCAGGTCGATGGAGAGCGGGCGCGTGACGTCCTTGATCGTCAGCTCGCCGGTGATGCGGTACTTGTCGCCGCCGAGCTGGGCCGCCTCGGTGGACCGGAAGGTCATCTTCGGGAAGAGCTCGGCGTCGAAGAAGTCGCTGCCCAGCAGGTGGGCGTCGCGGTCCGCGATGCCGGTGCTGACGGAACCGATCGTCACGTCGATGGAAGCGGTGGAGCGGGCGGGGGCGCTGCCGTCCAGGTGCAGGCTGCCCTCGAAGGCGTCGAAGCCGCCGCGGACGTTCGTCACCATGGCGTGGCGGACGGTGAAGCCGATGCTGCTGTGGGAGGGGTCGATGGCGTAGTCGCCGGTGAGGGCGGCGAGGGCCGGGTCCACCGGGAGGGTGGCGGTGGTGGTGGCGGTGGTGTCCTGGCGGCGGGTGAAGAGACCCATGACGTGCTCCTTGGTTGCGATTAGCGAGTCCGTTGAATGTTCAACGACTTCAACAAGGACGACCTTAGGTCCATTCCGTTCAAAATTCAACATCTTCTGGGTGTGTCGGCCCCTTTTGTAGAAGTCATACAAAGGGCGAAGGTCCCCTCTGGTGGAGTCCTTGCATCCTTTCGCCGTACTGTGCGGGCCGGACAGCGGAAGACTCCGGAGACTGTGTGGAATGAACGGAGGTTTTTCATGGCGCGCTTCGTAAGGTCGGTACATGACCGTTGTGGACCAGACCCCGAGCGAGCCGGCGGACGCCCGCGGGCGCGTGGCCGAGCTGCACTCCCTGCGCGAGCAGGCGAAGCGCGGCCCCAGCGACCGCGCGACCGAGACCCAGCACGCCAAGGGCAAGCTCACCGCCCGTGAGCGCATCGCGCTGCTGCTCGACGAAGGTTCCTTCAAGGAGGTCGAACAGCTGCGCCGCCACCGCGCGACCGGCTTCGGCCTGGAGGCGAAGAAGCCCTACACCGACGGTGTCATCACCGGCTGGGGCACGGTCGAGGGCCGCACGGTCTTCGTCTACGCACACGACTTCCGCATCTTCGGCGGCGCCCTGGGCGAGGCCCACGCCACGAAGATCCACAAGATCATGGACATGGCCATCGCGGCCGGTGCCCCGCTGGTCTCCCTGAACGACGGCGCCGGCGCTCGCATCCAGGAGGGCGTCTCCGCCCTCGCCGGCTACGGCGGCATCTTCCAGCGCAACACCAAGGCCTCGGGCGTCATCCCGCAGATCTCGGTCATGCTGGGCCCGTGCGCCGGCGGAGCCGCGTACTCCCCGGCCCTCACGGACTTCGTGTTCATGGTGCGCGAGACCTCGCAGATGTTCATCACCGGCCCGGACGTGGTGCGCGCGGTGACCGGCGAGGAGATCACCCAGAACGGCCTCGGCGGCGCGGACGTGCACGCCGAGACCTCGGGCGTCGCGCACTTCGCGTACGACGACGAGGAGACCTGCATCTCCGAGGTCCGCTACCTCATCTCGATGCTGCCCTCCAACAACCGCGAGAACCCGCCCGTCCACGAGACGAGCGACCCGGCCGACCGCCGCAGCGACGTCCTGCTGGACCTGGTGCCCGCCGACGGCAACCGCCCGTACGACATGCTCAAGGTCATCGAGGAGCTCGTCGACGAGGGCGACGTCCTGGAGATCCACGAGCGCTGGGCCCGCAACATCATCTGCGCCCTGGCCCGGATGGACGGACAGGTCGTCGGCATCGTCGCCAACCAGCCCGGCCACCTCGCCGGCGTCCTGGACATCCACGCCTCGGAGAAGGCGGCGCGCTTCGTCCAGCTCTGCGACGCCTTCAACATCCCGATCATCACCCTGCTGGACGTCCCCGGCTTCCTGCCGGGCGTCGACCAGGAGCACGGCGGCATCATCCGCCACGGCGCCAAGCTGCTGTACGCGTACTGCAACGCCACCGTCCCGCGGATCTCGCTGATCCTGCGCAAGGCCTACGGCGGCGCGTACATCGTCATGGACTCCCAGTCCATCGGCGCCGACATCACCTACGCCTGGCCCACCAACGAGATCGCCGTGATGGGCGCCGAGGGTGCCGCCAACGTCATCTTCCGCAAGCAGATCGCGGACGCCGAGGACCCCGAGGCCATGCGCGTACGCATGGTCAAGGAGTACAAGGCCGAGCTGATGCACCCGTACTACGCGGCCGAGCGCGGCCTCGTCGACGACGTCATCGACCCCGCCGAGACCCGCGAGACCCTCGTGTCCGCCCTCGCGATGCTCCGCAACAAGCACGCCGACCTGCCGTCCCGCAAGCACGGCAACCCGCCGCAGTAGAGGAGAGAAGCCACCGATGAGCACCGACATGATGCTGCGCGTGGAGAAGGGCAACGCCGAGCCCGAGGAGCTGGCCGCGATCACCGCGATCCTGCTCGCCCGCGCGGCCGCCACCCCCGAGGAGACGGTCACCACCCCCCGCTCCCAGGCCGGCTGGCGCCGCCTGGAGCGCACCCCGGGCTTCCGCGCCCCGCACAGCTGGCAGGGCTGAGCCCCCGAGAGCCGAGAAGGCCCCGCACCCGTGAAGGGTGCGGGGCCTTCCGCGTTCTTGCCGACGGGCACGCCGCACGGGCGACGTGCGCCACGCACGCGAAGGCCCCCGTGTCGTCCGACACGGGGGCCTTCGGCAAGTTCCGGCCGCCGAACTACCGCAGGCGGGCCATGAGCGCGTGCTCGACGAGCGTGATGAGTGCGCTCTTGGCGTCCGCGCGGTGGCGGGCGTCGGTGGTGATGATGGGGGCGTCGGGGCCGATCTGGAGGGCCTCGCGCACCTCCTCCGGCGTGTACGGCTGGTGGCCGTCGAAGCCGTTGAGGGCGATCACGAACGGCAGGCCGCTGTTCTCGAAGTAGTCCACCGCGGGGAAGCAGTCCGCCAGGCGGCGGGTGTCCACGAGGACCACGGCGCCGATGGCGCCGCGGACGAGGTCGTCCCACATGAACCAGAAGCGGTCCTGGCCGGGGGTACCGAAGAGGTACAGGATCAGGTCCTGGTCCAGGGTGATGCGGCCGAAGTCCATGGCGACCGTGGTGGTCGTCTTGTCACCGGTGTGGGTGAGGTCGTCGATTCCGGCGGAGGCGCTGGTCATGACGGCTTCGGTGCGCAGCGGGTTGATCTCGGAGACCGCGCCGACGAACGTGGTCTTGCCCACGCCGAAGCCGCCCGCCACCACGATCTTCGCGGAGGTGGTGGAGCGAGCGGGAGCCGCTCCGCCGTTAGAGCTTGCGAAGTCCACTGAGCACCCTTTCGAGCAGTGTCACATCTGGCTGGCCGCCGGCAGACTCGTCGCCGCCGGGCTGGTGAATGGCGACAAGTCCCGCCTCCGCCAGGTCGGCGACGAGGATGCGGGCGACACCAAGAGGAATGGAGAGGAGTGCCGAGATCTCCGCGACGGATTTGATCTCCTGGCACAGGCGGCAGATGCGCTGGTGCTCGGGCAACTGCCCTTGCAGCCGCGCGGGATCGGCCGTGGTACTGACCAGCGCCTCGATGGCGAGCTGGTAGCGCGGCCGGGTACGGCCGCCGGTCATCGCGTACGGACGCACCAGCGGGTTGTGCGCCTTGGGAGCCGGCTGCCGGGCAGCGCGCGGAGGCTGCGGAGGCATCACGGGCTGCTGGGGCTGTCCGTAAGGCTGTTGCTGGTACGGGCTGGGAGCGGAGGGGAAGTTGAAGCGGTTCTGGTCGTGCCCACCCTGCGGCTGCTGGTGTGCGCCGCCATAAGGATGTCCTCCGGGTGTTGTCACGCTTCCTCCTCCGACTCCAAGAACGCAGTACTCCCTGTGGAACCGCGCCACCGCACCCTACGGTGCGATGACGCGAAACACACTGCCTGTCTGTTAGTTGAGAAGACTTCCCTGCAGCTCCGCGCGCAGGTCCGGGGTGAGGACACTGCCGGCACGGTCCACGAGGAGGGCCATCTCGTAGCCCACGAGGCCGATGTCGCACTCGGGGTGCGCCAGCACTGCGAGGGAGGATCCGTCGGAGACGGACATGAGGAAGAGGAATCCCCGGTCCATTTCGACCACGGTCTGGTTGACGGCGCCGCCCTCGAAGATGCGGGAGGCTCCTGCGGTCAGCGAGGTCAGACCGGAGGCCACGGCCGCCAGCTGATCGGCGCGGTCGCGCGGGAATCCGTCGGACATCGCCAGCAGAAGCCCGTCGGCGGAGACCACCACCGTGTGGGACACCCCAGGGGTGTTGTCCACGAAGTTGGTGATCAACCAGTTCAGGTTCTGCGCCGCCTGGCTCATCGCGCTCACACTAACGCTCCTGGTCATAGCTGTTACTTGACTGCTCGGAACCCGCGTTGCGTCCCTGCTGGACACCCCGCCGCAGGTTGCTCAACCTGCCGCGGACGTCCTCCGGGGCGCGGGAGACCTGGGGGCCTCCCTGCGGGGTCGTCTCCGCCGCGCCCTCGACCAGGTTGGCCTTGGGCACCCGCCGAGGAAGACCGGACGGGGTGACCCCGCCCGCCTTCGGCTCACGGAGTTTTGCCGCCTGCTGCCAGCGCTCGTCGTTGCCCGAGCGCCATGCGCTGCTGCCTTCCGTGCCTTCCGGCTCCCGCTCCGCCGCGGCGGGCTGCTGCTGACGCGGCGGCCGCTGCTCGAAGAGGGATCCGGCGGACTCCGCTTCCTGCTGTGCCGGCTGCCACTGCTGCTGGCTGCCTCGGCGCGGCAGACCCGCTCCGGTCATCGTGTGACCGGTGTCCGCAGCGGCGCCCGGACGGTCGAAGCCTACGCGCTCCGGGGCCTGTTCGGGTACGGCAGGGGATTCCGATTCGGTCCCGTAGTCCTGCTCGTACGCCGGCTGGTAGGAGTTCCGCTCCGGCCACTCGGCCTGCTCCGACTGGGCTTCGTAGCCGCCGTCGTAGGCCTGCTCGGCCGGCTGCGGGGCCTGGTAGCCGGACTCCGCATAGCCGTAGTCCTGCTGCTGGTACGCGTCAAAGCCCTGCTGCGGCTGCTGAGCCTCGTAGGGGGAGTCGTAGCCCTGCTCGGGCTGCTGCTCGTAGCCCTGGTACGGCTGGTACCCGTGTTCAGGCTGAGGTTCCGGATAGCCCTGCTGGGGCTGCCCGGGCCGGCCCGGCTGACCGTCGTACCGCTGCTGGTCCTGCGGGTAGCCGACGTGGGCCTGGGCCTCCAGCGCGGCACGCCGCTCCTCGCGGCCGAGGGACCGCCCGACCGGGTCGAGGTCGCGGCCATCGGAGCCCTGCTGGTCGTAGCGCGAGTCGTCGAAGCCGAGCTCGGCGGCCGTGCGCAGCGGGGCGGCCTGCTGGGCCTGCTGCTGCGGGATCATCGAGGAGACCGTGAAGTCGTCGTCCGGGATGCCCTCGCCGCCGCCACCGTGAGTGATGGCGTCCGGGAGCATGACCAGCGAGGTGGTTCCGGCCGCCTCGCCCGAGGGGCGCAGCTGGACGCGGATGCTGTGGCGGTCCGCCAGCCGGCCGACCACGAACAGACCCATGCGCTGCGAGATCGCGGCGTCCACGGTCGGCGGGTTGGCGAGCTTGTGGTTGATGTCCGCGAAGTCCTCGGCGGTGAGGCCGATGCCCTTGTCGTGGATCTCGACCATCACGCGGCCGTCGGGCAGACGGGTCGCGTTGACGCGGACCTTGGTCTGCGGGGAGGAGAACGTGGTGGCGTTCTCCAGCAGCTCGGCGAGCAGGTGCACGAGGTCGGTCACGGCCTGGCCGTGGATCTCGGCGTCGGAGACGCCGGAGAGCTCGATGCGCTCGTACTGCTCCACCTCGGAGGAGGCGGCGCGCAGGACGTCGACGAGGGGGACCGGCTGGTCCCAGCGGCGGCCCGGTTCCTCACCCGCGAGGATGAGGAGGTTCTCGCCGTTGCGGCGCATACGGGTGGCCAGGTGGTCCAGGCGGAAGAGGTTCTCCAGCTGGTCCGGGTCCGCCTCGTTGTTCTCCAGGTCGGTGATGAGGGTCAGCTGGCCCTCGATCAGCGACTGGTTGCGCATCGAGAGGTTCGTGAAGATCGCGTTGACGTTCCCTCGCAGGAGCGCCTGCTCGGCGGCGAGCCGGACCGCCTCGCGGTGGACCTGGTCGAAGGCACGGGCGACCTCGCCGATCTCGTCCGCGGAGTCGATCGGGATCGGGTGCACGCGGGTGTCGACCTTGCCCGGGTCGGTGCGCGAGAGCTGGTCGACGAGCGAGGGCAGGCGCTGCTCGGCGATGTCGAAGGCGGCGGAGCGCAGGCGGCGCATCGCGCGGCCCATCTGGCGGGCCATGAGACCCGCGAGGATGAACGCCGCGAGCAGGGCCACGACCACGATGGCGCCGTTGGTGATGGCCTCGTTGCGGGCTTCCTCGGAGACCGAGACGGCGTCCTTGATGGCCTTGTCGAGGAGTTCCTTCTCGACCGTGTCGTAGCCGTCGAACTTGGCGGTGGCGGCGGCCTGCCAGGCCAGGGGCGTGGTGCCGCCCTCGGCCAGCTTCTTCTTGTCGGCGCCGCCGGCGATCGCGTCGGTCATGCCGGCGAGCGGGGAGCCGTTGGCCCCGAGCGGCGGCACCACGAACTTGGTGCCGGTCTGCTCCGCCTTGGCCTTGGCCTCGGCCAGGCGGGCTTCGCCCGCCTTGGACTTCTCGGCCATGACCTCCTTGAGCCGGTTCACGTCCTCCTCGGTGCCCGCCGCGACGTACTCGCCGATGGCGATTTCCTCGAGGTAGGCGTAGGAGGAGAAGGCGATGAGCTGCGACTTGCGGACGTTCTCGTCCGTGCTCGGGCGGACCAGCAGGTGGGTACCGACGGAACGCTGCAGCGAGTTCGCGGCCTTGGAGAGCTGGATCGCGTAGACCATGCGGCCGTACGAGGTCACGTTGCCGGTACCGAGACCGAGCTCGTTGGCGAACTGCATGAGGTAGTGCTGGACCAGCACATAACCCTCTTCAGTCGGGATGGGTCCCGGCTGGCCGTTCTGGACGTTCTTCTTCTGGGTCTCCAAGACCGCCTGGTAGGCCGTCTCGCGGACCTTCGCCAGCTTGGGCTCCTCCGCGCGGAAGAGCTCCAGACGACGCTCCAGGCCGTGGTTCGCGGGGATGTCCTTGACGGACTGGTCGAACTTCAGCTTGGCCGAGTCGGTCGTCCCGCGGGCCTTGGTGACGATCTCGTTCTTGCTGTCGCCGCTCAGCAGCGGCTCGGCGGTGAGGTCACGCTCGTTGAGCAGCGCCTGGCTGTACTCCGAGGCGGCCTGGACGACCCTGGCTATCTTCTCGGCGTCCTTGGCCTCGTTCCAGGTGTCGACGGAGCCCTTCACCTGGAAGCCGCCCATGACCAGCCCGACGAGGGCGGGCACGAGCAGGATGGCGTTCAGGCGGGTCGGCACGCGCCAGTTGCGCGGGGAGAACCTGGAGGTGCTCCCGCTGCTCACGGGCGGGGCCACGGGCACGTCGACCGGCGACGCGGACGCTCGCGGCGGCGGGGTGAAGTTGCCGCGCGCGGGTTCATCCGCGGGGCTTGCGTTGCTTCGCCTCACTCGACCAACAACCTCTCGGCGGTACTACTAGCTAGTTCGTTGAATTCCAGCACGGTTAACGGCCGTGTTCCAAACAGTTGAAATCGGCCGTTCCCAGAGCCTTATGCCCCACATAAATCGGACATAAAGTCCTTCCTGCGGCAAAAATAGGGGGAGTTGTGCGCGTAGCGGCACCAACCGAACGCGCCCTGTCGCCAACTGGGGCCAATTCTCTGTCGAAACGTTATGAACCAAAGGGGCGGGCCGTGTCGTAGGACACAGCCCGCCCCTCTGGGCGGAAGCCGAAACCGTGCTACTTGAGCCGTGCCATGAGCGCGTGCTCGACGAGCGTGATGAGTGCGCTCTTGGCGTCCGCGCGGTGGCGGGCGTCGGTGGTGATGATGGGGGCGTCGGGGCCGATCTGGAGGGCCTCGCGCACCTCCTCCGGCGTGTACGGCTGGTGCCCCTCGAAACCGTTGAGGGCCACGACGAAGGGCAGGCCGCTGTTCTCGAAGTAGTCCACCGCGGGGAAGCAGTCCGCCAGGCGGCGGGTGTCCACGAGGACCACGGCGCCGATGGCGCCGCGGACGAGGTCGTCCCACATGAACCAGAAGCGGTCCTGGCCCGGCGTGCCGAAGAGGTACAGGATCAGGTCCTGGTCGAGCGTGATGCGGCCGAAGTCCATGGCGACCGTGGTGGTCGTCTTGTCACCGGTGTGGGTGAGGTCGTCGATTCCGGCGGAGGCGCTGGTCATGACGGCTTCGGTGCGCAGCGGGTTGATCTCGGAGACCGCGCCGACGAACGTGGTCTTGCCCACGCCGAAGCCGCCCGCCACCACGATCTTCGCGGAGGTGGTGGAGCGAGCGGGAGCCGCTCCACCGTTAGATGTTCCGAAGGCCACTGAGCACCCTTTCGAGCAGCGTCACATCCGGCGTACCGCCGGCCTCTCCATTGCCCGGCTGGTGGATGGCCACCATTCCGGCCTCCGCCAGGTCGGCGACGAGGATCCGGGCGACACCGAGCGGCATCGACAGAAGTGCGGAGACCTCTGCTACCGACTTGACCTCGCGGCACAGGGTGCAGATGCGCTGGTGCTCCGGCAGCAGTCCCGACAGGTGCATCGGATCGGCCGTGGTGCTGACCAGCGCCTCGATGGCGAGCTGGTAGCGCGGCCGGGTCCGGCCGCCGGTCATCGCGTACGGACGCACCAGCGGCTGGTCGCCATCCGAGTACGAATCTCCGTACGCATCGGGATAGGCGGGGGGCGGGGTCATTGATCCTCCGGGCTGGACAGCAGTGGTCAGCGTGCCGTCTGACGGGGCGGCCGGTGGGGGGACGGTATGACGGCCTTGGGGGGTACTGGGTTCCGGGGCGCGGGCCCCGGTCTCCCGGCCGGTAGTACCGTCCGGCCGGGAGGGGAGAAGTCAGCTGAGCAGGCTGCCCTGCAGCTCCGCGCGCAGGTCCGGGGTGAGGACGCTGCCGGCACGGTCCACGAGGAGGGCCATCTCGTAGCCCACAAGGCCGATGTCGCAATCGGGGTGCGCCAGCACCGCGAGGGAGGATCCGTCCGAGACGGACATGAGGAAGAGGAATCCCCGGTCCATTTCGACCACGGTCTGGTTGACGGCGCCGCCCTCGAAGATGCGGGAGGCTCCTGCGGTCAGCGAGGTCAGACCGGAGGCCACGGCCGCCAGCTGATCGGCGCGGTCGCGGGGGAAACCTTCGGACATGGCCAGAAGGAGTCCGTCGGCGGAGACCACCACCGTGTGGGACACCCCGGGGGTGTTGTCCACGAAGTTGGTGATCAACCAGTTCAGGTTCTGTGCCGCCTGGCTCATCGAACTCAACTAACGCTCCTGCTGATAAGTGGGGTCGATGTGGTAACTGCCGGTCGCCGGACCGCTGTTGCCGGCCTGGCGACCCTGCTGAATACCCCGTCGGAGGTTGGTCAGACGGCCGCGGACGTCGTCGGGTGAACGCGAGACCTGCGGACCGGGCTGCGCCTCCGCCTGCTGCTGCGCGGTACCGGCCACGAGGTTCGCCCGCGGGACCCGGCGGGGCAGCCCCGAGGTGGTGATGCCGCCGGCGGCGGGCTGGCGCACGCGCTCGGCCTGCCGCATCAGCTCGTCGTTCGGAGAGGAGCGCCAGCTGACGGTCGGCGAGCTGCCGGTCGTCGCCGCGGCGGGCTCGGCCGCGTGGTCCTGGCCGCGCTGCGGCAGCTGGTGCTGCTGCTGCGGGGCGGGCTGCTGCGGCTGCTGACCCTGCTGGGGTATCGCCGTGGCCGGTGCCTGCGGGGCGGGCTGCTGCCCCTCCTCGCGGAACCAGTTCGACTCCAGCGTGTCGAAGATGGGGCTGCGACCCTCACCCCGGCTCGGGGCCGGCGGCAGGGCCTCGGGCTGCGGCGCCTGCGGAAGGCGCGGAGCCTGCTGCGGCTGCGGCTGAGGGGCCTGCTGCGGACGGGCGTACCCGCCGACACCGGGGCCGCCGGGGCGCTGGGGCTGGTAACCGCCCGGGCGCTCGAACTGGCCGGTGGTCGACTGGTCCTGGTAACCCCGTACGTCCGGACGCTCGAACTGGCCGGTCGTGCTGTTGCCGGCGCCCCCCTGGGGGAGCGGGGCGTTGAAGTCGGGACGGGCGAACTCGGCCGTGGAGCCGGGGCCCGAGAGCTCGTCGTGGCCGCGGGCCTGGTCGGCACCCCAGCTGGCGGTCTGCGGGGCGGGAAGCTCCGCACGGGGAGCACCGCCACGCGGCGGCAGCTGCGGCCGCGGGCCGTTCTGAGCCGGCGCCGCGGGGGCGGAAGGCTGCTGGAACGACTGGGGCTGCTGCTGCGGCGGCTGCTGAGGCGCTTGCGGGGCCTGCTGCTGAGGCTGCTGCGGGCGCTCGAAGCCGTTGCCCTGCGGGAATCCCGAGGGAGAGGCCGTCGGACGGGCCTGCGGACCACCGGACAGCCCGGCACCCGCGAAGCCCGCGGCGCCGGCGCCCGCGCCGGCCGCACCGCGGCCCGGCAGCGGCGCACCGCCACCGAAGGAACCCTGACCCTGCCCCTGGCCGGTCAGCCCGGCGGGACCGGTCGGCGCACCGCCGCCGAAGCCGCCCTGGCCGCCCTGCTGCGGGCGGGCACCGGGTCCGGCCGGCTGCTGGGGCCGACCACCCTGCGGGCCGGCAGAGCCGTCGCGACCCGGCAGCGCGGCACGCTGACCGCCCGCGCCGACCTGGCCGCGCTGCGGAGCGGCGCCCACGGGCGGACGTGCGCCCGGACCGGGAACGGAGGCCTGCGCGGCAGCCGCGGGGCCACCGGCCGAAGCCTGGCCGCCCGGAGCCTGACCGCCTGGAGCTCCCGGACCACCCGGCTTCTTGCCGCCCTGGGCGACGTCCACCGGCAGCATGACGAGGGCCGTCGTACCGCCCGAGTCGGAGGGGCGCAGCTGGATGCGGATGCCGTGTCGCAGGGACAGGCGGCCGACCACGAACAGGCCCATGCGGCGGGAGACGGAGACGTCCACGGTCGGCGGCGCCGCGAGGCGCTCGTTGATCGCGGCGAGGTCCTCGGGGGAGAGGCCGATGCCGGTGTCGTGGATCTCGACCAGCACGCGGCCGTCGGGCAGCGCGTGACCGGTGACCTTGACCTTGGTCTGCGGGGAGGAGAACGAGGTGGCGTTCTCCAGCAGCTCGGCGAGGAGGTGCACGAGGTCGTTGACGACGCGGCCGGCGACGTCGGTGCCGGGCACCGAGGCCAGTTCGATGCGCTCGTACTGCTCCACCTCGGACGCCGCGGCACGGAGCACGTCGACGAGCGGGACGGGGCGGGTCCACCGGCGGCCCGGCTCCTCGCCCGCGAGGACGAGGAGGTTTTCGCCGTTACGGCGCATGCGGGTCGCGAGGTGGTCGAGCTTGAAGAGCGAGGACAGCTGGTCCGGGTCGGCCTCGCGCGACTCCAGCTCGGAGATGAGCGAGAGCTGGCGCTGGATGAGGCCCTGCGAACGGCGCGAGAGGTTGGTGAACATCGCGTTGACGTTGCCTCGCAGGAGGGCCTGCTCGGCGGCGAGGCGGACGGCCTCGCGGTGCACGTCGTCGAAGGCCGCGGCCACCTGGCCGATCTCGTCGCGGGTGTGCACGCCGACCGACTCCACGGAGGTGTCGACGTCCTGCGGGTCGGACTCGGAGAGCTGCTTGACGAGCTCCGGCAGGCGGTCCTGGGCGACGCGGGTCGCGGTGTCCTGGAGGCGGCGCAGCGAGCGGATCATCGAGCGGGCCATGACGAATGCGCCGACGAGGGAGACACCGAGCACGAGGAGGATCAGGGCACCGTTGATGATGGCGTCCTGCTGCGACTCCTGCTTGAGCTCGCGGGCCTTCATCTCCATGTCCTGGAGCAGGCTCAGCTCGATCTTGCCCATCTCGTTGAGCTTGGTGCCGTCGGCGTCGTACCAGTCGAGCCAGGACTTGTACTGCGTCTCCTTGGCGAACTGCTCGGGGGAGCCCAGGACGCGGCGGGCGTAGTGGTCCGCCTTGCCGATCTCCGGGTTGCCGTCGCCGAGGGAGGCGAGGAGTTCCTCGGACCGGCCCTGGTAGACGAGTTCGAAGGTCTTCTTCGCCTGGCCCTCAGCGCGCTGCGCGGATTGCGCGTAGAGGCGGTCGTTCTCCTTCAGCGTGCCCTGGGTCCCCTGGCTGTCGGGGAGCGAGGCGGCGATGATCGCGCGCTGGATGGAGGCGTACTCCTTGGCGGACGAGAAGGCCGCCAGGGCGCGCGTACGCTTGATCATCTCAGGGTTGGACGTGGCCTGCGCCATGTCCTGGGAGAGGGAGAGCAGTGAGACGATCATCGCGTTGTACTCGGTGACGGTCTGCTGGGCGCCGTTGGCGTACGCCTGCCTGCGGACCGCGTCGATGCCGGCGATCTGACGGCCGATCTGCAGGACGTTGTTGCGGATCGACTTGAGGGTGTCGTCCTTGCCCTCGACGTCGTCGACCTTGTCCGCCGCGGCGCTGAAGGCCTTCACCGCGTTGTCGGTCTCCTGGCGCTTGCCGTCGACCGTGCTGTTGCTCTTGCCCTTGCTGATGGAGAGCGGACCGGCCGAGCTGTCCCGCTCCTCCTGGAGCATGGCGGCCAGGTGGGTGGCCTGCCGGGTCATGGTCGTCAGCAGCTGCATGTGCTCGAGCTGTGCGATGTCGTTGAGCGAGTCGTTGATGCGGAAACCACCGAGCGTGGTGGCGGCGACGACGGGCAGGGTCAGCAGCGACACCAGTCGCGTGCTGATTCGCCAGTTCTGCATGGCGAGACGGGAACCGGGCCCACTGGGGGCCTTCGGTATCGCCGTGTCCTGCTGCTCGGTCTGACCGGCCTTGGCGGCGGACTTGCCCCGGCCCTTCGCCTTCACCGGGGCGGAGGCGTCGTGGCCCGCGCCTTCGACAGCCGGCCCGCGGTTCTGGGCGTGCTGGGGCGAGGTGCCACGGTCGGTCCCGCGCGGCTCCTGCTCGGCCGCGGTGTCCCCACGGCCCTGGCGGGCCTGGGGAGACCCCTTGCCATCCCTCTTGAATCGTCCCTGCACTAGCGTCGCAACCTCTGGACCAGGCGTTCCACCGGGCGACCGGTGGAACGGTGTCGAGTCGTGGGGCACTAACGGCCCCATGGTGGTCGTCGGTGACCGGCGCGTCTCCCTCTCGTTGCCACCGCGCTCGGCGCTAGTCGCGCCACCTGCGCGCCGGTTGATTCCCGCGGCGGTCCCGCGAATTCCAGCACAGTGGCGGATCTCCAACAAGGTGCGCGTGTCGGCCCGGAGAGTCGGTGACGGCTTGTGACAGACGGGCTACGCGATGTGGAGTCCCTTTCGGGAGAAACCGGACTTACATCACCCAAATGCAAGGGTCGGCAAGGTGTCCCAGTCGAGATGATCAGGAGCGGAATGGAACATTCAGTGGCGCAATGTCCGTTTCTTCGGGTCAAATCGACTGCCTGTTATGCCCGTATTGCCGGTCCCCTGGTGAGCAAACTCACATAGCCGTGGCCATTACTTACCGGTTCGGCGAGGGATTTAGATGTTTAGCCTTGCCCTTTACAGGGTTGACGGCTGAGTCAACCGACACCTACAGACCAGCTGAGGCCTGAACCCCCATGAAGACGACGACGATGTTCCGCAACATAGCCAACCCCCGCCGCACCACCCTCGTGCACCTCAAGGACGCCGAGGAGCTGCAGGCGGCCCCGGCCACCCCGGAGCACGCCGTCGAGCTGCCGACGCAGACCGCCAACCCGCGCCGCACGATCCTGATGGACGCGCCGGTCGTCACCCCGGCGCAGTAGCAGCCGCGCAAAGCAGCGCGAAGCGCCGCTGCCCGCCGCGTTAGCCTGGAGCCCGCAGACTCCAGCCAGCGGAAATACAGAGGGGCAGACGCAACACGTGCGCATCGCCAGGTTCTCGATCGACGGCAATGTCGCCTTCGGCGTGGTCGAGGGCGATGCAGCCCCCGGCGCCGAGGGGGAGCTCGTCCTCGACATCATCAAGGGCATTCCGTTCGCGGACTTCGAGCTCTCCGGCACGAAGGTCCCGCTGAGCAAGGTCCGGCTGCTGCCGCCCGTGCTCCCGAACAAGGTCGTGGCCATCGGCCGCAACTACGCGGAGCACGCGGCGGAGCTCGGTCACGCGGTCCCGGACGCCCCCATCACCTTCTTCAAGCCCTCCACCTCGGTGGTCGGCCCGGGCGACCCGATCGCGTACCCCTCCTTCTCCCAGGACCTCCACCACGAGGCGGAGCTCGCCGTGGTCATCGGCCGCATGTGCCGCGAGGTCCCGCGCGAGCGCGTCAAGGACGTCATCCTCGGCTACACCTGCGCCAACGACGTCACCGCGCGCGACGTCCAGCAGCGCGAGCAGCAGTGGGCCCGGGCCAAGGGCTTCGACAGCTCCTGCCCCCTCGGCCCCTGGATCGAGACCGACCTGGACCCGAGCGACCTGACCATCCAGTGCACGGTCAACGGCGAACAACGCCAGCTCGGCCGCACCAGCGACATGGTCCGCTCCATCGAGGACCTGGTCGTGCACATCAGCGAGGCCATGACGCTGCTCCCGGGCGACGTCATCCTCACGGGGACCCCGGCCGGAGTCGGCCCCCTCAACGTCGGCGACGAGGTCGCCGTCACCATCGAAGGCATCGGCACTCTCACCAACAAGGTGATCAAGCGTGGTTAACGGACCTGTCCGCGTACGTTTCTGTCCCTCCCCGACCGGCAACCCCCACGTGGGTCTGGTCCGCACGGCCCTCTTCAACTGGGCGTTCGCCCGCCACCACGGCGGTACGTTCGTCTTCCGCATCGAGGACACCGACGCGGCGCGCGACTCCGAGGAGTCGTACGACCAGCTGCTCGACTCGCTGAAGTGGCTCGGCTTCACCTGGGACGAGGGCCCCGAGGTGGGCGGCCCGCACGCCCCGTACCGCCAGTCCGAGCGCATGGACATCTACAAGGACGTCGCGCGCCGGCTCCTCGACGGCGGCTACGCCTACAAGTGCTACTGCACCACCGAGGAGCTCGACGCGCGCCGCGCGGCCGCCCGCGCCGCCGGCAAGCCCTCCGGCTACGACGGCCACTGCCGCGAGCTCACCACCGTGCAGGTCGAGGCGTACGAGGGCGAGCACCGCGCCTCGATCGTCCGCTTCCGGATGCCCGACGAGCCGATCACCTTCACGGACCTCGTCCGCGGCGAGCTCACCTTCACCCCGGACAACGTGCCGGACTTCGGCATCGTCCGGGCCAACGGCGCCCCGCTGTACACGCTGGTCAACCCGGTCGACGACGCGCTGATGGAGATCACCCACGTCCTGCGCGGCGAGGACCTGCTCTCCTCCACCCCCCGCCAGATCGCCCTGTACAAGGCACTGATCGAACTGGGCGTGGCCAAGACCACCCCCGCCTTCGGCCACCTGCCGTACGTGATGGGCGAGGGCAACAAGAAGCTCTCGAAGCGCGACCCCGAGGCTTCGCTCAACCTGTACCGCGAGCGCGGCTTCCTCCCCGAGGGCCTGCTGAACTACCTCTCGCTGCTCGGCTGGTCCTTCTCCAAGGACCAGGACGTCTTCTCGATCGAGGAGATGGTGTCGAAGTTCGACATCGACGGCGTCAACGCCAATCCGGCGCGGTTCGACCTCAAGAAGGCCGAGTCGATCAACGGCGACCACATCCGCCTGCTCGACCCGAAGGCCTTCGCGGACGCCTGCACCCCGTGGCTCCGGGCCCCGCACGCCAACTGGGCAGCCGAGGAGTTCGACGCCGAGGCCTGGGAGCGGATCGCCCCGTACGCCCAGACCCGCGTGACCGTCCTCTCGGAGATCACCGCCAACGTCGACTTCCTGTTCCTCAAGGAGCCGGTCGAAGACCAGGCCTCGTGGGACAAGGCCATGAAGGGCGAGCCCGCGGCCCTGCTGACCACGGCGCGCGAGAACCTCGCCGCCGCCGACTGGTCGGACCCGGAGTCCCTCAAGCAGGCCGTCCTGACCGCCGGCGAGGCCCACGGCCTCAAGCTCGGCAAGGCCCAGGCCCCGGTCCGCGTGGCCGTCACCGGCCGCACGGTCGGCCTGCCGCTCTTCGAGTCCCTGGAGATCCTGGGCAAGGACCGCTCCCTGTCCCGCATCGACGCGGCCCTGGCGAAGCTCGCCGCGTAGCCCCACCCGTACGTCCCCGCAGGGGGCGGCAGCCGGACCCCCGGCCGCCGCCCCCTGCGGTGTACCCGCCCCGCGATCCGGAAGGCCGTGCGATGCCCCTCGCCGCTCCCGACTACTCCTGGCACTTCACCCCGGGCAACGCCTTCCGCGACGAGGAGGATCTCGCGACGCTGTCGGTGGCGGACGGGGGCACGCTGTCGCTGCCGACGGGCCGGCTGGTGGCGTGCGACCCCATGGCCCATCTGGGCCGGGAGGGCATCCCCCCATTCCGCGAGCAGGTGGCCCCGGGCCGCTACCGGCTGGAAGCGGCGATCGTCAGCTGGTCCCTGCACGACGAGGCGATGCAGGTGTCGCCCTACCGGGACCTCGCCGCCGTGCGGCTGGTGGTGAGCGAAGTGCCCACGGTGTCCTGGGAGCCGGCGCTCACCAGTGACCAGCGTCTGGGCGACCTGGGCCCCGACCAGTTCCACGGCTACGGAGTGGACGCCGGCGTGGCCGCGTTCCACGACGCGTCCGTCTGGCCGGACTTCGCCGACCTCGAGGCCACCCGGGAGCTGCTGCGCGCTCCGTTCCTCGCAGACGGGTTCCGGCACCCCGGCCCCTACGTCCTCACGGGCCCGGGCGGGCACCAGGTGGCGGTCTTCCAGTCCGGCCATGGCGACGGCTCGTACCCGACCTGGGTCGGCCGGGACGCCGAAGGGGAGATCACCTGTTTCCTGACCGACTTCTTCGTCGTGCCCACCGAGCGCGAGCACCCGGCGTAGGCTCGGCCCCATGCCGATCCGTGCCGTGCTGTGGGACATCGACGACACCCTGTTCGACTACACCGGGGCCGACGCCGCGGGGCTCGCGCGACAGCTGGAAGCCGAGGGCATCGCCGAGCGGTACGGGACGCCCGTCGAGGCGCTCGCACTGTGGCGGCGGATCACCGACCGGCACTGGGAGCGCTTCGCCGCCGGCGAGGGCACCTTCCAGGGCCAGCGGCGGGACCGGGTGCGGGAGTTCCTGGAGCAGCCCGCGATGACCGACGGCGAGGCCGACGCCTGGTTCGACAAGTACGTCGAGCACTACAAGGCGCAGTGGAAGGTCTTCCCCGATGTGGTGCCCGTGCTCGACACCCTCGCCGCCGACTACCGGCACGGGGTGCTCTCCAACTCCTCCCTCGTCAACCAGGACCCCAAGCTGCGCGACCTCGGGCTGCGCGACCGCTTCGAGGTGCTGATCTGCGCCGTCGAGCTCGGCGTGAGCAAGCCCGAGGCGCGGGCCTTCCTCGCCGCCTGCGAGGCGCTCGGCCTGCCGCCCGGCGAGGTGGCGTACGTGGGGGACCAGCCCGAGATCGACGCGCGCGGCGCCCGTGACGCGGGCCTGCTGGCCTGCTGGCTCGACCGGGACGGCGGCCGGGGGCCGGGCCCCGAGGGCGCGCACCGGATCGAGGGCCTTGAGCAGCTCCCGGAGCTACTGGCCGCAGATACCCGTTTTGGAGCACGGTCAGGCATCCGGTAATGTTCTTTCTGCGCCGCCGGAGCGGGCCGAAAGGCCGGACGGAGGCGCCACTCAAAAGAAAGACCCCCCAGGGGGTTGACTTTTGGTGGGGTATAGTGTAATTGGCAACACGAGGGTTTCTGGTTCCCTTATTCTAGGTTCGAGTCCTGGTACCCCAGCGCAGTGCAGTAGTAACGCAGTGCTTTGCCCCCGTTGTGTAGCGGCCTAGCACGCCGCCCTCTCAAGGCGGTAGCGCCGGTTCGAATCCGGTCGGGGGTACAGATCCTTCCCGCGAGATCTCCAGGGTCGCACCCGGAAGTTTTGATGCAGGATCGCTAGGGCCCCCGTTGTGTAGCGGCCTAGCACGCCGCCCTCTCAAGGCGGTAGCGCCGGTTCGAATCCGGTCGGGGGTACTGTGGTCTGGTCTAGACCACCCTTGGGCTATGGTGTAATTGGCAACACGAAGGTTTCTGGTTCCTTTGTTCTAGGTTCGAGTCCTGGTAGCCCAGCGCAGTATCTGCAAGCCCCCGTTGTGTAGCGGCCTAGCACGCCGCCCTCTCAAGGCGGTAGCGCCGGTTCGAATCCGGTCGGGGGTACGCAACAGAAGAGGCCCTCCGCGTTCATCGCGGAGGGCCTCTTCGTCGTATGCGGTCGCGTGCGGTCGCATGCGCACGCACCTCACAAGTGCGGGCCCGGAGGCGCGTGTTCGGACGTGTGCGGCGTCGTACGCGCCCCCGGGCCCGGGGGTGAACGGATGGAAGGTGGGGCAAGGTCAGCCGGAGCGGCGCAGGGCCTCCGTCAGACGGGCGGCCGCGTCGATGACGGCCTGGGCGTGCATCCGGCCCGGGTGGCGGGTCAGGCGCTCGATCGGCCCGGAGACCGATACGGAGGCCACCACGCGGTTCGACGGCCCGCGCACGGGCGCCGACACGGAGGCCACGCCGGGCTCCCGCTCGCCGATCGACTGCGCCCAGCCGCGGCGCCGTACGCCCGAGAGCGCCGTCGCCGTGAAGCGCGCGCCCTGCAGGCCGCGGTGGAGCCGCTCGGGCTCCTCCCAGGCCATCAGGATCTGCGCGGCCGAGCCGGCCTTCATCGGGAGCGTGGAGCCCACCGGGACGGTGTCCCGCAGGCCCGACAGCCGCTCGGCGGCCGCCACGCAGATGCGCATGTCTCCCTGACGGCGGTAGAGCTGAGCGCTCTCGCCCGTCACGTCGCGCAGGTGGGTCAGTACCGGTCCCGCCGTGGCCAGCAGGCGGTCCTCGCCGGCCGCGGCGGCGAGCTCCGCCAGCCGCGGTCCGAGGATGAACCGGCCCTGCATGTCCCTCGCCACCATCCGGTGGTGTTCCAGTGCCACGGCCAGCCGGTGTGCCGTGGGTCGTGCGAGCCCTGTCGCCGCGACCAGCCCGGCGAGGGTGGCCGGACCGGACTCCAGTGCGCTCAATACCAGAGCTGCCTTGTCGAGAACGCCGACGCCGCTAGAGTTGTCCATGAAACGATATTCGCGTCTCACACTGTGAAACGCAAGTTCAATTTTTCCAAGAACAAGCGAGTCTGTATGTGCGGGTCCACGAACCACTGGGTCCGAGCCGTCGTCCAGACGTGGGGTACGGGCGATCAGGCGCAACAGATCTCTATGAAGCGCCGGCACAACCGGCCGGCCGGAGGGAAAGCGATGGGTAGGACACTCGCGGAGAAGGTCTGGGACGACCATGTCGTCCGGCGCGCCGAAGGCGAGCCCGACCTCCTCTTCATTGATCTGCACCTGCTGCACGAGGTGACCAGCCCGCAGGCCTTCGAGGGTCTGCGTCAGGCCGGCCGCAAGGTCCGACGCCTCGACCTCACCATCGCGACCGAGGACCACAACACCCCCACCATCGACATCGACAAGCCGATCGCGGACCCGGTCTCCCGGGCCCAGCTGGAGACGCTGCGCAGGAACTGCGCCGAGTTCGGTGTACGGCTGCACTCGCTGGGCGACGTCGAGCAGGGCGTCGTGCACGTCGTGGGACCGCAGCTGGGTCTGACCCAGCCCGGCACCACCGTGGTCTGCGGTGACTCGCACACCTCCACCCACGGTGCGTTCGGCGCGCTCGCCTTCGGTATCGGCACCAGCCAGGTCGAGCACGTGCTGGCCACCCAGACGCTGCCGCTGGCCCGCCCGAAGACGATGGCGATCACCGTCACCGGCGCGCTGGCCGAGGGCGTCACCGCCAAGGACCTGATCCTGGCGATCATCGCCAAGATCGGCACCGGCGGCGGCCAGGGCTACATCCTGGAATACCGCGGCGAGGCCATCGAGAACCTGTCGATGGAAGCCCGCATGACCATCTGCAACATGTCGATCGAGGCCGGCGCCCGCGCGGGCATGATCGCCCCCGACCAGACCACCTTCGACTACCTCCAGGGCCGCGACCACGCCCCCACGGGCGAGGACTGGGACGCGGCCGTCGCGTACTGGCGGACCCTGCGCACCGACGACGACGCGGTCTTCGACGCGGAGGTCGTCATCGACGGCACCGCGCTGTCCCCGTTCGTCACCTGGGGCACCAACCCGGGCCAGGGCGCGCCGCTGTCGGCCAACGTCCCCGACCCGGCTTCGTACGAGGACGCTTCGGAGCGCCACGCCGCCGAAAAGGCCCTGGAGTACATGGGGTTGACCGCCGGGCAGCCGCTGCGCGACATCAAGGTCGACACCGTCTTCGTAGGCTCCTGCACCAATGGCCGCATCGAGGACCTGCGCGCCGTCGCGGGGATCATCGAGGGCCGCAAAGTCGCCGACGGCGTACGGATGCTGGTCGTCCCCGGCTCGGTCCGGGTCGCCCTGCAGGCCGTGGAAGAGGGCCTGGACAAGGTCTTCAAGGAGGCCGGCGCCGAATGGCGGCACGCGGGCTGCTCGATGTGTCTGGGCATGAACCCCGACCAACTGGCTCCCGGTGAGCGCTCCGCGTCCACCTCCAACCGCAACTTCGAGGGCCGGCAGGGCAAGGGCGGGCGCACCCACCTGGTGTCCCCGCAGGTGGCCGCGGCCACCGCGGTGCTGGGCCATCTGGCCTCGCCCGCCGACCTGTCCGCCGCCGACGCGACCGCCGGAGTCTGAACCATGGAAGCCTTCACCACCCACACCGGCCGGGCCGTCCCGCTGCGCCGCAGCAACGTCGACACCGACCAGATCATCCCGGCCCACTGGCTGAAGAAGATCACCCGTGACGGGTTCGAGGACGGGCTCTTCGAGGCCTGGCGCAAGGACCCGGAGTTCATCACGAACCGCCCGGAGCGCGAAGGCGCGACCGTACTGGTCGCCGGCCCCGACTTCGGTACGGGTTCCTCGCGCGAGCACGCCGTCTGGGCCCTGCAGAACTTCGGCTTCAAGACGGTCATCTCCTCCCGCTTCGCCGACATCTTCCGCGGGAACTCGCTGAAGAACGGCCTGCTGACCGTCGTCCTCCCGCAGGAGACCGTCGAGCAGCTGTGGAAGCTGACCGAGGCCGACCCCACCGCCGAGATCACGGTCGACCTGGTCGACCGCCAGGTGCGGGCCGAAGGCGTCGTAGCGGAGTTCGAGCTCGACGACAACGCCCGCTGGCGGCTGCTGGAGGGGCTGGACGACATCTCCCTCACCCTTCAGAACGAAGCGGACATCGCCACGTACGAAAGTGCGCGTCCGACCTACAAGCCGCGCACGATTCAGGCCTGATTCCTGCCTGATCAGCGCTTATTCACCTTTGGGTGATCACATCGCCAACACTGTGCCCCCCACCGGATGGTGGGGGGCACAGCTGTGTGTTGAGGCCCCGTGAGGCGACAACTCGCCCCAGATGGCACAATCTGTGCATGGAACGCGACAGTCAACTTGAGCTCTACGAACTTGTCGCCGACCGTTTGAAAGAAGCACACACAAGGGTGCGCTCACTGCAAGTCCCGGAGGGCGTAAGGATGGCGCTGTCCCGGAAGCTGTTGGTCGCCACGGCCACGGCGAAGCACGATCTCGCCGATGCGGCAAGGCGCCTGGACAGGTTGATGAAGGACCTCGACGAGGGTCGATTCCCTGAAGGCGACTGATGCGAAGGAACTCCGTAACCGCCTCCGGCGTTGCGGCACTAGGGTGATTAGCCCGTTTCGTGTTTGATTTGCGGTATATATCCGCCTAACGTGCGAAATAAGCTTGAACACATTCGTTCTGGCGAAGTCTCCGAAGGGGAAGACGTGAACAAGGCGCAGCTCGTAGAAGCGATTGCCGACAAGCTGGGCGGCCGTCAGCAGGCCGCGGACGCTGTCGACGCGGTACTGGACGCGATCGTCCGCGCTACCGTCGCGGGCGACCGGGTCTCGGTCACGGGCTTCGGCTCGTTCGAGAAGGTCGACCGGCCGGCCCGTTACGCCCGCAACCCGCAGACGGGGGAGCGCGTCCGGGTCAAGAAGACCTCGGTGCCCCGCTTCCGTGCGGGCCAGGGCTTCAAGGACCTGGTCAGCGGCACGAAGAAGCTCCCCAAGGGCGGCGAGGTCTCGGTGAAGAAGGCGCCCAAGGGCAGCCTCACCGGCGGTGCCTCCGCAACGGTCAAGAAGGCCGTCGCGAAGAAGGCCACCACCGCCAAGAAGGCCGCGGCAAAGACCGCGGTCGCAAAGAAGACGGTGGCCAAGAAGGCCACCGCCACCGCCAAGAAGGCGGCGGTCAAGAGCACCGCCACCGCCAAGAAGGCCACGGCCACGGCGAAGAAGGCCACGGCCACCGCCAAGAAGGCCACGCCCGCGGCGAAGAAGACCACCGCCACCGCGAAGAAGACCGCTCCGGCGGCCAAGAAGGCCACCGCGAAGACGACGGCGCCCGCCAAGAAGACGGCGACGCGCAAGGCCACCGCGAAGAAGACGACCGCCCGCAAGAAGTAGGGGTACGAGTCACACACGCCGGGCCGGTTCCCCAAAGGGGGAGCCGGCCCGCGGTGCTGTGACGTACTCGCAGGTCAGAGGCGGGACAGAGAGGGCGGGCCTCAGAAGGTCTGCAGTGTGACCAGGGTGATCCGCAGGGCCGCGCCCGAGCCGTCCGTCTCGATCCGGACCCGCTGCCCGGGCCGCAGCATCCGCAGGCCTCCCGCGTCGAAGGCCGCTGCCTCGAAGGGCACCGGGGTGCCGTCGTCCAGCAGCACACTGCCGCTGCGGGTGTCGGAGTCGTACGTGTACGCGGTCGCCTGCATACCGGAACTGTATCGGGCCGTGTGGAGCCCCACGCCAAGGGCAAGGGCGGTCCGCAGATCCGCCGCCGTGTCCACGTCGCGGCGCACGCTGTCGACGCCCTCCAGCGCGATTTCCACCGCCCCCGAGGCCGAATGCCTGGCCCGCGACGGCCCCCCGAACGAGGGTGCCAATTCCACAGCCGGAGCAGCCGAAAGCAAGGTCGTCCCGATTCCGGCGGCATCCGCCAGAAATGCCCGGGGAAATGCGGCCGCGGTATCGAGCACGCGTAGCAATTCGGGGGGCCGCAACGCGGGCAGATCGGCGTTCATCGCCGCCACCGCCGCCCCGGGCCGCCCCGCCCGTACCACCCGCGCCCCGTGGGCCAACGCCGCGTTGAGCCCGGCCCCCGGTGCGTCCGCGACGATCCGCGCCCCCAGCCTGGCCAGTTCCGCACCGGCCGCCGCGTCGTCCGTGACGACCACCACATCCGCGACCGCGGTGCAGGCCAGCGCCCCCGCGACGGTGTCCTGGGCGAACGCCAGGGCGAGCCCGGGACGGGCCGCACCCACGGCCGTGGCGAGGCGGCTCTTGGCCACCGCCAGAGGCTTCAGCGGGACCACCAGACTCCAGACGGCGTTCGTGGCCGCCCCCTTCCCTCGGGATTCCCTCCGGCGCGCTCGGCCACCATTGTCACCTTCCGCCCGGACGGCCCCGGGGCGGGGCGCCGTGAGCGGGGCGTACGGTGTTCTCGACAGAGACCGGGCATGGGGCCACACTTGTCCGGCCCGACGAGGTGCCCAAACCGCGCACCGGTCCTAGAGGAAGGTGTCCGAGTGTCCCGCCGCAGAATCGGCTTCTGGTACCGCCTTGCGGCGGCCATCGCGAAACCGCCGCTGGTAGTGCTCTTCAAGCGGGACTGGCGGGGAATGGAACACATTCCGGCCGAGGGCGGATTTATCACCGCCGTCAATCACAACTCGTATCTGGACCCGCTCTCCTACGCGCACTTCCAGTACAACACCGGCCGGGTGCCCCGATTGCTCGGCAAGGCGGCCCTCTTCGAGGTGCCCATTGTCGGTGCGATCCTGCGCGGCAGCGGCCAGATCCCGGTCTACCGGGAGTCCACCAACGCCCTGGACGCATTCCGGGCCGCCGTGGACGCCATCGAGCGCGGCGAATGCGTGGCCTTTTACCCGGAGGGCACCCTCACCCGTGATCCCGACATCTGGCCGATGGCCGGCAAGACCGGCGCCGCCCGGGTGGCGCTGCTGACCAAGGCCCCCGTCATTCCGGTGGCCCAGTGGGGCGCGAACCTCGCGATGCCGCCCTACGCCAAGGAGAACAAGCTCAGCCTGTTCCCGCGCAAAACCCTCCAGGTGCTCGCCGGACCGCCCGTGGACCTCTCCGCTTACTACGACCGGGAACCCACCCCGGAAGTACTCAAGGAGGCCACGGAGGTCATCATGGCGGCCATCACCGAGCTGCTGGAGGAACTGCGCGGCGAAACCGCGCCCGAGCAGCCGTACGACCATCGCAAGGCCAGGGCGGAACAGCGGCGCAAGGCCGCAGGGGAGGGCAACAAGTGACACGTCCCGTGAAGGCGGCCGTTTTCGGAACAGGCTCCTGGGGCACGGCCTTCGCCATCGTGCTCGCCGACGCCGGCTGCGAGGTGACCCTGTGGGGCCGCCGCCAGGAGCTGGTCGACGCCATCAACACCGGCCGGACCAACCCGGACTACTTCCCCGACGTCGAACTCCCCGCGGGCATCCGGGCCACCACCGACCCGGCGGAGGCCGCGGCCGGCGCCGACTTCACCGTCCTCGCCGTCCCGTCCCAGACCCTGCGCGGCAACCTCGCCTCCTGGGCGCCCCTGCTGGCCCCGGACACCGTGCTCGTCTCCCTGATGAAGGGCATCGAACTCGGCACCGCCAAGCGGATGAGCGAGGTCATCGAAGAGGTGGCCAAGGTCCCCGCCGAGCGCATCGCCGTGGTGACCGGACCCAACCTGGCCCGCGAGATCGCCGCCCGGCAGCCCGCCGCCTCCGTCGTCGCCTGCGTGGACGAAGCCGTGGCCCAGCGCCTCCAGACCGCCTGCCACACCCCGTACTTCCGCCCGTACACGAGCACCGACGTCATCGGCTGCGAACTCGGCGGCGCCGTCAAGAACGTCATCGGCCTCGCCGTCGGCATCGCGGACGGCATGGGCCTCGGAGACAACACCAAGGGCTCGCTCATCACCCGCGGACTCGCCGAAGCGACCCGCCTGGGCATCGCGATGGGCGCCGACCCGCTCACCTTCTCCGGCCTCGCCGGCCTCGGCGACCTCGTCGCCACCTGCTCCTCACCGCTCTCCCGGAACCACACCTTCGGCACCAACCTGGGCCGCGGGATGACCCTGGAGGAGACCATCGCGGTCACCAAGCAGACCGCCGAGGGCGTCAAGTCCTGCCAGTCCGTGGCCGATCTGGCCCGCCGCCACGGCGTGGACATGCCGATCACCGACACCGTGGTGGACATCGTCCACCACGGCAAGCCCACCCTCGTCGCGCTCAAGGAACTGATGGGGCGCAGCGCCAAGCCGGAACGTCGCTGACACCTTTCCGGACGCATGAGCGGGTACCCTCGTGGCGATATGAGCAGCGAGAACCTCCCCCAGACCCCTGAGCAGCAGGGCCGCAAGCCCCGCGTGGCCGTCGTGTTCGGCGGCCGCAGCTCGGAACACGCCATCTCGGTCGTCACGGCGGGCGCCGTGCTGCGCTCCATCGACCGGTCCAAGTACGAGGTGCTGCCCATCGGCATCACCACGGACGGCCGATGGGCGCTCACCGCCGACGAGCCCGACCGGATGGCCATCGCCGACCGACAGCTCCCGAGCGTCGAGGAGCTCGCGGACTCCGAGGACGGCTCCGTCGTGCTCTCGGTCGACCCCGCCAGCCGCCAGGTCGTCTACACCGAGCCGGGCGCCGTTCCCAAGGCCCTGGGCGAGGTCGACGTCGTCTTCCCCGTGCTGCACGGCCCGTACGGCGAGGACGGCACCCTCCAGGGCCTCCTGGAGCTCTCCGGGATCCCGTACGTCGGCTCGGGCGTCCTGGCCTCGGCCGTCGGCCAGGACAAGGACTACATGAAGCGGGTGTTCACCTCCTTCGGGCTGAAGGTCGGCCCGTACGTGACCATCCGCCCCCGCGAGTGGGAAGCCGACCAGGACGCCGCCAAGGCCAAGATCACGGACTTCGCCGCCGAGCACGGCTGGCCGCTGTTCATCAAGCCCGCCCGGGCCGGCTCCTCGATCGGCATCACCAAGGTCGACGACGCCTCCGGCCTCGACGCGGCGATCCGCGAGGCCCGCCGCCACGACCCGAAGTTCATCGTGGAGGCGCTGCTGCGCGGCCGCGAGATCGAGTGCGGCGTGCTGGAGTTCGAGGACGGTCCGCGCGCGAGCGCGCCCGCCGAGATCCCGCCGGTCTCCAGCCACGACTTCTACGACTTCGAGGCGAAGTACATCGACTCCGCCACCGGGATCGTGCCCGCCCCGCTCACCCCCGAGCAGACCGCCGAAGTGCAGCGGCTCGCGATCGAGGCGTTCGACGCCGCGTCCTGCGAGGGTCTCGTGCGCGCCGACTTCTTCCTCACCGAGGACGGCGAGTTCGTCATCAACGAGATCAACACGATGCCGGGCTTCACCCCGATCTCCATGTACCCGCTGATGTGGCAGAAGACGGGCATCGAGTACCCGGAGCTGGTGGACAGCCTGATCCAGGCGGCCCTGCGCCGCTCCACCGGACTGCGCTAGCCGCACCGGGCTCCGTACCGCAGACCGCCCGCCGGCCGGCCCCGAAAGGGCCGGCCGGCGGGCGGTCGGGGTGAGGGGAGCGAGGGCCGCGGCCCTCAGTACGAGGAGACGCCCTCGGGCACGGCCTTGGCCACGGCCGTGGACAGGCCGACGAGCATTCCCGCGTCCGTGGCATGCTCCTTATCGACCAGGACCTCCGTGTACGCCCGCCGCAGCCCGGTGGTGAACCGGAAATCCCCGTTGTCGAGCTTCTCCAGCAGCCAGGCGACTCCGTTCACGTTGACGCCCTCCTGCTTCGGATCCGCCATCGCGGGGGGCTTGGGGATACCGCACCGCAGTACGATCGCCGAGCCGCCCCACGCGGCGGTCAGAGCGGACTCCGGTTCGGTCCGGGTCCGCGCCAGACCGGCCACCGTCTCCGGGAGCTCCCCGTGCAGCGCTGCACAGAGCCCCGCGACTTCGGCCGGCGGCGTGGGCGGCGGGTCCACCCGGGCCTCGGAATCACCCGGGGAGCACGCCGAGAGGGCCACGAAGGCCATCGCGGCGAGCACGGCGGACATGGGACGGACACGGAAGGGCCGGCGGTGGAGGGACATCACCGGCCAACAGTAAACGGGGGCTACAGATGGACCACCGGGCAGGTCAAGGTGCGGGTGATCCCCTCCACCTGCTGGACCTTGGCGACGACCATGCGGCCGAGCTCGTCCACGGTGTCGGCCTGGGCGCGCACGATCACGTCGTACGGGCCCGTCACGTCCTCGGCCTGGATCACCCCCGGGATCTGGCCGATGGACTCGGCGACGAACGACGCCTTGCCCACCTCGGTCTGGATAAGGATGTACGCCTGTACCACGGAACCTCCAGGGCGGCCACGAGGATCATTTCCCCTAACCTTCGGGTGGGCCCCACACGATCGAAGGGGCCGGGGGAAGAAGGGACGCCACGGTACCGCGTCGCCGAGCGCCAAGGGGAGACCCCAGGCCACGGCGCCGCGCGCAGCGGGGCGTACGGAGAGCAGAAGTTGACGTATCTGTTGACGGTACCCAGAGCTGTGACGGCTCGCGACCGCAAGCGGACTGGGCAAGAAGGGGCACAGCGATGAAGGGCACTGTGGGCGAGCTGGGGGAGTTCGGGCTGATCAGGGAGCTCACCTCACGGCTCACCACCACCCCGGCGGTCCGGCTCGGACCGGGCGACGACGCCGCAGTGGTGTCGGCCCCCGACCGGCGGGTCGTGGCGAGCACCGACATCCTGCTGGAGGGCCGGCACTTCCGGCGCGACTGGTCCACGGCCTACGACGTCGGCCGCAAGGCCGCCGCGCAGAACCTCGCCGACATCGCCGCCATGGGCGCGGTGCCGACCGCACTGCTCCTCGGCCTCGTCGTCCCGGCCGAGCTGCCGGTCACCTGGCCCACCGAGCTGATGGACGGCATCCGCGACGAGTGCCAGGTCGCCGGCGCGGCCGTGGTCGGCGGAGACGTCGTGCGCGGCGACACCATCACCGTCGCCATCACCGCCCTCGGCGACCTGCGCAACCACGAGCCGGTGCTGCGCTCCGGCGCCCAGCCCGGCGACGTCGTCGCCGTCACCGGCTGGCTCGGCTGGTCCGCCGCGGGCTTCGCCGTGCTCTCGCGCGGCTTCCGCTCCCCGCGGGCCTTCGTCGAGGCGCACCGGCGCCCCGAGCCGCCGTACCATGCGGGCCCCGCGGCCGCCGGACTCGGCGCCACCGCCATGACCGACGTCAGCGACGGCCTCATCGCCGACCTCGGGCACATCGCCGAGGCCAGCAAGGTGCGCATCGACCTGCACACGGCGGCCGTCGACATCCCGACCCAGATGCACGACATCGGTCAGGCCGTCGGCGTGGACCCGCTGCAGTGGGTGCTCACCGGGGGAGAGGACCACGCCATCGTGGCCACCTTCCCGCCCGACGTGAAGCTGCCCGCCCGCTGGAAGGTCATCGGAGAGGTGCTCAACCGCTCCGCGCTGCCCCAGGTGACCGTGGACGGCGCCCCGTGGACCAGCACCGGCGGCTGGGACCACTTCGGGGGCGACCCGGCCGTCCTGGACGGTTCTGCGTGAGCGTCGCCCCGCCGCTGTGCCTGACCGTCGCCGGATCCGACTCCGGCGGCGGCGCGGGCATCCAGGCCGACCTCAAGACCATGCTGGCCCTCGGCGTCCACGGCATGAGCGTGGTGACCGCCGTGACGGCGCAGAACTCCCTCGGGGTGCGGGGTGCCTGGGAACTGCCCGCCGAGGCCGTCAGGGGCCAGTTCAGGGCCGTCGTGGACGACATCGGAGTCCAGGCGGTGAAGACCGGGATGCTCTCCTCCACCGTGCTCGTGGAGACCGTGGCCGAGCTGCTGGCCGGCACGGCCGCCCCGGCCGTCGTGGACCCCGTCGGCCTCTCCAAGCACGGGGACGCGCTGCTCGCCGCCTCCGCGCTGGACGCCGTACGCCAGGAGCTGCTGCCCCGGGCCACCGTGGCCACGCCCAACCTGGACGAGGTGACGCAGCTGACCGGCGTCGTCGTCGAGCGCGAGGACGACATGCGGCGGGCCGCCGACGCGATCCTCGGCCACGGCCCCCGCTGGGCGCTCATCAAGGGCGGACACCTGGCGGCCCACGGGGACGAGGCCGCCGACCTGCTCACCGACGGGACCGAGGAACTCTGGCTGCGCGCCCCCCGGCACGCCAACCGGCACACCCACGGCACCGGCTGCACCCTCGCCAGCGCCATCGCGGCCGGCCTCGCCAAGGGCCTGACCGTCCCGGACGCCGTCGCGGAGGCCAAGCGGTACGTCACGGGCGCCCTCACCGCCGGCTTCCCGCTCGGCGGGGGCATCGGCCCGGTGGACCACGGCTGGCAGTGGCGCTGAGGGTGCCGACGGTTTCAGGGCAAGACAAAAGGCCGGTTCACCAGAGGTGAACCGGCCTTTTGTGGCAACCGGAAGGGCTGCGCTACGACGGAAGGCGTCAGCGCGAGACCTTGCCGGCCTTGATGCACGAGGTGCAGGCGTTGAGGCGCTTCGGCGTCCCATTGACCACGGCACGGACACGCTGGATGTTCGGGTTCCAGCGACGCGAGGTGCGGCGGTGCGAGTGGGAAATGCTGTTGCCGAAGCTCGGCCCCTTGGCGCAAACGTCGCAGTTGGCAGCCACAGGTCACTCCAAAACTTCAGATGCAATTACAGTGAAATCCGGCGCACCGGATCAGAAGTCTGAAGTGGTTTGCCGGAAGAATGGCCCGACTCTCATCGGGCAACCGGAGCAGCATACAACGACTGCTCCCGTCCAAGAAAACTACCATGGCTGCCGCCGACCCCGCCCCGCGGTCCCGCCGTCCCGGCAGTCCTTCGTTACCCTGCGGTGAACCCTGGCCCGCACAAGGAGGAACGCCCGGTGCCGCACGAGCCGCAGTCGCAGCCCCCTGACGAGCTCGACGCCGAAGCGGTGCGCACCTGGAGCTCGCTGGCCCTGGCCGCACTGGGCCGGGCCCGCGAGGACATCGACGCGATCAACGTCTACCCGGTCGCCGACGCGGACACCGGCACCAACCTCTACCTCACCGCCGAATCGGCCGACCGCGCCCTCGCGCAGGTGACACAGGACACAGCGCAGACCTCCCTGGCCGAGGCCGTACGGGCCTACGCGCACGGCGCGCTCATAGGCGCCCGCGGCAACTCCGGGACGATCCTGGCGCAGCTGCTGCGCGGCGTGGCCGACGTACTGGGCGAGGAGCCCGGGGAGCGCGGGCCCGGCCGGCTGCTGGCCCAGGCGCTGACCCGGGCCGCTGAGGAGGCATACCAGGCCGTCGCGCACCCGGTGGAGGGCACCATGCTCACCGTCGCCGCCGCGGCGGCGAGGGCCGGGCAGGCCGCCGAGTCCGCCGCGGGGACCGTCGCCGACGTGGCCGGGGCCGCCTACGAGGGAGCCCGTACCGCCCTCGCCGAGACCCCCGGGCAGCTGGCCGAGCTGGGCCGGGCCGGGGTGGTCGACGCGGGGGGCTGCGGGCTGGTCGCCGTACTGGGAGCCCTGTGGCAGGCGCTGTCCGGGGAGGAGCCGGTTCAGGAGGCGGTACGCGGCCGGGCCGTGCCCGTACCGCAGACGCCCGAGCCCTGCGCGCAGGAGGCCGGGCCCGCGTACGAGGTGGTCTACCTGCTGGAGGCGACCGAGGCGGCCGTGGAGGAACTGCGCGCCCGCCTCGACGGGCTCGGCGACTCGCTGGTGGTGGTCGGCGGCGACGCGCTGTGGAACGTCCACGTCCACGTCGACGACCCCGGCGCGGCCGTGGAGGCCGGCGTCGTGGCCGGCCGCCCCTACCGGATACGGATCACGCACTTCGGCGACGAACGGCGCCGGGCGCGCGGCGAGCGGGCCCAGCGGGCCGTGGTCGCCGTGGTCCCCGGCGAGGGACTGGCCGGACTGTGCGAGGAGGCCGGCGCGACCACCGTGCTCGCCCGCGCCGGGGAGGTCCCGGAGATCGCCGAACTCGTCGACGCCGTGCGGCGCGCGCACGCCCGTGAGGTGGTCCTGCTGCCGGGGAGCGCCGAGTCGCGGGCGGTGGCGGCCGCGGCGGCCGAACGGGCCCGCGCCGAGGGCGTACGGGTCGCCGTCATCCCCACCCGCTCGGCAGTCCAGAGCCTGGCCGCCCTCGCCGTGCACGACGCGGACGGCAGCTTCGACGAGGACGTGGTCGCCATGACCGCGGCCGCCGGCGCCACCCGCTACGGGGAACTGGCCGTCGCCGAACGGCAGTCCTTCACCTCGGCCGGCATCTGCCAGGCCGGCGACGTGCTCGGCCTCATCGACGGGGACGTCGCCGTCATCGGCGCGGGCCTGCCCGAGACCGCCGAGGCCGTCCTGGACCGGATGCTCGGCTCCGGCGGCGAACTCGTCACCCTGGTCCTGGGCCCCGAGGTGCCGGACGCGCTGGCCGAGCGCCTGGAGGCGTACGTACAGCACGGGCACCTGGCCGTCGACACCGTCACCTACCGGGGCGGCCGTTACTCGGCGCCGCTGCTCATCGGGGTGGAATAGCGGGCTTGTCGGCGCCATGGTGTGCAATGAACACGTGCCCGCGCTCGACGAAGACCTCAAGAAGACGCTCGGCCCCGCCACCGCCAAGGTGCTGGCCGAGCAGCTCGGCCTGCACACGGCCCTGGACCTGCTCCACCACTACCCACGCCGGTACGCCGAGCGCGGGGAGCTGACCTCCCTCACGGACCTCGCCGACCAGATCGACGAGCACGTCACCGTCGTCGCGCAGGTCGCCGACGCCCGGCTGCTGACGTACCAGGGCAGCCGCGGCGGCGGGAAGCGCCTCGAAGTCACCATCACCGACGGCAACGGCCGCCTCCAGCTGGTCTTCTTCGGCGCCGGGGTCCACAAGCCGCACAAGGAACTCCTGCCCGGCAGCCGCGCGATGTTCGCGGGCAAGGTCTCGATGTTCAACCGCAAGCTCCAGCTGGCCCACCCCGCCTACGAGCCGCTCGGCGCGGACGCCTCCGACCGGGACGCGGCGGCCGCCTTCGCCGGCCAGCTCATCCCGATCTACCCGGCCTGCGCGAAGCTGGAGTCCTGGAAGATCGCCAAGTGCGTGGACGCGGTACTGCCCAGGGCCCAGGAGGTCGTGGACCCGCTGCCGCCCGCCCTGCGCGAGGGGCGCGGACTGGTCCCGCTCACCGAGGCCCTCCTCAAGATCCACCGGCCGACCACCAAGGCCGACATCGAGGACGCCCGCCAGCGCCTGAAGTGGGACGAGGCCTTCGTCCTCCAGGTCGCCCTGGCCCGCCGCCGGCACGCCGACTCCCAGCTCCCGGCCGTCCCCCGCCGCCCCACCCCCGGCGGCCTGCTCGACTCCTTCGACGCCAAGCTCCCGTTCACCCTCACCGAGGGCCAGCAGACGGTCTCCAAGGAGATCTTCGACGACCTGGCCACCGAACACCCCATGCACCGCCTCCTCCAGGGCGAGGTCGGATCCGGGAAGACGATGGTGGCTCTGCGCGCCATGCTCACCGTCGTGGACTCCGGGGGGCAGGCCGCGATGCTCGCGCCCACCGAGGTGCTCGCCCAGCAGCACCACCGCTCCATCACCGAGATGATGGGCGAGCTGGCCGAAGGAGGCATGCTCGGCGGCTCGGACCAGGGGACCAAGGTCGTGCTGCTCACCGGGTCGATGGGGATGCCCGCGCGCCGGCAGGCGCTGCTCGACCTGATCACCGGCGAGGCCGGGATCGTGATCGGCACGCACGCCCTGATCGAGGACAAGGTGCAGTTCCACGACCTCGGGCTGGTCGTCGTCGACGAACAGCACCGCTTCGGCGTGGAGCAGCGCGACGCGCTGCGGTCCAAGGGGAAGCAGCCCCCGCACCTGCTGGTGATGACGGCGACCCCGATCCCGCGCACCGTCGCGATGACCGTCTTCGGCGACCTGGAGACCTCCGTCCTCGACCAGCTGCCCGCCGGGCGTTCTCCGATCGCCACGCACGTGGTGCCCGCCAAGGACAAGCCGCACTTCCTCGCCCGGGCCTGGGAGCGGGTCCGCGAGGAGGTGGAGAACGGCCACCAGGCGTACGTGGTCTGCCCGCGGATCGGCGACGAGGAGGAGCCGAAGAAGAAGGGCTCCGCGCTGGACGAGGACGAGAAGCGGCCGCCGCTCGCCGTCCTGGACATCGCCGAGCAGCTCACGCGCGGACCGCTCGCCGGACTGTCGGTGGAGGTGCTGCACGGCCGCATGGACCCGGCCGACAAGGACGACGTCATGCGCCGGTTCGCCGCCGGAGAGGTCAAGGTGCTCGTCGCCACCACCGTGATCGAGGTCGGGGTGAACGTCCCGAACTCCACCGTCATGGTGATCATGGACGCGGACCGCTTCGGCGTCTCCCAACTCCACCAGCTGCGCGGCCGCGTCGGCCGCGGCTCCGCCCCCGGGCTGTGCCTGCTGGTCAGCGAGATGCACGAGGCGAGCCCAGCCCGGGCCCGGCTGACCGCCGTCGCGGACACCCTCGACGGCTTCGAGCTCTCCCGGATCGACCTGGAACAGCGCCGCGAGGGCGACGTGCTGGGCCAGGCCCAGTCCGGGGTGCGCTCCTCTCTGCGGGTGCTGTCCGTCATCGAGGACGAGGAGGTCATCGCCCAGGCCCGGGAGGAGGCCGGCCGCGTGGTCGCCGCCGATCCGGAGCTGGAGCGGCTGCCGGGCCTGCGCACCGCCCTGGACGCACTCCTGGACACCGAGCGGGAGCAGTATCTGGAGAAGGGCTGACAATGGGGGTGCTCGTTGTCCCCCGAGGAGATTGAAGGAACCCCCAGATGACCCGCGTGATCGCCGGCAGCGCCGGCGGGCGACGGCTGGCCGTGCCCCCCGGCACCGGCACCCGGCCGACCTCGGACCGGATGCGCGAAGGGCTCTTCTCCACGTGGGAGTCGCTGCACGGCCTCGAAGGGGCCCGGGTGCTCGACCTGTACGGCGGCTCCGGCGCCGTGGGCCTGGAGGCCCTCTCGCGCGGCGCGGCCCACGCGCTGCTGGTCGAGGCCGACGCCAAGGCGGCCAAGGCGATCCGGGACAACATCAGGACGCTGGGCCTGCCCGGCGCCGAGTTCCGGGCGGGCAAGGCCGAGCAGATCGTGGCGGGAGCCGCGCTCGCAGACCCGTACGACATCGTCTTCCTGGACCCGCCGTACGCCGTGGACCACGCGGAACTGTGCGAGATCCTCCTCACACTCCGGTCCAATGGCTGGCTCACGGACGACGCGCTCGTCACCGTGGAGCGCAGCACGAGGAGCGGCGCCTTCCCGTGGCCCGAGGGCTTCGAGCCGCTCCGGTCGCGGAAGTACGGCGAGGGCACCCTTTGGTACGGTCGCGCCGCCTTCACCAGCGAAGACTCATGAACGAGGGAGCTCAGTTGCGCCGCGCCGTCTGTCCCGGGTCCTTCGACCCCATCACCAACGGACACCTCGACATCATCGGACGCGCCTCCAGGCTCTACGACGTCGTGCACGTCGCCGTGATGATCAACCAGTCGAAGAAGGGCCTGTTCACCGTCGAGGAGCGGATCGAGCTGATCCGCGAGGCGGTCGCGGACTACGGCAACATCGAGGTCGAGGCCTTCCACGGGCTGCTCGTCGACTTCTGCAAGCAGCGGGACATCCCGGCCATCGTCAAGGGCCTGCGTGCCGTCAGCGACTTCGACTACGAGCTCCAGATGGCCCAGATGAACATGGGCCTGTCGGGCGTCGAGACGCTGTTCGTCCCGACCAACCCCACCTACAGCTTCCTGTCCTCCTCGCTGGTCAAGGAGGTCGCGACCTGGGGCGGCGACGTCGCCCACCTGTTGCCCGCGCACGTGCACACGGCGCTGATGGAACGGCTGCGCAACCGCTGATCCGCAGGCCGGCTGTCTGACGGGCCGTCAGTCAGTGTCGGGCGCCCGCCCGGTGGCCTTACAGTCGTGGCGTCCGTCTCAGGAACCGCCCGAGGCCGAGAGAGTGCGAGCCCCCATGGACGTGCAGAAGAAGCTCGACGAGATCGTCGCGGCCGTCGGCGGCGCCCGGTCCATGCCCATGTCGGCCTCCTGCGTGATCAACCGCGCCGAGCTGCTCGACCGGCTCGAAGAGGTACGCCAGGCGCTCCCCGGCTCGCTCGCGCAGGCGCAGGAGCTCATCGGCGGCCGCGAGCAGATGGTCGAGGAGGCCCGCCGGGAGGCGGAGCGGATCATCGAGTCCGCCCACAACCAGCGCGGCTCGCTGATCTCCGACACCGAGATCGCGCGCCGCTCCCAGGCCGAGGCGGACCGGATCCTGGACGAGGCCCGCCGGGAGGCCGAGGAGATCCGGGCCGAGGCCGACGACTACGTCGACAGCAAGCTCGCGAACTTCGAGGTCGTGCTGACCAAGACCATCGGCTCGGTGGACCGGGGCAGGGAGAAGCTGCTGGGCCGCGGCCCGGGGCTGGACGAGCACGGCTACGCCGACGCCGAGGCGCCCGAGCGCAGCCACGACCCCGAGACGCAGCGGCAGCAGGCGGACGCGTACGTGGACACCAAGCTGGCGACCTTCGAGGCGGTGCTCTCCAAGACCCTGGAGGCCGTGGGGCGCGGCCGGCAGAAGCTGCTGGGCCGGGTGCCCACGGACGACCTCGGCGCGCACATGGCCGCCCAGGAGGCCGCCGGGGGCCGGTCCTCCCGCTCGGAGAGCGACGCGGACTTCCTGGCCGGCCTGGCCGAGCCGGAGGCCCCGGTGGCCGTGCCGATCCCGGCGCAGGCGGAGCCGGTGTACGACACGTACGGCTACCAGCCGGTGCCGCAGCAGCAGGACGCCTATGCGTACCAGGACCCGTACGGCTACCAGCAGCAGCCGGACCCGTACCCCGGTGCAAGCACCGGCTCCACCGGAGCGGCTTACGCCGCGCACTATGTCGCGCAGCAGCCGGACCCCTACGCGGCGTACCAGCAGCAGCCCGAGCCCCAGCAGGCCTCGCTCGACGAGACCAGCTTCTTCGACACGAGCATGATCAATCTGGACCAGCTGCGCCAGTACGAGCAGGGGCGCTGAACCCGGATTGGGCTCAGGGCGAAGCGGCGGGTATCCTGGCTCTTCGGTCGCGCGTATGCACCGCGATCCATGCTGCCCTTGAGTGGCGGAAATTTTGATCTTCAGCGATCCGTGAAAGCAGGAACAGCCCTGAACACCCGCCTCGACCACCGCAACCCCCTCGTGTTCGACACGCACGAGTTGGGCCGGCGTCCTGGTGCCATGCAGCGGCTGTCCCGTGAGATCGCGACACCGGCGGACTTCGGTCTCGTCGGCGTCATCGGAGTGCCGGAAGGTGCCCCGCTGAAGCTCAGCATCCGCCTCGAGTCGGTCATGGAAGGTGTGCTTGTCACAGGCACCGCCCGTGCATCGGCCGTAGGGGAGTGCGTAAGGTGTCTGGAGTCCGTCGAGCGCGAGCTCAAGGCGGACTTCCAGGAGATGTTCTCGTACCCTGACGCCGACGACCGGAGCCGCTCGAAGGCGGAGCCGGCCGACGACGCCGAGGACGACGAGGACACGCTCTACCTCGAGGACGGCTTGTTCGACCTCGAACCCGTGCTGCGGGATGTGGTGGTGCTCGCACTGCCCATGCAGCCGGTGTGCCGGGAGGACTGTCTCGGACTGTGCCCCGATTGCGGGCTCAGCCTGAACGACGACCCGGACCACCACCATGACGCCGTCGACATCCGTTGGGCGGCATTGCAGGGACTCGTCGTGACCGATCAGGACGACGAGAAGGACAACATGAGCGGCACTGCCTCTGACGGAGTTCAGGGCGCCGCCGAGAAGCAGGAGAAGTAGCCGTGGCTGTTCCGAAGCGGAAGATGTCGCGCAGCAACACGCGCCACCGCCGGTCGCAGTGGAAGGCTGCGGTCCCCACCCTGGTTTCGTGCGAGCGTTGCCAGGAGCCGAAGCTCCAGCACATTGCGTGCCCGAGCTGCGGCACCTACAACAAGCGCCAGGTCCTCGAGGTCTGAGCGGCTGGTGAGAGGCGCAATGTCTGAGCTGTCCAACGCTGAGAAGCAGGCAGACAGTAACAACGCGGCCTCGTCCCACACGCTTCTGGAAGGGCGGCTCGGGTATCGACTCGAGTCCGCCCTTCTGGTGCGTGCACTGACCCACCGTTCGTACGCGTACGAGAACGGCGGTCTGCCCACCAACGAACGCCTGGAGTTCCTCGGGGACTCCGTGCTGGGCCTGGTGGTCACGGACACGCTGTACACGACCCACCCCGATCTCCCCGAGGGCCAGCTGGCCAAGCTCCGGGCCGCGGTGGTCAACTCACGCGCACTTGCGGAGGTCGGGCGCGGCCTCGAACTCGGCTCCTTCATCCGGCTCGGCCGGGGCGAAGAGGGCACGGGCGGCCGGGACAAGGCCTCCATCCTCGCCGACACCCTTGAAGCGGTGATCGGCGCGGTCTACCTCGACCAGGGCCTCGACGCGGCCTCGGAGCTGGTTCACCGGCTCTTCGACCCGCTTATCGAGAAGTCCTCGAACCTCGGTGCCGGCCTGGACTGGAAGACCAGTCTCCAGGAGCTGACGGCAGCCGAAGGTCTTGGCGTACCGGAATACCTGGTCACCGAGACCGGTCCGGACCACGAGAAGACCTTCACCGCTGCCGCCCGCGTCGGTGGTGTCTCGTACGGCACCGGCACCGGCCGCAGCAAGAAGGAAGCGGAACAGCAGGCGGCGGAGTCCGCGTGGCGCGGGATCCGTGCCGCCGCGGACGAGCGGATCGCGGCCGAGGCCGCAGCCGCTGCCGCTCCGGCCGAAGCCCCGGCTCCGGCCGAGGCGGAGGACGGCGGGACGCCGAACCCCGCCGAACCGGCGCCCGGCGCCTGACGCCCGACCCTTCCTTCGGGATTGCCCCGCCCCGTCACCTGCGCAGCAGGCGGCGGGGCGGACCCGTTTCACCGACCCCGCGGGGCCGGTGAGTACGCTCGTCGATGAGAGCCCGATCCGATCCCTCCGGAGGAACACCGTGCCCGAGCTGCCCGAGGTCGAAGTCGTCCGGCGGGGGCTGGAGCGCTGGGTGGCCGGGCGGACCGTGGAGACGGTCGAGGTCCTGCACCCGAGGGCCGTACGGCGCCACGCGGGCGGCGGCGCGGACTTCGCGGCGCGGCTGCGGGGGGAGACCATCGGGGTGCCGCGGCGGCGCGGGAAGTACCTGTGGCTTCCCCTTGAGGGCGGCCACCAGTCCGTGCTGGGGCACCTCGGGATGAGCGGGCAGCTGCTCGTGCAGCCGCAGGACGCCCCGGACGAGAAGCACCTGCGGATCAGGGTGCGGTTCACTGATTCCGACAGCGGCTCCGCCGCGGGCGCCGCGGGGAGCGAGCTGCGCTTCGTGGACCAGCGGACCTTCGGCGGGCTGTCGTTGCACGAGAACACCCCCGACGGGCTGCCCGACGTCATCGCGCACATCGCGCGCGACCCCCTGGACCCGCTGTTCGACGAGGGGGCCTACCACCTGGCGCTGCGCGCCAAGCGGACCACCGTCAAGCGGGCTCTGCTGGACCAGTCCCTGATCAGCGGGGTCGGGAACATCTACGCCGACGAGGCGCTGTGGCGCGCGAAGCTGCACTACGAGCGCCCCACCGCCACCCTCACGCGCCCCCGGAGCGCGGAACTCCTCGGCCACGTCCGGGACGTCATGAACGCCGCCCTCGCGGTCGGCGGCACCAGCTTCGACAGCCTGTACGTCAATGTGAACGGCGAGTCGGGCTACTTCGACCGCTCGCTCGACGCCTACGGGCGCGAGGACGAGCCCTGCCGCCGCTGCGGTACGCCGATGCGGCGCCGGCCGTGGATGAACCGGTCGAGCTACTTCTGCCCGCGCTGTCAGCGGCCCCCGCGCGTCTCGTCGTAGAACTGCCGGGCCGACAGCACCTGCGGCATGTTCCCCTCCAGGAGGTGGATGAGGGAGATGAGCCGGTCCGCGACCTCGACGCCGAGCGGGGTCAGTTCGTAGTCGACGCGGGGCGGGTTCGTGGGCTGCGCCTCGCGGTGGACCACGCCGTCGCGCTCCAGCGCGTGCAGGGTCTGGGAGAGCATCTTCTCGCTCACGCCCTCCACGCGTCGGCGCAGTTCGTTGAACCGGCACGGGCCCTCGCGCAGGGCGCCTATGGTCAGACTGCCCCAGCGGCCGGTGACGTGTTCCAGGGTCTCGCGGGACGGGCAGGTGCGCGCGAAGACATCGAACGGTAGTTCGGAATCGGCGGCTTCGGTACAGACGATGGGTGCATCCATGAACAACAGCCTACCCCTGGGTAGCGCTAACTGCTGGGTTGCGCTTTCTGAAAGTTAGTGGTTTTCTCGTTCTTGTCGCACCGCACCTCGTGGCGCGACAAGAAAGCTTTTTGAGGGAGAGATCACCTTGTCCGGTATCACGCACGCCCCCGTCGTCTCGATCGCCTACCACTCGGGTTACGGCCACACCGCGGTCGTCGCGGAGGCCGTGCGCACCGGCGCCGCCGAGGCCGGGGCCACGGTCCACCTGATCAAGGTCGACGAGATCGACGACGCCCAGTGGGAGCTGCTCGACGGGTCCGACGCGATCGTCTTCGGCTCGCCGACCTACATGGGCACCGCCTCCGGCGCCTTCCACGTCTTCGCCGAGGCCACCTCGAAGCGCTGGTTCGGCGACACCTGGCAGGACAAGGTCGCCGCCGGCTTCACCAACTCCGCGTCCAAGAGCGGCGACAAGCTGCACACCCTGCAGTTCTTCCAGATCCTTGCCGCGCAGCACGGCATGAGCTGGGTCAACCTGGGCCTGAAGCCGGGCTGGAACTCCAGCACCGCCTCCGAGAACGACCTCAACCGCCTCGGCGTCTTCGCCGGCGCCGCCGCGCAGACCAACTCCGACGAGGGCGCGGACGCCGTGCACAAGGCCGACATCGCGACCGCGGAGCACCTGGGCCGTCGGGTCGCCGAACACACCCGCGTCGTGGTGGCGGGCCGCGCGGCCCTCGCCGCGCTCTAGGGCCGGGTGGGTCTGGGGCCTGCCTTTCGGGCGGGCCCTAGAAGCCGAAGTTCTGCGTCCACCAGGGGCCGCCGGCGGCGAAGTGGGCGCCGACGCCCAGGGTGCGGAACTCGCAGTTCAGGATGTTCGCCTTGTGGCCCGGGCTGTTCATCCAGGCCTTCATCACGGCCTCGGCGTCGCCCTGGCCGCGGGCTATGTTCTCGCCGCCGAGGCCCGAGATGCCGGCCTTGGCCGCGCGGTCCCAGGGGCTGTTGCCGTCGGGGTCGGTGTGGCTGAAGAAGTTGCGGGTGGCCATGTCCTTGCTGAAGGCACCCGCGAGCGCCGCAAGCGGCGGGTTCGCCCGCACCGGACCGCATCCCGCCTGGGCGCGCTCCTGGTTCACCAACGCCACCACGGCCGCCTCCTCGGCGGAGTGACCGTCATCCGGGGTCGGGGTCGGGGTGGGGGTCGGTGCCGGAGCGGTCGTCTTCTGCGGAGCCTTGGTCGAGGGGGCCGGCTTGGCGGGGGCGGGAGGAGAGGTCGAGGCGGAGGCGGAAGGGCTCGGCGAAGTGCTGGGGGAGGCGCTCGGCGAGGGGGACGCGGAGGGGCTCGTCGACGGTGAGGCCGAGGTGCTGCCGGCGGGGGTGGGGGCCGGGGCCTGCGGGGTGCGGCCGGACAGGTTGGCGAGGCCGCCGAGCGGCTGCGTCACGCTGTCGGGGCGTGGCGTGGGCGCCTTGGCGTTGGCCTGCTTCGTGCCCGCGTCGCCGGAGGCGCTGACACCCACGTAGGGGAAGGAACCGCCCACCGGCACCATGCCGGTGGTGACGGCCGCCGTACCGAGGGCCACGGCCACCGAGACCCCCAGCAGGCCGGTGCGCAGGGCGGTGCGGCGGGCGCTGCCGGGGCGCGGCGCGGCGGGGAGTCGGTGGCGTCCCATCGGCCTCGTTCCTTCCCTATAAGATCAAGATCGTCCTTTGCTCGCCCGAACGGGTGAGCTCATTGGTGCGCGACTGTACGCCATGGCACCAGGGGGCGATGTGCCCCGAAATTGTTTGCCCGGTTAGCGTTCACGCATGAATGAAGATGTCCGTCTGATCGCCTGGGTGCGCGGCTGTGTACAGGGAGTGGGCTTCCGCTGGTTCACCAGGGAGAACGCTCTGGGGATCGGCGGGGTCGTCGGCTTCGCGCTCAACCTCGACGACGGGCGAGTACAGGTGGTGGCCGAGGGTCAACGTGAGAATTGCCACCGGCTGCTCGACTGGCTGCGGTCCGCCGACACGCCCGGCAGGGTCGACGGAGTGACAGAGATCTGGGGCACACCGCGCGGTGGCTACGACGGATTCGCGATCCGTTGACCGATCGACTGATCATGCACTGAACACACCCGTGGAGTGACCGCATGCGGTCGGAACTGCACGTTCCTCGTCGAGACGTTGCCGACGGGAGCGATCCGTGGAAGGCTCGGAGTCGAGGATGATCTCCACGCCCCTTGCGGGCGCTGGGCTGCCCGCCGATACGGGGCGTGATCGTGTTGACCGTCAAACTTTTTGGTGAGACGCTGGAAGCCCCGCGCACCTGAGCTGTTTGGCAGTGTTGGCAGTAGTAAGCGCAGTGACTGTCGGTCGCTGTCGGACATCCGCGGGTGCGATTCCCTCACGACCCACACCGCTTCGGTCGGTCACTCAGTGTGGAGGACCATCCATCATGGCAAAGGCGCTTCTCGGTTACGTCGGCGGTTCCGATCCGCGACTCCTCGCCGAGATGCGACGGCTTCAGCAGCGCGTCCAGGACCTCGAGTCCGAGCTCGTACGGATTCAGTCCGAAAATGACGCGCTGAACGCGGCCGCCGCCCAGCACGACGGAGATTCGCTGCTGGACCGCATCGACATCGACGTACCCCAGGCGGAGCCTGCGCTCACCTGATCCGCGCTACTCGTCGCTTGACTCCAGCCCCGCATGATCTGCAAGGGACGCTCCGGCGTCCCTTCTTTCTTTCACAGTGCGCCGTGCCTGGAAGACGGCGCGCCCCGATGCGTCGGGGCAGGCGGAACCCGGTCATTCCTTTAACGTCAGTTGTGCCCTGCACCTTCATGGGTGAAACCGAACGCGAAAGGTAGAGTCCGGCGGCGTGCACCTCAAGTCCCTGACCCTGCGTGGCTTCAAATCCTTTGCTTCCGCCACGACCCTGCGCTTCGAACCCGGCATCACGTGTGTCGTGGGTCCGAACGGCTCGGGCAAGTCCAATGTGGTGGACGCGCTGTCCTGGGTCATGGGCGAACAAGGGGCCAAGTCCCTGCGCGGCGGGAAGATGGAAGACGTCATCTTCGCCGGGACCACCGGCCGGCCGCCGCTCGGGCGCGCCGAGGTCTCGCTGACCATCGACAACTCCGACGGCGCGCTGCCCATCGACTACGCCGAAGTCACCATCACCCGGATCATGTTCCGCGGCGGCAGCAGCGAGTACCAGATCAACGGTGACACCTGCCGCCTGCTCGACATCCAGGAGCTGCTCTCCGACTCCGGCATCGGCCGCGAGATGCACGTCATCGTCGGGCAGGGCCAGCTGGACTCCGTCCTGCACGCCGACCCCATGGGCCGCCGCGCCTTCATCGAGGAGGCGGCCGGAGTCCTCAAGCACCGCAAGCGCAAAGAGAAGGCGCTGCGGAAACTGGACGCGATGCAGGCCAACCTCGCGCGCGTACAGGACCTGGGCGACGAGCTGCGGCGCCAGCTCAAGCCCCTCGGGAGGCAGGCGGCCGTGGCCCGCCGGGCGGCCGTGATCCAGGCCGACCTGCGCGACGCCCGGCTTCGGCTGCTCGCCGACGATCTCGTCACGCTGCGCCGCGCGCTCGACGACGAGCTCGCCGACGAGGCGGCGCTGAAGGAACGCAAGGAGGCCGCCGAGGCGCAGCTCGCGGACGCGCTGCGCCGCGAGGCCGCACTGGAGGCGGCGGTGCGGGAGCTGGCCCCGCGGCTCCAGCGGGCCCAGCAGACCTGGTACGAGCTGTCGCAACTGGCCGAGCGGGTACGCGGGACCGCCTCCCTGGCCGACGCGCGGGTCAAGAGCGCGACGGCTCCGGCCGAGGAGGAGCGGCGCGGCCGCGACCCGGAGGACATGCGGCGGGAGGCCGCGCGGATCCGCGAGCAGGAGGCGGAACTGACGGCGGCTCTGGAAGCGGCCTCGCGGGCCCTGGAGGACACCGCCGAACACCGGGGCGAACTGGAGCGGGCCCTGGCGGAGGAGGAGCGCCGGCTGCGGGACGCGGCCCGGGCCATCGCCGACCGGCGCGAGGGGCTGGCCCGGCTGACGGGCCGGCTCGGCGCCGCCCGCTCCCGCGCGGGGGCGGCGCAGGCCGAGATCGACCGGCTGGTCGCGGCGCGCGACGAGGCGGAGCGCCGGGCCGGCGCCGCGCAGGCTGAGTACGAGGCCCTGGCGGAGGAGGTCGGCGGGCTGGACGAGCCTTCGCTGGACGCGGAGCACGAGGCGGCCCGGGCGGAGCTGGCGGCCGCGGAGACGGGGCTGTCCGCCGCGCGGGACGCCCTCTCCGAGGCGGAACGCTCGCGCGCGGCCGTGTCGGCGCGGCGCGACGCCCTCGCGCTGGGGCTGCGGCGCAAGGACGGCACGGGGGCGCTGCTCGCCGCGCGCGAACGGCTGGCCGGGCTGCTGGGCCCGGTCGCCGAGCGGCTCTCGGTGACCCCGGGGCACGAAGCCGCCGTCGCCGCCGCGCTGGGCTCGGCCGCCGATGCGCTGGCCGTGGCCTCCCCGGGGGCGGCGGCCGAGGCCATCCGGCACCTGCGGGACGCCGATGCGGGGCGCGCGACGCTCCTGATCACCCCGCCGGCCGCCCTGCCGGGCGGGGGCGGGCCTCCTGCGGGTCCGGCCTCCCCGTCCGCGGTCCTGCCGGGCCAGAGCCACGCCCCTGACCTGGGGGCCGCAGGGCAGACCCGGGAACAGGCTGATCCGGCGGCCGTGCCGCTGCCGGGCCAGGGCTCGGGGCCCGGCCCGATCTCGGCTGGGGCTGGGGGAGGGGGAGTCTTCCCCCACCCCGCCCCTTCCCGAAACCGGGGCTCCGTCCCGGACCCGGCTCCTCAAACGTCGGAGGGGCTGGAATCGCGCTCGGCGCACCCAGGCCCTCCCGTCGGGCTGACGTTCCGCGCAGCGGCATTTCCAGCCTCGCCTGCGATTGAGGCGCGGGGTCCGGGGCAGGGCCCTGGCGGCGAAGCCGAAGCGGGAGCGGGGCTGCCCGCCGCGCTGCTCGGCGGCGAATCCCCTGGAGGAGCCGTGCCCGCTGCCGCCTTGGTCGGCGGGGATGCCGAGGTGCGGCGGGCCGTTGAGTGGGTGCTGCGGGACCACTTCGTGGTCGGCACGCTCGAAGACGCCGAGGCGCTCGTCGCGGAGCGGCCCGCCGCGGTGGCCGTGACCCTCGACGGGGACGTGCTCGGCGCGCACCTCGCGCACGGCGGCTCCGCCGGCGCGCCCACCCTGATCGAGGTCCAGGCCGCCGTCGACGAGGCGGCGGGGGAGCTGGCCCGGCTGGACGAGCGCTGCCTGGAGCTCGCCGCGGCGCGGGAGGCCGCCCAGGCGCGCCGCCAGGACGCGGCGGCCCTGGTCGAGGAGCTCTCCCTTCGGCGGCGGGCCGCCGAACAGGCCCGCGCCGGGGTCGCGCAGCAGCTCGGGCGGCTCGCCGGGCAGGCGAAGGGGGCCGCCGGCGAAGCGGAGCGCGCCACCACCGCCGCCGCCAAGGCGCAGGACGCGCTGGAGCAGGCGCTGGCCGAGGTGGAGGAGTGCGCCGAACGGCTCGCCAGCGCCGAGGAGATCCCCGTAGAGGAGGAGCCCGACAGCTCCCGACGGGACCGGCTCGCGGCCGACGGTGCCAACGCCCGGCAGACCGAGATGGAGGCCCGGCTGCAGCTCAGGACCCATGAGGAGCGGGTCAAGGGGCTGGCAGGCCGGGCCGATTCCCTCGACCGTGCGGCCAGGGCCGAGGAGGAGGCCCGGGCGCGGGCCGAGCGGCGCCGCGCCCGCCTCGCGTACGAGGCCCGGGTGGCCCGCGCCGTCGCCGACGGCTCCCGCCAGCTGCTCGCGCACGTGGAGGTGTCGCTGCGCCGGGCAGAGGAGGAGCGCGCCGCTGCCGAACACGCCAAGGGTCTGCGGGAGCGGGAGCTGGCCGATGCCAGGAACCACGGCCGCGATCTCAAGGGTGAGCTCGACAAGCTCACCGACTCGGTGCACCGCGGCGAGGTGCTCGGCGCCGAGAAGCGGCTGCGCATCGAGGCGCTGGAGGCCAGGGCGTTGGAGGAGTTCGGCATCGAGACGGCCGGGCTCGTCGCGGAGTACGGACCGGACCAGCCGGTGCCCTCCTCCCCGCCCGCCGAAGGCGAGGAGCTTCCCGAGGACCCGGAACACCCACGCAACCTGCCCGGCCCCTTCGTACGGGCCCAGCAGGAGAAGCGGCTCAGGGCCGCCGAGCGCGCCTACCAGCAGCTCGGCAAGGTCAACCCGCTCGCGCTGGAGGAGTTCGCGGCGCTGGAGGAGCGGCACCAGTTCCTCAGCACCCAGCTGGAAGATCTGCGGAAAACGCGCGCCGACCTCCTTCAAGTGGTGAAGGAGGTGGATGCGCGCGTCGAGCAGGTCTTCACCGAGGCGTACCACGACACGGCCCGGCAGTTCGAGGGCGTGTTCTCGCGGCTGTTCCCCGGTGGCGAGGGCCGGTTGATCCTCACCGATCCCGACAACATGCTGGCCACCGGGGTGGACGTGGAGGCGCGTCCGCCGGGCAAGAAGGTCAAGCGGCTGTCGCTGCTCTCGGGCGGCGAGCGCTCGCTGACGGCCGTCGCGCTGCTGGTCTCCATCTTCAAGGCGAGGCCCAGCCCGTTCTACGTGATGGACGAGGTCGAGGCGGCGCTCGACGACACCAACCTGCAGCGGCTGATCCGGATCATGGAGGAGCTCCAGGAGAGCTCGCAGCTGATCGTGATCACCCATCAGAAGCGGACGATGGAGGTCGCCGACGCCCTCTACGGCGTCTCGATGCAGGGCGACGGGGTCTCCAAGGTCATCAGCCAGCGCCTCCGCTGAGAAGCTTTCACTTCAGGAAGTGAAGTCGTTGGCATCAGATGCTGCCGCTTTGCGCTCGAACCCCGGGTCTTGACTTCAGAAAATGAACACATAAGCTCGCTCCGCTGTCTCCCGCCTTCGGGTGGTGCCCGATCTTGAACTGTGCGCCACTAAGAGGACGGACAAAACACCACGGAGCGCACCTTGACCAGCACAGAGCAGGCATCGGCGTCGGGCGGATCGGCCGCGCCGCGGCCCGACCACCTCGGCCGCGTCATCTTCATCGCCGCCGCTGCGGCCATGGGCGGATTCCTCTTCGGCTACGACAGCTCGGTGATCAACGGCGCCGTCGTCGCCATCCGCGACCGCTTCGACGTCGGCTCCGAGGTGCTCGCCCAGGTGATCGCCGCCGCGCTGATCGGCTGCGCGATCGGCGCCGCCACCGCCGGCCGCGTCGCCGACCGGATCGGTCGCATCCGCTGCATGCAGATCGCCGCCGCCCTCTTCACGGCGAGCGCCATCGGCTCGGCCCTCCCCTTCGCCCTCTGGGACCTCGCCATGTGGCGTGTGATCGGTGGCTTCGGCATCGGCATGGCCTCCGTCATCGGCCCCGCCTACATCGCCGAGGTGTCCCCGCCCGCCTACCGCGGCCGGCTCGCCTCCTTCCAGCAGGCCGCCATCGTCATCGGCATCGCCGTCTCCCAGCTCGTCAACTGGGGCATCCTCAACCTCGCCGACGGAGACCAGCGCGGCGAGATCGGCGGCCTGGAGGCCTGGCAGTGGATGCTCGGGGTCATGGTCGTCCCGGCCGTCCTCTACGGGCTGATGTCCTTCGTCATCCCCGAATCGCCGCGCTTCCTCATCTCCGTCGGCCGCAACGCCGAGGCCAGGAAGGTCCTCACCGAGGTCGAGGGCAGCCGTATCGACCTCGACGGGCGCGTCGCCGAGATCGAGCACGCCATGCGCTCCGAGCACAAGTCCACCTTCAAGGACCTGCTCGGCGGCCGCTTCGGCTTCCTGCCCATCGTCTGGATCGGCATCGGCCTGTCCGTCTTCCAGCAGCTCGTCGGCATCAACGTGATCTTCTACTACAGCTCCTCGCTGTGGCAGTCCGTCGGCATCGACCCGAGCGCCTCGTTCCTGTACTCCTTCGAGACCTCCGTGGTGAACATCATCGGCACGGTGATCGCGATGCTGCTCGTGGACCGCATCGGCCGCAAGCCCCTGGCCCTCATCGGCTCGGTCGGCATGGCGATCTCGCTGGGCCTCGCCGCCTGGGCGTTCTCCTACAAGTCCGGGGTCGGCGACGACATCGCCCTGCCGCACGCGCAGGGCATCGTCGCCCTGGTCGCCGCCAACTGCTTCGTCCTCTTCTTCGCCCTGTCCTGGGGCGTGGTGGTCTGGGTCCTGCTCGGCGAGATGTTCCCGGGCCGCATCCGGGCCGCGGCCCTCGGCGTCGCGGCCGCCGCCCAATGGATCGCCAACTGGGTCATCACCGTCTCGTTCCCGACGCTCTCGGACTGGAACCTGTCCGGCGCCTACATGATCTACACGTTCTTCGCCCTGCTCTCGATCCCCTTCATCCTCAAATGGGTGCCGGAGACCAAGGGCAAGGCGCTGGAGGAGATGGGGTAACCACCCCCGCCAACGCCCCTTCTCCTCGATACTGCCCCGGCTCAGTCCTTGAGCCGGGGCAGTACCTGTTCGCACAGCAGGTGCAGGCTGCGCCAGCCCTCGTCGATCGGCATCCCGCCGCACAGCGGGTGCAGGACCAGGTTCCCGGCCTCGCCCGCGCCCCGGGCGTACGCGACGGCCTCGTCCGGGGTGAGGATCCGGTACACGCCCTCCGCCCGCAGCTCCGCCACCGAGCGCGCGGCCGACCGCACGGCGCTGCGGATGTCCTTGGACTGCCAGGACGCGTACATGCCCGCCTCGTGCAGGAAGCGCTCGCCGTGCTCGGCCCAGGCCCGGTCCGGGTCCTCCGCGATGTGCAGCAGCGGGGTCTCGGCCGCGGGCATCATGCAGAAGCCCTCCGTGCCGTACTCGGCCAGCTTCGCGTTGTAGTACGCCTCCAGCTCCGGCAGGTGCGCGCTGGGGAAGAACGGCAGCCCCAGCCGGGCCGCGCGCCGGGCCGCCGCCTCCGAGCTCCCGCCGACCAGGAGCAGCGGGTGCGGCTGGGTGAAGGGCCGCGGGGTGACCCGTACCGTACGGCCCCGGTACTCGAACGGCTCGCCGGTCCACGCCTTCAGCAGGGTCTCCAGCAGCTCGTCCTGGAGCTTCCCGCGCCGGCCCCACTCCACGCCGTGCTGCTCGTACTCCTCCGGCCGGTAGCCGATGCCCGCGACGGTGACCAGGCGGCCACCGCTCAGCAGGTCCAGCACGGCGATGTCCTCGGCCACCTTCAGCGGGTCGTACAGCGGGCCGATGATCGCCGAGACGGTGACGGCGATCCGGCGGGTGGCGCCGAACACCGCGCCCGCGAAGGCGAAGGGGGAGGGCAGCCAGTTGTTGCCGGTGCCGTGGTGCTCCTCGGTCTGGATGGTGTCGATCCCGCGGTCGTCCGCGTACCGGGCCATCTCCAGCGCTGCCTTGTAGCGGGCGGAGAGGGACTCGGGGGTGCCGTTCGGGTCGACGAGATTGAACCGGGCCACGGTGATGGGCATGGAGAAGTCCCCCTTCGCCGGATGTGGGTGGGCGGGCGAAGGGGGACGTTAGCTGACGTGGCGTCAGTTGGACAGGGATCCGGCGGGAGCAGGCTCCTCCACCGGGGCGGGTGGGGACGAGCGCAAGGGGCAGGGGCTGTCGCGGCCCACTGCATGGATCGCGACAGCCCCTGGGCGCTCAGCGCGCCGTATCCGCTCCGTCCGCATACTGGACGGGCTGTGACTCCTCCCCGAGGGGCTTCTCGCCGGCATATGGCCGGGCGACGGACCAGCCCGGCCCGCGGGGGCAAATAGCCCCGCCTGGGAAACGAGGGGCCGTCCGCGAGGTCACGCATACTGATGTAGCTATGGAAATCCTCATTCTCGCCCTAGTCATCGCCCTGGTCGCGGTCGGCGCGATCAGCGGGCTCGTGGTCAGCAGCCGCAAGAAGAAGCAGCTGCCGCCGCCGGCACCGTCGAGCACGCCGACCATCACTGCCCCTCCCGCGGAACCGCAGGTGGGGGAGGACGCCGTAGAGACGGCGGAAGAGCCGCGTCGCACCATCGAGGAGGTCGTCCTCCCCGAGGCGCAGGCGCCCGTAGAGGCCCCCGCGGAGGTGCCGGTCGCGGAGCCGCAGGCCCCGGCCGCGCCCGCGGTCGAGGTGCCCGAGCCCACCGCCGGCCGCCTGGTCCGGCTGCGCGCCCGACTCGCCCGGTCCCAGAACTCCCTCGGCAAGGGGCTGCTCACGCTGCTCTCCCGGGAGCACCTCGACGAGGACACCTGGGAGGAGATCGAGGAGACCCTGCTCATCGCCGACGTGGGTGTCGTACCGACCCAGGAGCTCGTCGACCGGCTCCGCGAGCGGGTCAAGGTGCTCGGCACCCGTACCCCGGCGGACCTGCGCGCCCTGCTCAAGGAAGAGCTGCTGACCCTGCTGCGCACCGACTTCGACCGCGCCGTGAAGACGGAGAGCGGCGAGGACACCCCCGGCGTGATCATGGTCGTCGGGGTCAACGGCACCGGCAAGACCACCACCACCGGCAAGCTCGCCCGGGTGCTCGTCGCCGACGGCCGCAGCGTGGTGCTCGGCGCGGCCGACACCTTCCGCGCGGCCGCCGCCGACCAGCTCCAGACCTGGGGCGACCGCGTTGGCGCCCGTACCGTGCGCGGCCCCGAGGGCGGCGACCCGGCCTCGATCGCCTACGACGCGGTCAAGGAGGGCATCGCCGAGGGCGCCGACGTGGTGCTCATCGACACCGCCGGCCGCCTGCACACCAAGACCGGCCTCATGGACGAGCTCGGCAAGGTCAAGCGCGTCGTGGAGAAGCACGGCCCGCTGGACGAGATCCTGCTGGTCCTCGACGCCACCACCGGCCAGAACGGCCTGACCCAGGCCCGGGTCTTCGCCGAGGTCGTGGACATCACCGGCATCGTGCTGACCAAGCTCGACGGCACCGCCAAGGGCGGCATCGTCATCGCCGTCCAGCGCGAGCTGGGAGTCCCCGTCAAGCTCGTCGGCCTCGGTGAGGGTGCGGACGACCTGGCCCCGTTCGAGCCGGAGGCGTTCGTGGACGCCCTGATCGGCGACTGAGCGCAGCCCGTACGGACACCAGTGCCCCCGCGTTCACCTCGAACGCGGGGGCACTGCCGTGAGCGGGGCGGACACCCCCTACCGGCGGAAGCGGTGGCAGATGTAGGCAAGGGTGCCCAGCAGCAGCCGGGCCTGCGGCGGGCCCCCGGCACTGTCCAGCGCGGGCGGCCGCAGCCAGCCCACCTGACCGAGCCCGGCCCGGTCGGAGGGCGGGACCGTCACGTGGGCCCCCTCACCCAGGGCGCGCAGGTCGAGGTCGGCGTCGTCCCAGCCCATCCGGTACAGCAGCTGGGGCAGCTCGGCCGCCGCGCCCGGCGCCACGAAGAACTGGGCCCGGCCGTCCGGGGTCGCCACCACCGGGCCCAGCGGCAGGCCCATCCGCTCCAGCCGCACCAGCGCCCGCCGCCCGGCCTCCTCGGCCACCTCGATCACGTCGAAGGAGCGGCCCACCGGGAGCAGTACCGCCGCGCCCGGGTACTCGCTCCAGGCCTCGGTGACCTCGTCCAGGGTGGCCCCGGCCTTGACCGTGGGGGCGAAGGGCAGGGGGTGCGCCCCGGGAGCCGCGCACCGGGAGTCCCCGCAGGAGCAGTCGCGGGCGGGCGCCGCGGCCCGCGCGCCGGGGACCACGTCCCAGCCCCACAGTCCGGTGTACTCCGCCACCGCCGTGCACTCCGAGGTCCGGCCGCGGCGCCGGGCGCCCGTGCGGAACTCCCTGGTGCCACGGCTGCCGCCGATCGTGAAGCCCATGCCCATGCCCCCTCCAACGGGTCGGACGCGCCGGTGGTTACGAGAGCGGACGGACCTGCTGCGGGCGATCCATCGCGGGACGCCGCGAGGTACGACCCGGGTTGCCCGGCGCACTCCTCGCCGCGCGCGCCCTGAGCGCACTCCAGTCCAACCGATCCGTTTTCACCTCGGTGTCAAGTGAATCGCGCCTGGCCGGTGGCGAGTTCATTCGAAGGGGTGGCGAATGGTGGCGTTTCTGGAATCGACCTCGCCGGAGGGGTGATCGTAGGATTACTTTCGGTACACGAACCCCTAAGGCGCGCCCGTCCGTGGGTATGCCGGAGGCAATGTGTGGAGGACCTGTGAAGGTCCGTGGTGGCGCCCGGCGTCACGGCCAGGGTTTCGTGTGGAAGAGGCTGAGCGGATGGGGGCGTTCCAGTGAGCGGCAATGACGCAAGCGGAACGATGGACGACGCTGCCGTGCGCAACGAACAGCTGACCTCGTGGTTCGTCCGCAGCGGCTGGTCCAAGGGCGAACTCGCCCGCCAGGTCAACCGCCGGGCCCGCCAGATGGGCGCCCACCACATCAGCACGGACACCTCCCGGGTGCGCCGCTGGCTCGACGGCGAACAGCCCCGCGAGCCCGTCCCGCGCATCCTGTCCGAGCTGTTCTCCGAGCGCTTCGGCTCCGTCGTGGCCATCGAACAGCTCGGCCTGCGCACCGCCCACCAGACCCCCTCCGTCTCCGGCGTCGACCTGCCCTGGGCCGGCCCGCAGACCGTCGAACTGCTCGGCGAGTTCTCCCGCAGCGACCTCATGCTGGCCCGCCGCGGCTTCCTCGGGACCTCGCTCGCCCTCTCCGCCGGCCCCGCCCTCATCGAGCCCATGCAGCGCTGGCTCGTACCGGTCCCGGCCGCCGACCCGGGACCGCGCGAGGTGGGGGTCCCCCCAGCGGAGCGAGGGGGAGGGCCGGCGGGCGCACTCGGCGGCCACCGCCCGCCCCGGCTCTCCGAACCGGAACTCGACCTGCTCGACGCCACCACCGTCATGTTCCGCCAGTGGGACGCCCAGTGCGGGGGCGGACTGCGCCGCAAGGCCGTCGTCGGCCAGCTCCACGAGGTCACCGACCTGCTCCAGGAGAACCACCCGGCGCCCGTCATGAAGAGGCTCTTCAAGGTCGCCGCGGAACTCGCCGAACTGGCCGGCTGGATGAGCTACGACATCGGCCTGCACCCCACCGCCCAGAAGTACTTCGTCCTCGCGCTGCACGCCGCGAAGGAGGCCGGGGACAAGCCGCTGGGCTCGTACATCCTCTCCGGCATGAGCCGCCAGATGATCCACCTGGGCCGCCCCGAGGACGCCCTGGAACTCATCCACCTCGCGCAGTACGGCAGCCGCGACTGCGCCGGCCCGCGCACCCAGGCCATGCTGTATGCGATGGAGGCGCGCGCCTACGCCAACATGGGACAGCCCAGTCGCTGCAAGCGGGCCGTGCGGATGGCCGAGGACACCTTCGGCGACGTCGGCTTCGCGGGCGAGCCCGAGCCCGACTGGATCCGCTTCTTCTCCGAGGCCGAACTGAACGGCGAGAACTCCCACTCGTACCGCGACCTCGCCTACGTCGCGGGCCGCAGCCCCATGTACGCCTCCCTCGCCGAACCCGTCATGGAGCGGGCCGTCGAGCTCTTCGAGAAGGACCAGGAGCACCAGCGCTCCTACGCCCTCAACCTCATCGGCATGGCCACCGTGCACCTGCTCCAGCGCGAGCCCGAGCAGGCCGCCGTCCTCGTCGACCGGGCCCTCGACGTGGCGGGAAAGGTGCGGTCCGAACGGGTGAACACGCGGCTGCGCAAGACCGTCGACACCGCCGCCCGTGAGTACGGGGACGTCGCCGAGATCGTCCGCCTCACCGACCACCTCGCCTCGCGGCTCCCCGAAGCCGCGGAGGCCGTCTGACGGCCCGAGCGGCCGCCCCCAAGGCCCCGGCCGCGGCAGTCACCCCGTGAAGCCCGATCAGGCTCCCCCAGCCAGGACACTCCGGGTACTGCCGCGGCCGGGTTGTTCCTTGCCGCTAAACCGCGGCCGCTCTCGCGGAGGTGGTTGCCCGCCGTCGTGGTTGCTCAATTGATGGTTGCCGTGTTCATCACGTCGTAACAACGCGGACGCCTTCGTCATCGGTGCGAAACACCTGGCGGCGCCGCCGGAAACCGGCCTGCGCGAATCTCAGGGCCAATAACCGGCCAGTTCCCATACGCCGCCGCTCAGGTTTTCACGATCGCCCGCACGCGAACGTACCGACGACGAGGAGACGCCGATGGCATCAGCCATCACGACCCTCGCGGCAGACGCCCCGACGCTGTCTGCCGCGAACACCGGGTTCATGCTCATCTGCTCCGCCCTGGTCATGCTGATGACCCCGGGACTTGCCTTCTTCTACGGAGGCATGGTCCGCGTCAAGAGCAGCCTCAACATGCTGATGATGAGCTTCATCAGCCTCGGGATCGTCACGATCCTCTGGGTCCTCTACGGCTTCAGCCTCGCCTTCGGCACCGACTCCGGCGGCCTCATCGGCTGGAACTCCGACTACGTGGGCCTCAGCGGCATCGGGATCACCGAGCTGTGGGACGGGTACACCATCCCGGTCTACGTCTTCGCCGTCTTCCAGCTGATGTTCGCCGTCATCACCCCCGCGCTGATCAGCGGCGCCCTCGCCGACCGCGTGAAGTTCAGCGCCTGGGCCCTGTTCACCGTCCTGTGGGTCACGATCGTCTACTTCCCCGTCGCCCACTGGGTATGGGGCGCCGGCGGCTGGCTCTTCGAGCTCGGCGTCATCGACTTCGCGGGCGGCACCGCCGTCCACATCAACGCGGGTGCCGCAGCCCTCGGCGTGATCCTGGTCATCGGCAAGCGGGTCGGCTTCAAGAAGGACCCGATGCGCCCGCACAGCCTGCCCCTCGTGATGCTCGGCGCCGGCCTGCTGTGGTTCGGCTGGTTCGGCTTCAACGCCGGCTCCTGGCTCGGCAACGACGACGGCGTGGGCGCGGTCATGTTCGTCAACACCCAGGTCGCCACGGCCGCCGCCATGCTCGCCTGGCTCGGCTACGAGAAGCTGCGCCACGGCTCCTTCACCACCCTCGGCGCCGCCTCCGGCGCGGTCGCGGGCCTCGTCGCCATCACCCCCTCCGGAGGCTCCTGCTCTCCGCTCGGCGCGATCGCCATCGGCGCCATCGCCGGTGTCGTCTGCGCCATGGCCGTGGGCCTCAAGTACAAGTTCGGCTACGACGACTCCCTCGACGTGGTCGGCGTCCACCTCGTCGGCGGTGTCATCGGCTCGCTGCTCGTCGGCTTCTTCGCCACCGGCGGAGTCCAGTCCGAGGCGGCCGGCCTCTTCTACGGCGGCGGCCTCGAACAGCTCGGAAAGCAGGCCATCGGAGTCTTCTCCGTCCTGGCCTACTCTCTGGTGGCGTCCGCGCTGCTCGCCTTCCTCCTCGACAAGACGATCGGAATGCGGGTCACCGAGGACGACGAGGTCGCCGGCATCGACCAGGTCGAACACGCCGAGACCGCCTACGACTTCAGCGGAGCCGGCGGCGGCGCGGCCTCGCGGAACACCGCCGTCCCCACCCCCTCCGCCGTAGCGAGCAAGAAGGTTGACGCATGAAGCTGATCACCGCGATCGTCAAGCCGCACCGGCTGGACGAGATCAAGGAAGCCCTCCACGCCTTCGGGGTCAAGGGACTCACGGTCACCGAGGCCAGCGGCTACGGCCGCCAGCGCGGCCACACCGAGGTCTACCGCGGCGCCGAGTACCAGGTCGACCTCGTCCCCAAGATCCGCATCGAGGTACTGGTCGACGACGCCGACGCCGAGCAGCTGATCGACGTCATCGTCAGCGCGGCCGCCACCGGCAAGATCGGCGACGGCAAGGTGTGGAGCGTCCCCGTGGACTCCGTCGTACGGGTCCGCACCGGCGAGCGCGGCGTTGACGCGCTGTAGGACCTATCCGGCCTGACCGACCGGACAGGTCCTAACTGACGGGAGCCCCCGGGTGACGAGCGTCGAAGAATCCACGGACCACACGGCCGACTCGGGACCCAGCGGATACGCCGCGGCCCGGCTGCGACTCCTCCAGGAGGAGTCGCGGTCCGGGCCCTCGCGGCGTTCCGCGCTGGCCGGGCTGACCGACACATGGCTGAACGCCCTGTTCGCGACCGCCGTACGGGAGACCGGCGTACGCGGCGCCGCCCTGGTCGCCGTCGGCGGCTACGGCAGGGCCGAACTCTCCCCGCGCAGCGACCTCGACCTGGTGCTGCTGCACGACGGCAAGGCCGAACCGCGGGCGCTCGGCGCGCTCGCAGACCGCCTCTGGTACCCGGTGTGGGACCTCGGCCTCGCCCTGGACCACTCGGTGCGCACCCCCGCCGAGGCCCGCAAGACCGCCGCCGAGGACCTCAAGGTGCACCTCGGGCTGCTCGACGCCCGCTGCGTCGCGGGCGACGCCGGGCTCCTCGCCGGCCTGCGCACCTCCGTCCTGGCCGACTGGCGCAACCAGGCCGCGAAGAGGCTCCCGCAACTGCACGCCCTGTGCCGCGACCGGGCCGACCGCGCCGGGGAACTGCGCTTCCTCCTCGAACCCGACCTCAAGGAGGCCCGCGGCGGGCTGCGCGACATCACCGCCCTGCGGGCCGTCGCCGCCTCCTGGCTGGCCGACGCCCCCCGCGAAGGCCTCGTCCAGGCCCGGCGCAGGCTCCTCGACGCCCGCGACGCCCTCCACCTCGTCACCGGCCGCGCCACCGACCGGCTCTCCCTCCAGGAACAGGACCAGGTCGCCACGCAGCTCGGGCTCCTCGACGCCGACGCGCTGCTCCGCGAGGTGTACGAGGCCGCGCGCGTGGTCTCGTACGCCGGTGACGTGACCTGGCGCGAGGTCGGCCGGGTGCTGCGGGCGCGCTCCGCCCGCCCCAGGCTCCGCGGGCTGCTCGGCACCCGGGGCGCCCCCGCCGCCCCGCGGGCACCGCTCGCCGACGGGGTCGTGGAGTCCGACGGCGAGGCCGTACTGGCCCTGGCCGCACGCCCCGACCGTGATCCGGTGCTGGCGCTCCGCTTCGCCGCGGCCGCCGCGCAGGCGGGCCTTCCCGTCTCGCCGCACGCCGTACGCCGACTCGCGGTGCAGGCGAAACCGCTCCCCGTGCCGTGGCCGGCCGAGGCCCGCGAACAGCTGGTGACACTGCTGGGCGCGGGGGAGCCGACGGTGGCCGTGTGGGAGGCGCTGGAGGCGGAGGGCCTGATCGGCCGGCTGCTGCCCGACTGGGAGCGCGTGCGGTGCCGCCCCCAGCGCAACCCCGTCCACACCTGGACGGTGGACCGGCACCTCATCGAGACGGCCGTGCGCGCCTCGGCCCTCACCCGCCGGGTCGGCCGCCCCGACCTGCTGCTCATGGCCGCCCTGCTGCACGACATCGGCAAGGGCTGGCCCGGGGACCACTCGGTGGCCGGCGAGACCATCGCCCGCGACGTCGCCACCCGCGTCGGCTTCGACGAGCGGGACGTCGCCGTCCTGGGCGCGCTCGTACGCCACCACCTGCTGCTGATCGACACCGCGACCCGGCGGGATCTGGACGACCCGGCGACCGTCCGAACCGTCGCCGAGGCCGTCGGGTCGGTGGGCACGCTGGAGATCCTGCACGCCCTCACGGAGGCGGACGCCCTCGCCACAGGACCGGCCGCGTGGAGCGCCTGGCGCGGCTCCCTCGTGGCGGACCTCGTGACCCGGGTCGCCGCCGTGCTGCGCGGCACGGCCCCGGCGGCGGTGGAGCCGGAGATCCCGACGACCGAGCAGGAACGCCTCGCCGTGGAGGCCCTGCGCACGGGCGAACCGGTGCTGGCACTGCAGGCGCGGCACGAGGAGGACGCGGTCGGCGTGGAACTGGTGGTGGCCGTCCCCGACCAGCCCGGGGTCCTTCCCGCGGTGGCCGGGGTACTGGCCCTGCACCGGCTCACCGTACGGGCGGCGGACCTGCGCTCCACGGAGCTCCCGGACGAGCTGGGCGAGGTCCTGGTGCTGCGGTGGCGGGTGGCGGCGGAGTACGGGGCGCTGCCGCAGGCGGCCCGGCTGCGGACCGACCTGGTCCGCGCGCTGGACGGCTCGCTCGACGTCCCGGCGAAGCTGGCCGACCGCGAGGCGGCGTACCCGCGGCGGCGCGGGGTGGTGCCCCCGCCGCCCCGGGTCACGGTCGTGGCCGACGTCTCCTCGCTGGCCACCGTCCTGGAGGTCCGGGCCCCCGACGCCGTCGGTCTGCTGCACCGGATCGGGCGGGCCCTTGAGTCCGGCGGGGTGCGGGTGCGCAGTGCGCACGTCTCGACGCTGGGCGCCAACGCCGTGGATACCCTGTACGTGACCACCCCGGAGGGCAAGCCCCTGGATCCGTCCGCAGCCCTCGTCCTGGCCGGGACCGTGCAGGCGGCCCTGTCGTAGCCTGCGGCGCCGTTGCCGGGGCTCCGCCCCGGACCCCGCGCCTCAAACGCCGGCGGGACTGGATTTCGGCTGCCGCCGTCCGCCCAGCGCGGCTGGATTGCCCAGAGGGCAATTTCAGCCCCGCCGGCGTTTGAGGCGCTGGGGGTACCCCCAGCGGTAGCTGGGGGCGGAGCCCACGGTTTCGGGAAGGGTCGGGGTGGGGGAATGCCGCCCGCAGGGCCAGGACGGCGGCGCGGCCCGATACCCTGGGGGACACCACACCGCCCCCGACCCGAGGAATCGCGACCACCGTGTTCGATACGCTCTCCGACCGCTTGGCGAATACCTTCAAGGGCCTGCGCGGCAAAGGCCGGCTGTCCGAGGCTGACATCGACTCCGCGGCCCGGGAAATCCGTATCGCCCTCCTCGAGGCCGACGTCGCCCTCCCGGTCGTCCGCTCCTTCATCGCGAACGTCAAGGAACGTGCCCGCGGCGAAGAGGTCAGCAAGGCGCTGAACCCCGGCCAGCAGGTCCTGAAGATCGTCAACGACGAGCTCGTCACGATCCTCGGCGGCGAGACCCGGCGGCTCCGCTTCGCCAAGACCGCTCCCACCGTGATCATGCTGGCCGGTCTCCAGGGTGCCGGTAAGACCACCCTCGCCGGAAAGCTCGGCCTCTGGCTGAAGGGGCAGGGGCACACCCCGCTGCTCGTCGCCTGCGACCTCCAGCGTCCCAACGCCGTCAACCAGCTCTCCGTCGTCGCCGACCGCGCCGGCGTGGCGTTCTACGGCCCCCAGCCCGGCAACGGCGTCGGCGACCCGGTCCAGGTGGCCAAGGACTCCGTCGAGTACGCGCGCACGAAGCAGTTCGACATCGTGATCGTCGACACCGCCGGCCGCCTCGGCATCGACGCCGAGCTGATGCAGCAGGCCGCCGACATCCGCGACGCGGTCTCGCCCGACGAGATCCTGTTCGTCGTCGACGCCATGATCGGTCAGGACGCGGTCAACACGGCCGAGGCCTTCCGCGACGGCGTCGGTTTCGACGGTGTGGTGCTCTCCAAGCTCGACGGCGACGCCCGCGGCGGTGCCGCGCTCTCCATCGCGCACGTCACCGGCAAGCAGATCATGTTCGCCTCGAACGGCGAGAAGCTCGACGAGTTCGACGCCTTCCACCCGGACCGCATGGCGGGCCGGATCCTCGACATGGGTGACATGCTCACCCTCATCGAGCAGGCCGAGAAGACCTTCTCGCAGGCCGAGGCCGAGAAGATGGCGGCCAAGCTCGCCAAGGGCCCGAAGGAGTTCACGCTCGACGACTTCCTGGCCCAGATGGAGCAGGTCCGCAAGATGGGCTCCATCTCCAAGCTGCTCGGCATGCTCCCCGGCATGGGGCAGATCAAGGACCAGATCAACAACATCGACGAGCGCGACGTGGACCGCACCGCCGCGATCATCAAGTCGATGACCCCGGCCGAGCGCCACGACCCGACGATCATCAACGGCTCGCGCCGCGCCCGTATCGCCAAGGGCTCCGGCACCGAGGTCAGCATGGTCAAGTCGCTCGTCGAGCGGTTCTTCGACGCCCGCAAGATGATGTCCCGCATGGCCCAGGGCGGCGGCATGCCGGGCATGCCCGGGATGCCGGGGATGGGCGGCGGCCCCGGCCGGCAGAAGAAGCAGGTCAAGCAGGCCAAGGGCAAGCGCAAGAGCGGCAACCCGATGAAGCGCAGGGAAGAGGAGGCCGCGGCAGCGGCCCGTCGCGAGCAGGGCCCGCAGGCGATCGAGCCCGCGGCCGGCGGCAACCCCTTCGGGCTCCCCGCGGGCGGCGAGCAGGGTCAGGACTTCGACCTCCCGGACGAGTTCAAGAAGTTCATGAAGTAGCACCACGTGAGGTGGGCCCCGGTCGTGTTCGCACGGCCGGGGCCCTTCCGTTTCTGCTGGGGCGATGGCCTGATTTATCCCTTATCGTCGGCCGGGGGGACGGCAGAAGGAGGCCCCGTGCCCAGCCCCACCCCCGTACCGCCCCGAGACCGGGCCGATACGCCCTGGCGCTCGGAGGGCGCACCGCCCACCCCTCCGCCCAAGAGGAAGATGCCGGGTGGCTGGCGCGGGCTCATCCTCGGCGCGCTGATCGTGTACCTGATCACCAACCTGGTGCTGTCCTTCTTCAACGAGGGGGACGAGCCGACGCTCTCGTACACCGAGTTCAGCAAGCAGGTCGCCAACGGCAACGTCTCGAAGATCTACTCCAAGGGCGACGCCATCCAGGGCCAGCTGAAGGCCGAGCAGCCGAAGCCCGACGGCGACAAGGGGAACTACACCAAGTTCGTCACCCAGCGCCCGGCCTTCGCCGACGACGACCTGTGGGCCGACCTCACCAAACAGGGCGTGACCGTGACGGCCTCCCCGGTCGTCGAACAGCGCAGCTTCCTCGCCAACCTGCTGCTCTCCTTGGCCCCGATGCTGCTGCTGGTCCTGCTGTGGGTGTTCATCGCCCGCCGCATGAGCGCGGGGATGGGCGGCATGGGCGGACTGGGCCGCAAGGCCCCGCCCAAGCCGGTGGAGCTGCAGGAGGGCTCCAAACGGACCACCTTCGAGGACGTGGCCGGCATCGACGAGGTCGAGGGCGAGCTCAACGACGTCGTCGACTTCCTCAAGAACCCCCAGGAGTACCGCAAGATGGGCGCCCGGATGCCCGGCGGCGTCCTCCTCGCAGGCCCGCCCGGCACCGGCAAGACCCTGCTCGCGCGGGCGGTCGCGGGTGAGGCCGGGGTGCCGTTCTTCTCCGCCTCCGCCTCCGAGTTCATCGAGATGATCGTCGGCGTCGGCGCCTCCCGGGTACGGGAACTCTTCACGGAGGCCCGCAAGGTGGCCCCCGCGATCATCTTCATCGACGAGATCGACACCATCGGGCGGGTCCGCGGCGGCGGCGCCGCCATGGGCGGCCACGACGAACGCGAACAGACCCTCAACCAGATCCTCACCGAGATGGACGGCTTCTCCGGCTCGGAGGGCGTCGTCGTCCTCGCCGCCACCAACCGCGCGGACGTCCTCGACCCGGCACTGACCCGCCCCGGCCGCTTCGACCGCACCGTGGTCGTCTCCCCGCCCGACCGGGGCGGCCGCGAGGCCATCCTGCGCATCCACACCCGGGACATCCCGCTCGCCGAGGGCGTCGACCTCGCCCAGGTGGCCCGCACGACCCCCGGCATGACCGGCGCCGAGCTGGCCAACCTGGCCAACGAGGCCGCGCTGCTCGCCGTCAAACGCCAGCAGCAGCAGGTCACCCAGACGGACCTGTCCGACGCCCTGGAGAAGGTGCAGCTGGGCGCCGAGCGGTCGCTGGTCATGCCGCTGGAGGAACGCCGCCGGACGGCGTACCACGAGAGCGGACACGCCCTCCTGGGCATGCTCCAGCCGGGTGCCGACCCGGTCCGCAAGATCACCATCGTCCCCCGCGGCAGGGCGCTCGGCGTCACCCTCTCGGCTCCCGACGCCGACCGGTACGCGTACACGGAGCCGTACCTGCGCGGCCGCATTATCGGAGCGCTGGGCGGTATGGCGGCCGAGCACACCGTCTACGACGTCATCACCACGGGCGCGGAGAACGACCTGGAGCAGGTCACCAACATCGTCCGCGGCATGGTCGGCCGCTGGGGCATGAGCGAGCGCATCGGACGGCTCACCGCGATCCCCTCCGACATGCAGAGCCCCTACGGCCTGTCCGCCGCACCCGCCACCCTCGACGCCGTGGACCACGAGATGCGCCGGATCGTCGACGAGTGCTACGAGGAGGCCTGCCGTCTGCTGCGCGAGCACCGTACGAAGCTCGACGCCCTGGCGGAGGCCCTCCTCGCCAACGAGACCCTGGACGAAGCGGCCGCCTACGCCGCCGCGGGCATCCCCCGGCTGACGAAGGCGCACGGAACGGAGTAGGGCCGGCTCGGTTACGCCACCCGGGCGATCACGTACCGGAAGATGTTCGGCAGCCACACGGCTCCGTCGGACCGCTCGAACGGGTGAAGCGCCTCGGCCAGCTCCTTCTCCGCCAGCGCCGGGTCGGCGGCCGCGTCGTAGAGCCCCGTCGAGACGAGCCCCCGCACCGCGCTGTCCACGTCCGCGTACCCGAACGGGCAGAACACCCGCCCCGACCCGTCCGGCCGCAGACCAGCCCGCTCCACCAGCGCGTCCAGGTCGCGCGGCGCGGGCCCGCCGCCGAGCACCGACGGCACCGTGCAGCGCTCCGCGGGGCCCCAGTCGGCCAGCACCACGGCCCCGCCGCGGCGGACCGCGGGGAGGGCCGAGGCGAGGGCCGCCGGGGTGGGTGAGAAGGCGAGCAGGGCGTCGTAGGGGCGGCTCGCCGTCGGTGGCGAGGGCGTGGCCGCCAGAACCTCCAGCAGCCGTTCACGGGCGAGCTCACGGCGCGCCGGATCCGCCTCCACTCCCGTGGCCGAGGCTCCCCGCCCGGCCGCGAGCAGCAGGGGCAGGCCGGCCCCGCAGTCGAGGCCCAGCAGCCGGTCGCCCGGTCCGACCTCCAGCCGGTCGTAGACCGCTTCGTACAGCGGTACCAGCATCCGTTCCTGGATCTCCGCCCAGTCCCGGGCGACGAGCGTCGCCGTCGGCGTCGGTGTCATCGAAAGAGCGCTCCTGATTCCGTCTCGCCCCCTTGCCCCCGTTGCCAGAGAACTCCCCATTCGCCCCCGCGTCCAGAGGAGCGGCCACCCGATTCACGCTCGAAGCGCGCGGCGCCGTACCATTCGCGCCATGGCAAAGGCACCCGTTCTCACCCCGCAGGCGGAGGATTTCCCCCGCTGGTACCAGGATCTGATCAACAAGGCCGAACTGGCCGACAACGGCCCGGTGCGCGGCACGATGGTCATCCGACCGTACGGCTACGGGCTGTGGGAGCGGATGCAGCAGGAGATGGACGCGCGCATCAAGGACGCGGGCGCCCAGAACGCCTACTTCCCGCTGTTCATCCCGCAGTCGTACCTGACGAAGGAAGCGGAGCACGTCGAGGGCTTCGCCCCCGAGCTGGCGGTCGTCACGCACGGCGGCGGCAAGGAGCTCGACGAGCCGGTCGTCGTCCGGCCCACCTCCGAGACGATCATCAACGACTACTTCTCCAAGTGGGTCCAGAGCTACCGGGACCTGCCCCTGCTGATCAACCAGTGGGCCAACGTGGTCCGCTGGGAGATGCGCCCGCGCGTGTTCCTCCGTACGAGCGAGTTCCTCTGGCAGGAGGGCCACACCGCCCACGCCACCTACGAGGACGCCCGCGACTACGCCGCCCGCATCCACACGGACGTCTACGGCGACTTCATGACGAACGTGCTCGGCATCGACGTCGTGCTCGGCCGCAAGACCGCCAAGGAGCGCTTCGCCGGCGCCATCAACACCCTCACCCTCGAGGGCATGATGGGCGACGGCAAGGCCCTCCAGCTCGGCACCAGCCACGAGCTCGGCACCAACTTCGCCAAGGCCTTCAACACGCAGTACCTGTCGAAGGAAGGCAAGCAGGAGCTCGTCTGGCAGACCTCGTGGGGCGTTTCGACCCGCATGGTCGGCGGCCTGATCATGTCCCACGGCGACGACAACGGCCTGCGGGTCCCGCCGCGCCTCGCGCACGTCCAGGTCGTCGTCATGGCGATCAAGGGCGACGAGGCCGTGGCGAAGGTCCGCGAGCTGGGCGACCAGCTCAAGGCCGCCGGTCTGCGCGTGCACGTCGACGACCGCGTCGACACCCCCTTCGGCCGCCGCGCCGTGGACTGGGAGCTCAAGGGCGTACCGGTCCGCATCGAGATCGGCCCCCGCGACCTCGAGGCCGGCACCGCGATGCTGGCCCGCCGCATCCCGGGCGGCAAGGAGGCCGTGCAGATCTCCGCGCTGCTCGACCTGCTGCCCAAGGTCCTCGAGGAGGACCAGGCGCAGCTGCTGCGCGAGTCCCGCGAGCGCCGCGAGTCCCGTACCTCCGACGTCGCGACCATCGAGGAGGCCGCCGAGGCCGCCATCGCCGGTGGCTGGGCGCGCATCCCGTGGGCCGACCTCGGTCCGGAGGGCGAGGCGAAGCTGGCCGAGCAGGCCGTCTCCGTGCGCTGCCTGATCGCCGAGGACGGGTCGGTCCCGGTGGCCGACGACGCCCCCGGTACCCTCGCGATCGTCGCGCGCTCGTACTGATTCCCTTCCACACCCCGGCGTGCGGCCCGTGCCGCGCGCCGGGGTGTGGTCGTCGTGGCGGTCGTCGGTAGTCGTCGTTACGTACCGACTCCTCCTGAGATCGACGCACCCGTCCTCGTCAGGACGCATCAGACTGAACTGACTGGTACGTGCAAAAAATTTGGAATGGCCCGGAATCGGAACACCCGGGCACCCCGGCTCGTTGTCACGACGTGAGCACGACACCACCTGTTCTCGCCGCAGAGCTGGCGCAGGCGTGGGCCGACATTCAGCGGTACCACTCCGAGCTGCCGGACCTTGCCGCGCCCGAGTCCCTGATCGGAGAGTCCTCGTCCGCCTGCGGCGCCGAGCTCTCCTTCGAGCGACTGCTGCACGAGGCAGTCCACGGCATTGCCGCCGCCCGCGGAGTCCGCGACACCTCTCGCGCCGGCCGCTACCACAACCGCAGATTCCTCGCGATCGCCGAGGAGATGGGGCTGGACCACTCCGAAGAGCCGCATGCGAGCAGCGGCTTCTCGCTGGTCACGCTCAACCCCGAGGCGAAGAAGCGCTACCGCCCGACGATGGAGCGACTGCAGCGGGCCCTGAAGGCGCACACGGTCGCCACCGCCGCCGATACGAAGCGCAGCTTCCGGGGCCCGGCAGCCCGCCACGGCTCCTCCGGCGGCGGCGTCCGGGTCAAGGCCGTCTGCGACTGTGGGCGCAACGTGCGGGTCGTCCCGTCCGTACTGGCCCAGGCGCCGATCGTCTGCGGAGGCTGCATGAAGCCGTTCCGCATCCCCGAGGTCGCCCTCTCGGCCGCCTCCTGAGCGGCGGCCGGCGGGGGCACGGACCGCGAGGGAACGGACCGCGAGGCCGACGGTGCGGCCGGGCCCGCGCGGCCCCGCTCCGCCGTGTCCCTCGTACGGGCCCTCCCGGCTGAGCGCGCCGCAGGCGTATGGCACAATGGCTAGCTGTACTCGACAGTCGCATAGGACCCCTCTCTCCTCCGGCTGACGCGTCCATCGGGCACCCGAGTACCGCAACCCCACGTGGCATCTCATGTGCCCAACCACGTCAAGTTCAGGAGACACCACTCCAGTGGCAGTCAAGATCAAGCTCAAGCGCCTCGGCAAGATTCGCCAGCCGCACTACCGCATCGTCGTCGCCGACGCCCGTACCCGTCGGGACGGTCGCGCGATCGAAGAGATCGGTATCTACCACCCGACGTACAACCCGTCGCGCATCGAGGTCAACGCCGAGCGTGCGCAGTACTGGCTGTCCGTCGGCGCCCAGCCCACCGAGGCTGTGCTCGCCATCCTGAAGCTGACCGGTGACTGGCAGGCCCACAAGGGCCTCCCCGCCCCCGCGCCGCTGCTGCAGCCGGAGACGAAGGAGAGCAAGCGTCGCTCCTTCGACGAGTTCGCCAAGACCCTCGAGGGTGGCGACGCCAAGGGCGAGGCCATCACGCAGAAGGCGAAGAAGGCCGACAAGAAGGCGGACGAGGCTGAGGCCGCCGCCGAGTCGACCGAGGCCTGAGCATGCTCGAGGAGGCTCTTGAGCACCTCGTAAAGGGCATTGTGGACAACCCCGACGATGTGCAGGTCGCCTCGCGCAACCTGCGCCGCGGGCAGGTGCTCGAGGTCCGGGTTCACCCCGACGACCTCGGCAAGGTGATCGGCCGCAATGGCCGCACCGCTCGTGCTCTGCGTACCGTCGTGGGCGCCATCGGCGGCCGTGGTATCCGCGTCGACCTCGTCGACGTGGACCAGGTCCGCTGAGCAGTTGAATCACCGGCACGGGCCGGGGAGGGCATTCGTGCCCACCCCGGCCCGTCGTCGTCTGAACAGGAGAGAACAGTGGAGCTGGTAGTCGCGCGGATCGGCCGCGCCCACGGCATCAAGGGTGAGGTCACCGTCGAGGTGCGCACCGACGAGCCGGAACTGCGGCTGAGTCCCGGCGCCGTGCTCCGGACCGACCCGGCGTCGGCCGGACCGCTGACCATCGAGACGGGCCGGGTGCACAGCAGCCGGCTCCTGCTCCGCTTCGTCGGCGTCAAGGACCGCACCGGCGCCGAGGCGCTGCGCAACATCCTGCTGATCGCGGACGTGGACCCGGCGGAGCTGCCCGAGGAGCCCGACGAGTACTACGACCACCAGCTCATGGATCTGGACGTGGTCCTCGCCGACGGCACCGAGATCGGCCGGATCACCGAGATCTCCCACCTGCCCTCGCAGGACCTGTTCATCGTCGAGCGGCCGGACGGCTCCGAGGTGATGATCCCCTTCGTCGAGGAGATCGTCGCCGAGATCGACCTGGAGGAGCAGCGCTGCGTCATCACCCCGCCGCCCGGGCTGATCGACGAGCGCGAAGCGATCATCGACTCGACCCGTGACGAGGACGGGGCAGGCGCCTGATGCGTCTCGACGTCGTCACGATCTTCCCCGAGTACCTTGAGCCGCTGAACGTCTCCCTCGTCGGGAAGGCGCGCGCCCGCGGCCAGCTCGACGTACACGTCCACGACCTGCGGGACTGGACGTACGACCGGCACAACACGGTCGACGACACCCCCTACGGCGGCGGTCCCGGCATGGTCATGAAGACCGAGCCGTGGGGCGAGGCCCTGGACGCGGCGCTGGCCGACGGCTACGAGGCGGGCGCGCGCGGGCCCGTCATGGTCGTCCCCACGCCCAGCGGCCGCCCCTTCACCCAGGAGCTCGCCGTCGAGCTCTCCGAGCGGCCCTGGCTGATCTTCACGCCGGCCCGCTACGAGGGCATCGACCGCCGGATCATGGACGAGTACGCCACGCGCATCCCGGTGTACGAGGTCTCCATCGGGGACTACGTCCTGGCGGGCGGAGAGGCCGCCGTCCTGGTGGTCACCGAGGCCGTGGCCCGGCTGCTGCCCGGGGTGCTCGGCAACGCCGAATCGCACCGGGACGACTCCTTCGCGCCCGGCGAGATGGCGAACCTGCTGGAGGGGCCGGTCTACACGAAGCCCCCGGAGTGGCGCGGCCGGGGCATCCCGGAGGTACTGCTCAGCGGCCACCACGGGAAGATCGCCCGCTGGCGCCGGGACGAGGCCTTCCGCCGGACCGCGGAGAACCGCCCCGACCTGATCGAGCGCTGCGAGGCCTCCGCCTTCGACAAGAAGGACCGGGAAGTCCTCTCCATCCTGGGCTGGCGGCCGTCCGCCGACGGCCGATTTTGGCGCAGGCCCGAGGTCGTGGAAGAATAGGCGGCTGCTGTGTGCTCGCGGACGCCCCTGCCACAGGGGGATCGTCGTCCGGCGAGTGACGCGGCTCCCGAATTCTCTACGGAAACCCGCACTGGCGACCTGTGGCGTCATGCGAAGAAAGCAGACGAAGAACATGTCTCACCTGCTCGATGGCGTCAACGCCGCCGCGCTCCGCTCGGACGTCCCGGCCTTCCGCCCGGGTGACACGATCAACGTGCACGTCCGCGTGATCGAGGGCAACCGCTCCCGTATCCAGCAGTTCAAGGGCGTAGTCATCCGCCGCCAGGGCGCCGGTGTCTCCGAGACCTTCACGGTCCGCAAGGTCTCCTTCAGCGTCGGCGTGGAGCGTACCTTCCCGGTCCACTCCCCGATCTTCGAGAAGATCGAGCTCGTCACCCGTGGTGACGTGCGCCGCGCCAAGCTGTACTACCTCCGTGAGCTCCGCGGCAAGGCCGCGAAGATCAAGGAGAAGCGCGACAACTGAGGTCCCCTCCGGTGTCCGGGGGCGGCCGGATAGGCTCGCCCCCGATGGACACCGAAGCACCTCACACGCAGCGCGACCACTCTTCCCCCGCCGAGGGGGAGGGGCGGTCGCGTTTTGCGTTTTCAGCAGCCGTGCGACCGCTGAGCTGGCGGCGGGCCGGAGTGCTCGGCGTGATCTGCACCGCTCTCCTGCTGCTGCTCAGCAACTTCGTGGTCCAGCCCTTCCTGATCCCGAGCCGCTCGATGGAGCCGACGCTCCAGGTCGGCGACCGGCTGCTGGTCAACAAGCTGGCGTACCGTTTCGGCGACCAGCCGCGCCGCGGCGACCTGGTGGTCTTCGACGGCAGCGGATCCTTCGTACGGGAACGCCCCGAGGGCAATCCGGTGGGCGAGGTCCTGCACGGCGCGGCGTCCGCGCTGGGGCTCGCGGAACCCTCCGACACCGACTTCGTGAAGCGGGTCGTGGGCGTCGGCGGTGACGACGTGGTGTGCTGCGACGCCGGCGGGCGGATCGAGGTCAACGGCGTCCCACTGGACGAGCCGTACCTGTTCCCCGGCGACGCGCCCTCGACCGTGCCGTTCCGGATCGTCGTCCCCGTGGGCACGCTGTGGGTCATGGGTGATCATCGATCCCAGTCCCGGGACTCCCGGGACCACCTGGGGGAGCCGGGCGGGGGGATGGTGCCGGTGGACATGGTGATCGGGCGGGCCGACTGGATCGGCTGGCCGGTATCGCGATGGGGTTCCGCCGGCGGCGGGAATGGGTAGCCGAGGGCGGCCGCGGCGCGAACCGGAGCCCGAACCGGGCGGCCGGGCCGAGCGGCGCCGCGTGGCCCGCAAGGTGCGCCGTCGCCGTCGCACGCGCCGGGCCGGTGAGGTGCCGCTGCTGGTGGTCGTGGCGCTGTGCATCGCGATGCTCCTCAAGACCTTCCTGGTGCAGGCCTTCTTCATCCCGTCGGGCTCGATGGAGCAGACCATCCGGATCGGGGACCGGGTCCTCGTGGACAAGCTGACCCCCTGGTTCGGCTCCGAGGTCGAGCGCGGGGACGTCGTCGTGTTCAAGGACCCGGGCGGCTGGCTCCAGGGCGAGGTGGCCCGGCCGGCCCCCGACCCGGTCGGGATCAAGCAGGTCAAGCAGTTGCTGACCTTCATCGGTCTGCTGCCCTCGTCCGACGAGCAGGACCTCATCAAGCGCGTCATCGGCGTCGGCGGGGACACCGTCAAGTGCTGTGACGCCAAGGGCCGGGTCACCGTCAACGGCTCGCCGCTCGACGAGCCGTACGTGAGCCCGGGCAACACCCCTTCGGACATCCCCTTCGAAGTGGATGTGCCGGCGGGCCGGATCTTCGTGATGGGCGATCACCGGGCGAACTCGTCGGACTCCCGCTATCACCTCGACGAGGCCTTCCAGGGCACCATCGACGAGAAGGACGTGGTGGGCGAGGCCGTGGTGATCGCCTGGCCCTACGCACACTGGAAGAGCTTCGAGACTCCCGCGACCTTCCGCATGGTCCCCGATCAGGCGCGGCGCGAGGCTCGCGGGCGTCGTCGGCGGCGCCGCCGGACCGTGCCGTTCGCATAGTGTGTCCTGGGTCTCCCGCGCCTTAGGGAACTCCCGCTCGTTAAGGGAGGGGAGGGCCCGTGTCCGGTTCGGTACGGGCGGCGATCTCTACAAGAGGAGTGGATGTGGGGGATGTGGCGGTAGGCGCACGGTCCGGACGCGACGAGGGCGAGGAGCGGCCGGATGACGACGCCGTAGAGCGCGAGGCCGAGGAGGAGGACGGCGGTGCCAAGGCGCACGCGCACCGCTCCTTCTGGAAGGAGCTCCCGCTCCTCGTAGGCATCGCCCTGCTGCTCGCCCTGGGGATCAAGACCTTCCTGCTCCAGGCGTTCTCGATCCCCTCCGACTCGATGCAGAACACCCTGCAGCGGGGGGACCGCGTCCTGGTGGACAAGCTGACCCCGTGGTTCGGTTCCGAGCCCGAGCGCGGCGAGGTCGTCGTCTTCCACGACCCGGCGGACTGGCTGTCCGGAGAGCCCACCCCGGAGCCGAACTTCGCCCAGCAGGTCCTCAGCAAGATCGGCCTGATGCCGGACGCCTCCGAGAAGGACCTGATCAAGCGGACCATCGCCATCGGCGGTGACACGGTCGAGTGCAAGAAGGGGGGACCGGTCGTCGTCAACGGCAAGGCCCTCGACGAGCCGTACATCTTCCCCGGCGACACCGCCTGCGACGACGCTCCCTTCGGCCCGATCACCGTGCCCAAGGGCAAGATCTGGGTGATGGGCGACCACCGCCAGAACTCCCAGGACTCCCGCTGGCACATGCAGGACTCCACCCAGGGCTTCGTCCCGGTCGAGAAGGTCGTCGGCCGGGCCGTGGTGGTCGCGTGGCCGATCACCCGCTGGTCCACCCTGCCGGTCCCGGACACCTTCGACCAGCCGGGCATCGGCAAGCAGGCCGCGGCCACCGCGCTCGGCCTCGGGCCCTCGGGCCTGGCTCCGGTCGGGCTCGGCCCGGCCGCGCTGGGGCTCACCGGCGCGGTTCCGCTCGTCATGTGGCGCCGCCGGAGGCTGACCCGAGGGCGTACCGCCGGGTAGGGTGCCGCCCAGGTCGACGATCTCCGAAGTGTGGGGGCGCTGCAATGGGCGGCACGCAGGCAAGTGGTACGCGTTCGAGCGGTACCCGTTCAATACGCAGTGGCAAGGATGGCCGCGGCGGTCTCGGCAATGTGCTGTCGGGGCTCGCCGTGGCCATCGGTTTTGTGCTCTTCCTCGGCGGTTTCGTCTGGGGTGCGGTCGTCTACCGGCCGTACACGGTGCCGACGGACTCGATGATGCCGACCGTGCGGCCGGGGGACCGGGTGCTGGCGCAGCGCATCGACGGCAGCGAGGTGCGCCGCGGGGACGTGGTCGTCTTTACTGATTCCATGTGGAGCGATGCGCCCATGGTCAAGCGGGTCGTCGGCATCGGCGGCGACACCGTGAAGTGCTGCGGCGCGGGTGGCGAGCTGACCGTGAACGGCACGGTCCTGGACGAGCCCTACGCCGACAACACCAAGCCCGCCACCGGCCTGGAGATGCCGCCCGGGCAGACCGCGCCCTCCGGGACCCCCTTCGAGGTGACGGTCCCCGAGGGGAAGCTCTTCCTGCTGGGCGACCGCCGCGCCGCCTCGCTGGACTCGCGGGCGCACCTGGAGGAGGCCGGGCAGGGCACCGTGTCCCGGTCGGCTGTCAGCGCCCGGGTCGACGCCCTGGCCTGGCCCGCCATGCAGATGCTGGAGCGCCCGAAGACGTACGAGGCACTGCCCGGCGGCACCTCCCGGCCCGGGCCGCTGCGGCTCCAGGTGGCGGCGGTGGTCGTGGGGGCCGTGCTGGTGGTGCTGGGGGCCGCGTACGGGCCGGTCGCACGGATTCTGGGGCGCGGGCGGCGGCAGGAGCGGGCCGGTGCCCGCTGACCGGGTGCCCGCTGACCCGGCGCCGTCCGACACGGAGCCTTCCGTCCCGGAGCCGTCCGCCCCGGAGCCGTCCGTCGCGGCGGCCGGGGCCGAGGCCGGCCCGCGCCAGGTGTCCCGGGTGATCCTGCTGGACCCGGCGGACCGGATCCTGCTGCTCCACGGCTTCGAGCCGGCCGACCCCGCCGACGACTGGTGGTTCACCCCGGGCGGCGGGCTGGAGGGATCCGAGAGCCGGGAACAGGCCGCCCTGCGGGAGCTGGCGGAGGAGACGGGAATCACAGAGGTCGAGCTGGGGCCGGTCCTGTGGCACCGGTACTGCTCGTTCCCCTTCGACGGGCGGCGCTGGGAGCAGGACGAGTGGTACTTCCTGGCGCGTACCGCCCAGACGGATACCGAGATGGGAGGGCTCACCGAGCTGGAGCGGCGCAGCGTCACCGGAGCCAGGTGGTGGACCTCCGAGGAACTGCTCGCGGCACGTGAGACGGTGTACCCGACCAGACTCGCCGAGCTGCTGAGAACGCTGCTCGACGACGGTCCTCCGGGCGCGCCGGTGGTCCTGGCCCCGGAAATCGTTTAGGGGCGCATGGGTCTGGCGCACAATAGGGGGACGCACGGCTGAAGGGGAACATGCCATGAGTGCCGAGGACCTCGAAAAGTACGAGACCGAGATGGAGCTGAAGCTCTATCGGGAGTACCGCGACGTCGTCGGGCTGTTCAAGTATGTGATCGAGACCGAACGCCGTTTCTACCTCACGAACGACTACGAGATGCAGGTGCACTCGGTCCAGGGGGAGGTCTTCTTCGAGGTCTCGATGGCCGATGCCTGGGTCTGGGACATGTACCGCCCGGCCCGCTTCGTGAAGCAGGTGCGCGTGCTGACCTTCAAGGACGTGAACATCGAGGAGCTCAACAAGAGCGACCTCGAACTGCCCGGCGGCTAGGCGCGCTTTCGGTACCGCCCCGGGGGCCGTCCTTCGTGTGGGTGACGGGATTATCCACAACGGCCCGGCTGTCCACCAAGATCCACAAGGTGGGCGGGGACGGGGGATCGTCGGTGCCGGAGGTGGTGCCGGATGAACGCGAAGGGCGTGGCACAGCAGGCATTGGGGCGGTACGGCGAGGAGCTCGCGGCACGGAGGCTGACCGAGGCCGGCATGACCGTGATCGCACGGAACTGGCGGTGCCGCAGCGGGGAGATCGACATCGTCGCGCGGGACGGGGACGCCCTCGTCGTCTGCGAGGTCAAGACCCGCCGGGAGGGTGAGTTCGAGCATCCCATGGCCGCCGTGCGGGCCGGCAAGGCCGAGCGGCTGCGCCGACTCGCCGGCCGCTGGCTCGCCGACCACGGCGGACCACCCCCGGGCGGGGTGCGCATCGACCTCGTCGGAGTCCTGCTGCCGCGGCGCGGGGCGCCCGTGGTGGAGCACGTCAGGGGGGTGGCCTGATGGGGTTCGCCCGAGCCTGTTCGGTGGCCCTGGTCGGCGTCGACGGCGTGGTGGTGGAGGTGCAGGCCGACCTGGAGCCCGGGGTCGCGGCCTTCACACTGGTGGGGCTGCCCGACAAGACCCTGGTGGAGAGCCGGGACCGGGTGCGGGCCGCGGTCGTCAACTCGGGTGCGGCCTGGCCCCAGAAGAAGCTCACGGTGGGGCTGAGCCCGGCCTCCGTGCCGAAGTCCGGCGCCGGTTTTGATCTTGCTGTTGCCGCGGCTGTGCTCGGTGCCGCCGAGGTGGTCGACCCCGGTGCGATCGCCGATCTCGTACTGATCGGGGAGCTGGGCCTGGACGGCCGGGTGCGCCCGGTCCGGGGGATCCTGCCAGCCGTATTGGCCGCGTCGGAGGCCGGATACCGGCAGGTCGTGGTGCCGCAGCAGTGCGCCGCCGAGGCCGCGCTCGTACCGGACGTCTCGGTGCTCGGGGTCCGCAGCCTGCGCCAGCTGATCGCGGTCCTGACGGACACGGCCGTCCCGGAGGAGGACTTCCCGGACGGCGCGGCAGCCGCGGGCCGCCCGGACCCGATACTGGCGGGGCTGCTGCTGCCGGGGGCGGGTCTGGGGACGGGGCTGTCCCCGGGGCGTCCCGGAGAGGACGCGGAGGTCCCGGACCTGGCGGACGTCGCAGGACAGCGCGGCGCGCGCCGCGCCCTGGAGGTGGCCGCGGCCGGAGGCCACCACCTCTTCTTCAACGGGCCGCCGGGGGCCGGCAAGACCATGCTGGCCGAGCGGCTGCCCTGGATCCTCCCGCCGCTGACCCGGCAGGAGTCCGTGGAAGTGACGGCGGTCCACTCGGTGGCGGGGATCCTCCCGCCCGGCGAACCGCTGGTCGCCAGGGCGCCCTACTGCGCGCCCCACCATTCGGCGACCATGCAGTCACTGGTGGGCGGGGGGAACGGCGTGCCGCGGCCGGGAGCCGTCTCCCTGGCCCACCGGGGCGTGCTGTTCCTGGACGAGGCCCCGGAGTTCCACGGGCGGGCCCTGGACGCGCTGCGGCAGCCGCTCGAATCGGGGTACGTGGTGATCGCGCGGGCCGCCGGCGTCGTGCGGCTGCCCGCCAGGTTCCTGATGGTGCTCGCCGCGAACCCGTGTCCGTGCGGGCGCCACACCCTGCACGGGGCCGGGTGCGAATGCCCGCCCTCGGCGATCCGGCGCTACCAGGCCCGGCTCTCCGGACCCCTCCTCGACCGGGTCGACCTCCGGGTACAGGTCGAGCCGGTGACCCGCGCCGATCTGCTGGGGCAGGGCGGCCGGGGAGAGTCCACCGCGGTGGTCGCCGACCGCGTCCGGGAGGCCAGGGCGCGCGCCACCGCCCGGCTCACGGGCACCCCCTGGCGGCTCAATTGCGAGGTGCCCGGACAAGAGCTCCGTACCCGATGGCAGCCCGCCCCGGGAGCACTGGAGCAGGCCGAACGGGAAGTCGACCGCGGTCTGCTCACCGCCCGCGGGCTCGACCGGGTGCTGCGCGTCGCCTGGACCGTCGCCGACCTGCGGGGGCGGGACCGGCCCGATGTGCTGGACGTCGCGGTGGCGTTGGAGCTGCGCACCGGGATCGCCCGCGGGGCGCCGATGGCGGCGGAGGTCGGTCGATGAGCGCGGCCGACGATCCTGAAGTACTGGCCCGGGCCGCGCTGACCCGGGTGTTGGAGCCCGGGGACGAGTGCGGGGGGCGGTGGCTCAGGGCGCACGGGGGCGTGGGGGTGATACGGCTGCTGACCGGGGACGAGGGGGAGGCGCGGAAGCTCGGCGGGGTGAGCGCCGAGCGGCTCGCCGGATACCGGAGGCGGGCGGCGCCGGCCGACCCCCGGCGGGACCTGGCGGCGGCCGCCGAGCACGGGGGCCGGTTCGTGTGCCCCGGGTCGGCGGAGTGGCCGACCCAGCTCGACGACCTCGGCGACGCCCGGCCCGTCGGACTGTGGCTCCGCGGCCGGCCGAACCTGCGGACCTGGGCGCTGCGTTCCGTCGCCGTGGTCGGGGCGCGCGCCTGCACCCCGTACGGCGCGCACATGGCCCAGACCCTGGCGGCCGGGCTCGCCGAGCGGGGCTGGGTCGTGGTCTCGGGCGCCGCCTACGGGATCGACGGCGCCGCGCACCGCGGGGCCCTCGCCTCGGGCGGCGCGACCGCGGCGGTGCTCGCCTGCGGGGTGGACGTGGCCTATCCGCGCGGACACGCCGAGTTGCTCGGGCGCATCGCCGGCCAGGGGCTGGTCCTCGGGGAGCTGCCACCCGGCAGCCACCCCACCCCCAGCCGCTTCGTCCTGCGCAACCGGGTCATCGCCGCCCTCACCCGGGGCACCGTCGTCGTCGAGGCCGCCCACCGCAGCGGCTCCCTGGTCACCGCCCGACAGGCCCAGAAGCTCGGCCGGTTCACCATGGGCGTCCCCGGGCCCGCCACCAGCGGGCTCTCCGCCGGGGTGCACGAACTGCTGCGGGGTGAGGCCGAGCTGGTCACCGATGCGGCAGAGGTGGTCGAGCTGGTCGGCGCCATGGGGGAGTTGGCCCCCGAGCGGCGCGGACCGCTGCTCGCCCGGGACCTGCTCGACCGCGACACCGCCAGGGTGCTCGAAGCGCTCCCGGCCGGCCGCCCGGCGCGGGTGGCGGAGTTGGCACTTGCCTCCGGCACGAACACCGATGAAGTCATCGGCAGACTGTACGAACTTCACTCTCTGGGGTTCGTCGAACGGCAGGGCGACGACTGGCAGTTGAGCAGACAAACGGCTGGAAGAGGCACACAAACCGGTGCCACCCGGCGAGGCGGTCGTTGACCTGGGGCGTTCCGGTGAAAGAGTGAAAGCGATGAGAGACGCGGTCCTCCCGGTGGCAGCTGCCGGGGCCGAGCGCCAGGCGCCGGTCCCGGGTCGCCCGCGCGAGTCGGGTCGCGCCTGCGCCCCCGCCCGATCCCGTACTCTTCGCGCACCGCGACACTTCCGTCACGCTACGCTCCCAAGGAATCCCGCTCCGGCAAAGGCGAAGCATGCCCCAGCACACCTCAGGGTCTGACCGCGCTGCGGTGCCCCCCGCTGCCCGCGGCGGCGAGCGGTCCACCGCGCCCTCGTCCCTGGAGGTGCTGTGGCGCTCGTACAAGACCTCGGGTGACGAGCGGCTGCGGGAGCAGCTGATCCTGCACTACTCCCCGCTGGTCAAGTACGTCGCCGGCCGGGTGAGCGTGGGCCTGCCGCCCAATGTGGAACAGGCGGATTTCGTCTCCTCCGGGATCTTCGGGCTGATCGACGCGATCGAGAAGTTCGACATCGAGCGGTCGATCAAGTTCGAGACCTACGCGATCACCCGGATCCGCGGCGCAATGATCGACGAACTGCGGGCACTGGACTGGATCCCGCGCTCCGTGCGGCAGAAGGCACGTGCCGTGGAGCGGGCCTACGCCACGCTGGAGGCGCAGCTGCGGCGCACCCCCACGGAGAGCGAGGTCGCGGGGGAGATGGGGATCGGGGTGGAGGACCTCCACGCCGTTTTCAGCCAGTTGTCGCTGGCGAACGTGGTCGCCCTGGAGGAACTCCTGCACGTCGGCGGAGAGGGCGGCGACCGTCTCTCGCTCATGGACACCCTGGAGGACACCGCCGCCGACAACCCGGTGGAGGTGGCGGAGGATCGCGAGCTCAGGCGTCTGCTGGCGCGGGCCATCAATACGCTGCCCGAGCGGGAGAAGACCGTCGTGACCCTCTACTACTACGAGGGCCTCACGCTGGCCGAGATCGGCAACGTGCTGGGCGTCACCGAGAGCCGGGTCAGCCAGATCCACACCAAGTCGGTGCTGCAACTGCGGGCGAAGCTGGCTGACGTGGGGCGGTGAGGTTGCGCTACCTCCGTAGAGTGGACGCGTGCCCAGGATTCGAGCGGCCTCCGTGGCCGAGCACCGGTCGATGCAGCGCGGCGCCCTTCTGGACGCCGCGCGTTCCCTGCTGTCCGAAGGCGGTACGGAGGCGCTGACCTTCCCCGCCCTCGCGGAGCGGACCGGGCTCGCCCGGTCGTCCGTGTACGAGTACTTCCGCTCCCGAGCGGCCGTGGTCGAAGAGCTGTGCGCCGTGGACTTCCCCGTGTGGGCCGCCGAGATCGAGGCGGCGATGGAGGCCGCGGAGTCGCCGGAAGCGAAGATCGAGGCCTACGTACGGAGCCAGCTGGGGCTGGTCGGGGACCGACGGCACCGGGCCGTGGTGGCGATCTCCGCGAGCGAGCTGGACGCCGGGGCGCGGGAGAAGATCCGTGCGGCGCACGGGGGTCTCGTCGCGATGATCGTCGAGGCCTTGGCCGCCCTGGGGCAGCGGGAGCCGAAGCTGGCCGCGATGCTGCTGCAGGGTGTGGTGGACGCGGCTGTGCGGAGGATCGAGCTCGGTGCGGCCGAGGATCCGGCCGTGGTGACGGAGGCGGCCGTGGCCATGGCCCTGCGGGGCGTCCGGGGCTGAGCCTCCGGGGCTCCGCCCCGAACCCCGCGCCTCAAACGCCGGCGAGGCTGGATTTGGTCCCCGCGCCGCAAGCGCCGGCGGGTTGGATTTGGTCCCGTGCCTCAAGCTCCGGCGGGTTGGATTTGGCCCCCGTGCCTCAAGCTCCGGCGGGGCCGGAGCCGTCCCCGGTGGGTAGGAGGCGGGGCGTCGGGTGGGGGAGGAGGGCGAGGGGGTTGAGGTACTCCTCGTCCCTCAGGAGGCCCCAGTGGAGGCACGGGGACGGGCAGTGGGACCCCTCCGTCAGGACCGCGACCACCTGGCCCGCCGTGACCGACTCGCCCTCCGAGACCAGCGCGCGAACCGGTTCGTAGGTGGTGCGCAGGCCGTTCGGGAGGGTGAGGGAGAGGACCCCGCGGCCCGCCACGGGGCCGGCGAAGTGCACCCGGCCCGCGCCCACCGCCCGGACCTCCGCGCCCACCGGGGCCGCCAGGTCCACACCCCGGTGCCCGGCCGCGTACGGCGACGGCGGCGGGTCCCACCATCGGGTCACCGACAGCGGCCCGGGCAGCGGGCGGACCCCGGGGACGGCCGCCTGGGCCAGGGCCAGGAGCAGGCTGAGCAGAAGTGTCGTCATGGATCCAAAGCGTTCCGCAGACGCACGCGGCCGGGGCGGGCCTGTGGACGGTCCGGGCACTGTGGACAACGGCGTCACCCGGCATACCGCCGGGTCCCGTACACTTCTTGTGGCGATCCGGGTCACCGGGTCGACTTCGCACGCCCCAGCACCGGCCCGAAACGGCCAGGTGACAGCGTCTCTCGGTCCCTCAGCGGGGCAGGACGCGGTGGGGCGTCAGGAACCAAACCGAGAAACCAAGGAGATGGCCATGGCCGTCGTCACGATGCGGGAGCTGCTGGAAAGCGGCGTCCACTTCGGTCACCAGACCCGTCGTTGGAACCCGAAGATGAAGCGCTTCATCTTCACGGAGCGCAACGGCATCTACATCATCGACCTGCTGCAGTCGCTGTCGTACATCGACCGCGCCTACGAGTTCGTGAAGGAGACCGTCGCGCACGGTGGCTCCATCATGTTCGTCGGTACCAAGAAGCAGGCCCAGGAGGCCATCGCCGAGCAGGCGACGCGCGTTGGTATGCCGTACGTCAACCAGCGGTGGCTGGGTGGCATGCTCACCAACTTCTCCACCGTCTACAAGCGCCTCCAGCGTCTGAAGGAGCTTGAGGCGATCGACTTCGAGGACGTCGCCGCCTCGGGTCTCACCAAGAAGGAGCTCCTGGTCCTCTCCCGCGAGAAGACCAAGCTGGAGAAGACCCTCGGTGGTATCCGCGAGATGTCGAAGGTCCCCAGCGCCGTCTGGATCGTCGACACCAAGAAGGAGCACATCGCCGTCGGTGAGGCGCGCAAGCTCCACATCCCGGTCGTCGCGATCCTCGACACCAACTGCGACCCCGACGAGGTCGACTACAAGATCCCGGGCAACGACGACGCGATCCGTTCCGTCACCCTGCTCACCCGCGTGATCGCCGACGCCGTCGCCGAGGGCCTCATCGCCCGCTCCGGCGCTGCGACCGGCGACTCGAAGCCGGGCGAGAAGGCCGCTGCCGAGCCGCTCGCCGAGTGGGAGCGCGACCTGCTCGAGGGTGACAAGAAGGCCGACGACGCCGCTGAGGCCGCTCCGGCCGAGGCTGCCGCCGAGACCGTCGAGGCCCCCGCCGCGGAGGCCCCGGCCGCCGAGGTCGTCGAGGCTGTCGAGGCTCCGGCCGCCGACGCCGAGCAGGCCTGACCCTCTGAGAGCGCCCGGCGTTCATGCGCCGGGCACTCGCAGCACGGACGATGACGGCGGGGGAGCCGCGCCACAAGCGCGGCGCCTCCGCCGTTCACCCGTAGATCTACGACTTCGAGAGAGAATCACAGACTCATGGCGAACTACACCGCCGCTGACGTCAAGAAGCTCCGCGAGCTCACCGGCGCCGGCATGCTGGACTGCAAGAACGCGCTCGTGGACGCCGACGGTGACGTCGACAAGGCCCAGGAAGCGCTCCGCATCAAGGGTCAGAAGGGCGTCGCCAAGCGCGAAGGCCGTTCTGCCGAGAACGGTGCCGTCGTCTCCCTCATCGCCGACGACAACACCTCCGGTGTCATCGTCGAGCTGAAGTGCGAGACGGACTTCGTCGCCAAGGGCGAGAAGTTCCTGGCCGTCGCCAACCAGCTGGCCGCGCACGTTGCCGCGACCTCCCCGGCCGACCTCGAGGCGCTGCTCGCGTCCGAGATCGAGGCCGGCAAGACCGTCACCGCTTTCGTCGACGAGGCCAACGCCAACCTCGGCGAGAAGATCGTCCTGGACCGCTTCGCGCAGTTCACCGGCGGTTACGTGGCTTCGTACATGCACCGCACGATGCCCGACCTGCCGTTCCAGATCGGCGTCCTGGTCGAGCTCGACAAGGAGAACGCCGAGGTCGCCCGCGGCGTCGCGCAGCACATCGCCGCGTTCGCCCCGCAGTGGCTGTCCGCCGAGGACGTCCCGGCCGACAAGGTCGAGTCCGAGCGTCGCATCGCCGAAGAGGTCACCCGCGCGGAGGGCAAGCCCGAGGCTGCCATCGCGAAGATCGTCGAGGGTCGCGTCAACGGCTTCTTCAAGGAGGCCACCCTCCTCGGCCAGCCGTACGCGCTGGACAACAAGAAGTCCGTGCAGAAGGTTCTGGACGAGGCCGGTGTCACCCTGAAGCGCTTCGCGCGCATCAAGGTCGGCATCTGAGTCCGTCCGTACGCGACGGACGCCGGACCCCGGTAGGGTCTGAAGCAGTCGTCCGCGCTCGCGCAGGACGACCGCAGATCTGACGAGGAGGCCATTGCCGTAGAGGGAACCGCAAGGACCCACCGGCAATGGCCTTCTTCGTATGTGCACGAGGAGATCTCCATGAATCAGGGCGTGGCCCCCCACACCGCATCCGACGACAAGAGCCACCAGGACAAGAAGGGCCGCCGCTTCATGCTGAAGCTGTCGGGCGAGGCCTTCTCCGGTGGCGGAGGACTGGGCGTCGACCCCGACGTCGTCCACGCCATCGCGCGTGAGATCGCCGCGGTGGTCCGCGACGGCTCGGAGATCGCCGTCGTGATCGGCGGCGGCAACTTCTTCCGGGGTGCCGAACTCCAGCAGCGCGGCATGGACCGAGCCCGGTCCGACTACATGGGCATGCTCGGCACGGTCATGAACTGCCTCGCACTCCAGGATTTCCTGGAGAAGGAGGGCATCGACTCCCGCGTACAGACCGCCATCACCATGGGCCAGGTCGCGGAGCCGTACATCCCGCTCCGCGCGGTGCGGCACCTGGAGAAGGGGCGCGTCGTCATCTTCGGCGCCGGCATGGGCATGCCGTACTTCTCCACCGACACCACGGCCGCCCAGCGCGCCCTGGAGATCGACGCCGAGGCCCTGCTCATGGGCAAGAACGGGGTCGACGGGGTCTACGACTCCGACCCCAAGAAGAACCCGGACGCGGTGAAGTTCGACGCACTGGAGTACGGCGAGGTCCTCTCCCGCGACCTCAAGGTCGCCGACGCCACGGCGATCACGCTGTGCCGCGACAACAAGCTGCCGATCCTCGTCTTCGAGCTGCTCGCCGAGGGCAATATCGCGCGCGCCGTCAAGGGTGAGAAGATCGGCACGCTTGTCAGCGACCAGGGAACCCGGGCCTGAGCAGTCCGCTGCCGGACCGAGCCCGGACCGGCCCCGCCCGTCCCGCCCGCCTGAACCATCCATTCAAGACATGCAGGAGCACGTGGTGACCGAAGAGATCCTCCTCGAGGCCGAGGAGAAGATGGAAAAGGCCGTCGTCGTCGCCAAGGAAGACTTCGCCGCGATTCGCACCGGTCGTGCGCACCCGGCGATGTTCAACAAGATCGTGGCGGACTACTACGGCGCCATCACGCCCATCAACCAGCTCGCCTCCTTCTCGGTCCCCGAGCCGCGCATGGCGATCGTGACCCCGTTCGACAAGAGCGCCCTGCGCAACATCGAGCAGGCCATCCGCGACTCCGACCTCGGTGTCAACCCGAGCAACGACGGCAGCATCATCCGGGTGACCTTCCCCGAGCTGACGCAGGACCGCCGCAAGGAGTACATCAAGGTCGCCAAGAACAAGGCCGAGGACTCCAAGGTCTCCATCCGCTCCATCCGCCGCAAGGCGAAGGACGCCCTTGACAAGCTCGTCAAGGACAAGGAGGCCGGCGAGGACGAGGTGCGCCGCGCCGAGAAGGAGCTCGACGACACCACCGCGAAGTACGTCGCGCAGGTGGACGAGCTCCTGAAGCACAAGGAAGCCGAGCTCCTCGAAGTCTGATGAACGACTCTTCCTGGCAGCCGGAGCCGGTTCCGGCGGGTCCCGCATACGATGCGCAGGTGGGCCCGCACACTCGGCCCATGCCCATCGTGCCCGATGCCGCCGGCCGTGACTTCGACGACCGGGAAGCACGCGATCGGGGGGCCGCACCGGACGGCGGCCCCCTCTTCCGCGACGAGACGCCGCCGCAGGAGCCCATGCCCAGCCCCCCGCCTCCGCCTTCCCCGGCGCCGCAGGACGCCTCCCCGCCGCCGAAGAAGCGGGCGGGGCGGGACCTGCGCGCCGCCATAGGGGTCGGCGTCGGCCTGGGCGCGGTGATCTTCGCCTCGCTGTTCATCGTCAAGGCGGTCTTCGTCGGCGTGGTCGTCGTCGCCGTCGTGGTGGGCTTGTGGGAGCTCACCTCCCGGCTCCAGGAGAAGAAGGGCATCAAGGCCCCGCTCGTCCCCCTCGCGGTGGGCGGCGCGGCCATGGTCATCGCCGGATACATCCGGGGCGCCGAGGGGACCTGGGTCGCCATGGCCCTGACCGCCCTCGCGGTCCTGGTCTGGCGGATGACCGAACCTCCCGAGGACTACCTCAAGGACGTCACCGCGGGTGTCTTCGCGGCGTTCTACGTGCCGTTCCTCGCCACCTTCGTCACGATGCTGCTCACCGCCGACGACGGTCCGCAGCGCGTGGTCACCTTCCTGGTGCTGACCGTGGTCAGCGACACCGGGGCCTACGCGGTGGGCTGGCGGTTCGGCAAGACGAAGCTCGCGCCGCGCATCAGCCCCGGCAAGACCCGCGAGGGGCTCTTCGGCGCGGTGGCCTTCGCCATGGCGGCGGGCGCCCTGTGCATGGAGTTCCTGATCGACGGCGGTTCCTGGTGGCAGGGCCTGCTGCTGGGCCTCGCGGTCGCGGTCAGTGCCACGCTGGGCGACCTGGGCGAGTCGATGATCAAGCGTGACCTGGGCATCAAGGACATGGGCACGCTGCTCCCGGGCCACGGGGGCATCATGGACCGGCTCGACTCGCTGCTGCCGACCGCCCCGGTGGTCTGGCTGCTGCTGGCGGCCTTCGTGGGCACCGGCTGACCTGCGGAAAGACGTCACCCGACGCCGGGCGGTTACTCTTGAAAGGCGCGCTGCTTCTGCGGCGCGCCTTTCGTCTTACAAGGAGTACCTGCCATGGCCCGCCCTGTTCCGGGAGAGCTCACCTTCGTCGCCCCGCGCGGAGCCAAGAAGCCGCCCCGGCACCTCGCCGACCTCACGCCGGAGGAGCGCCGCGAGGCGGTCGCCGCGATCGGCGAGAAGCCCTTCCGGGCCAAGCAGCTCTCCCAGCACTACTTCGCGCGGTACGCGCACGACCCGGCCGAGTGGACCGACATCCCCGCCGGCTCCCGCGAGAAGCTCCAGCAGGAGCTCCTCCCGGACCTGATGAACGTCATCCGGCACATCTCCTGCGACGACGACACCACGCGCAAGACCCTGTGGAAGCTGCACGACGGCACGCTCGTCGAGTCCGTGCTGATGCGCTACCCCGACCGGGTCACCATGTGCATCTCCTCGCAGGCCGGCTGCGGCATGAACTGCCCGTTCTGCGCCACCGGCCAGGCCGGTCTGGACCGCAACCTCTCCACCGCCGAGATCGTGCACCAGATCGTCGACGGCATGCGCGCCCTGCGCGACGGCGAGGTCCCCGGCGGCCCGGCCCGGCTGTCGAACATCGTCTTCATGGGCATGGGCGAGCCGCTGGCCAACTACAACCGCGTGGTCGGCGCCATCCGCCGGCTCACCGACCCCGAGCCCGACGGCCTGGGCCTGTCGCAGCGCGGGATCACCGTCTCCACCGTAGGCCTGGTCCCGGCCATGCTGCGGTTCGCCGACGAGGGCTTCAAGTGCCGCCTCGCCGTCTCGCTGCACGCGCCCGACGACGAGCTGCGCGACACCCTGGTCCCCGTGAACACCCGCTGGAACGTCCGCGAGGTCCTCGGCGCGGCCTGGGAGTACGCGGAGAAGTCCGGCCGGCGGATCTCCATCGAGTACGCCCTGATCCGCGACATCAACGACCAGGCCTGGCGCGGCGACCTGCTGGGCAAGCTGCTCAAGGGCAAGCGCGTCCACGTCAACCTGATCCCGCTGAACCCGACGCCCGGCTCCAAGTGGACCGCCTCGCGGCCCGAGGACGAGAAGGCCTTCGTCGAGGCCATCGCCCGGCACGGCGTGCCCGTGACCGTACGGGACACCCGCGGCCAGGAGATCGACGGCGCGTGCGGCCAGCTCGCCGCCTCGGAGCGCTAGATTCCGTTTCGGAGCGTTCGTATTCGGCCACGGGGTACCCTGTGGCCGAACCAATTTCATATTCCGACAGGGGAGCGCCACAGCGCTGAGAGTGCGGGAACCGTCACCCGCAGACCCTCTGAACCTCGCCCCGGTCATTCGGGGTAGGAAGTTCGGTCACCACTCAAGCTGTTGCGCCCTGCCCGGCGTCCGCTCCCACAGAGCGCCGGGCAGGGCCGCGTCTTCTCCTGGTCATCCCAGGAGGAATCACCAGTGAGCACCACCAAGAAGATCGCGGGCGCCGCGCTCGCGGCCGCGCTGGGCGTCACCACGCTCAGCGCCTGCGGCGGCGACGCCAAGGACAAGCCCGCGGGCGCGACCGACGCCCCGAAGTCCAAGACCGTCACGCTCGTCTCCCACGACTCCTTCAACGTGACCGACACGGTCCTCAAGGAGTTCGAGCAGCAGAGCGGCTACACGGTCAAGGTCCTGAAGTCCGGGGACGCGGGCGCGGCGCTGAACCAGGAGATCCTCACCAAGGGCTCCCCGCGCGGCGACGTGTTCTTCGGCGTGGACAACACCCTGCTCTCGCGCGCCCTCGACAACGGCATCTTCACCGCGTACGAGGCCAAGGGCCTGGCCGAGGTGAAGCCGGAGTTCGTCCTGGACAAGGAGCACCGGGTCACCCCGATCGACTCCGGCGACATCTGCGTCAACTACGACAAGGCGTACTTCGCCGACAAGAAGATCGCCCCGCCGCAGACGCTGGACGACCTGATCAAGCCCGAGTACAAGAACCTGCTGGTCACCGAGAACGCCGCGACCTCCTCGCCCGGCCTCGGCTTCCTGCTCGCCTCCGTCGGCAAGTACGGCGAGGACGGCTGGAAGGACTACTGGACCAAGCTGAAGGCCAACGGCGTCGAGGTCGTCGACGGCTGGGAGCAGGCCTACAACGAGCGGTTCTCCGGCTCCGCGGGCGGAAAGAAGGCCAAGGGCGACCGCCCGCTGGTCGTCTCCTACGCCTCCAGCCCGCCGGTCGAGGTGCTGTACGGCGAGCCGCAGCCGACCGAGGCCCCGACGGGCGTCGCCACCGGCACCTGCTTCCGCCAGATCGAGTTCGCGGGTCTGCTGAAGGGCGCGAAGAACGAGGAGGGCGGCAAGGCGCTGATCGACTTCATGATCGGCAAGAAGTTCCAGGAGGACATGCCGCTCCAGATGTTCGTGAACCCGGTGACGAAGAACGCTTCCCTGCCGGAGCTGTTCACCAAGCACGGCGTGGTGGTCGAGAAGCCCGAGAACGTGGCTCCGGAGACCATCGCCAAGAACCGTGAGCAGTGGGTCTCGGCATGGACCGCGCTCGTCGTGAAGTAGGCGGCACCAAGGGAGCGGGCGCGGCGTCGGGGGGCGCCGCGCCGGTCCCGGCCACGGGTGACACCGCCCGTGAGCCCGGTCGTGAGTCCGGCCGTGAGCCCGGTCGTGGGTCCGGTCGTGAGACCGCCCCTGAGTCCGGCCGGGCCACGGCCGTGCGCTTCGCGCTGATGGCCGTGCCCCTCGCCTTCTTCGGGCTGTTCTTCGCCTATCCTGTCGCCGCCATCGTCGGGCGCGGTCTCAAGACCGACGCCGGGTGGCAGTTCGGCCGGATCGGCGAGGTGATCACCCGGCCCGACATCGCCGACGTGCTCTGGTTCACCACCTGGCAGGCGCTCGCCTCCACCGGGCTCACGCTGCTGATCGCGCTCCCGGCCGCGTACGTCTTCGCGCGCTTCGAGTTCCCCGGCAAGCAGCTGCTGCGCGCCTTGGTGACCGTCCCCTTCGTGCTGCCGACCGTGGTGGTCGGCACCGCCTTCCTCGCGCTGGTCGGCCGGAACGGGCTGCTGGACGAACGGGTGGGGGTCCGGCTCGACACCACCGTCTGGGCGATCCTCCTCGCGCACGTCTTCTTCAACTACGCGGTCGTCGTCCGCACGGTCGGCGGGCTCTGGGCCCAGCTGGATCCGCGTCAGGAGGAGGCCGCCCGGGTGCTGGGCGCCGGACGGTTCGCCGCCTGGCGGCGGGTGACGCTGCCCGCGCTGGCCCCGTCGGTGGCCGCGGCCTCGCTGATGGTGTTCCTCTTCACCTTCAGCTCCTTCGGCGTCGTGCTGATCCTCGGCGGGCCCTCGTACTCCACCCTGGAGGTGGAGGTCTACCGGCAGACCGCACAGCTCCTGGACCTGCCGACGGCCGCCGTGCTGACGATGGTCCAGTTCGCCGCGATCGGCGGGATCCTCGCCGTGCACGCCTGGACCGTGCGCAAGCGCGAGACCGCGCTGCGGCTGGTCGATCCCGGCCGGACCACACACCGGCCGCGCGGCTGGGCGCAGCGCGCTCTGCTGGGCGGGGTACTGCTGACCGTGGCGCTGCTCATCGTGGCGCCGCTCGGCGTGCTGGTGGAACGCTCCTTCGACGTGCCCGGCGGGTACGGGTTCGGCTTCTACCGGGCGCTACAGGAGGTGGGCGCGGGCGGCGGAACGTTCCTGGTGCCGCCGCTGGAGGCGATCTGGAACTCCCTCCAGTACGCGCTCGCCGCCACCGCGATCGCCCTGGTCATCGGGGGGCTCGCGGCCGCGGCACTGACCCGGCGCGGGGGCCGCTTCGTGCGCGGCTTCGACGCGCTGCTGATGCTTCCGCTCGGGGTGTCCGCCGTGACGGTGGGCTTCGGTTTCCTCATCACCCTGGACGAGCCGCCGCTGGACCTGCGGACCTCGTGGATCCTGGTGCCGCTCGCGCAGGCCCTCGTCGGCGTGCCGTTCGTCGTACGGACCATGCTGCCCGTGCTGCGGGCGGTGGACGGGAGGCTCCGGGAGGCCGCCGCGGTGCTCGGCGCGTCTCCGCTGCGGGCCTGGCGGGAGGTGGACCTGCCGCTGGTGCGGCGGGCGCTGCTGATCGCCGCCGGATTCGCCTTCGCGGTCTCGCTGGGGGAGTTCGGCGCGACCGTGTTCATCGCGCGGCCGGACCGCCCGACGCTGCCGGTGGCCGTGGCACGGCTGCTGGGGCGGGCCGGGGAGATGAACTACGGGCAGGCGATGGCCCTGAGCACGATCCTGATGTTGGTGTGCGCGGCGTCCCTGCTGGTGCTGGAGCGGCTGCGCCCCGACAAGACCTCCGGAGAGTTCTGATGACGCTGCTTCAGCTGGAAGGGGTATCGGTCCGCTTCGGTCAGCGCGCGGTCGTGGACCGCGTGGACCTGGAGGTCGCCGAGCACGAGATCGTGTGCGTGCTCGGGCCGAGCGGGAGCGGGAAGTCCACGCTGCTGCGGGTCGTCGCAGGGCTCCAGCAGGTGTCCGCGGGCCGGGTGCTGCTGGGCGGCGCCGACCAGGCGGGGGTGCCCGTGCACCGCCGGGGCGTCGGCCTGATGTTCCAGGACCACCAGCTCTTCCCGCACCGGGACGTCGGCGGGAACGTCGCCTTCGGCCTGCGGATGCGGGGCTACTCGCGCGGCCCCTCGAGCGGCCGAGGCTCGTGCGAAGCCCGGGTCGCGGCGCTGCTGGAGCTGGTCGGGCTCCCCGGCGCCCAGGGCCGCGCGATCGCCTCGCTGTCCGGCGGCGAACAGCAGCGGGTCGCGCTGGCCCGGGCGCTGGCGCCGTCGCCGCGGCTGCTGATGCTGGACGAACCCCTGGGGCAGCTCGACCGGGGCCTGCGGGAGAGGCTCGTGGTGGAACTGCGGGGGCTCTTCTCCCGGCTGGGGACGACCGTGCTGGCCGTCACGCACGACCAGGGCGAGGCCTTCGCCCTGGCCGACCGGGTCGTGGTGATGCGGGACGGGCGGATCGCGCAGGCCGGCACCCCGCTGGAGGTGTGGCAGCGGCCCGCGTCGGAGTTCGTGGCGCGCTTCCTCGGCTTCGAGAACGTGGTCCCGGCCGTGGTGTCGGGGGGCGCGGCCGCCACCGCCTGGGGCAAGGTCCCGGTTCCGGCGGGCACCCCGGACGGGGAGCACCGGCTGCTGATCCGCCCGGCCGGGGTCGTGCTGTGCGCGGCCGGCCTGGCCTGCGAGGTGGTATCCCGCACCTTCCGCGGGACGCACGTCGCGCTGTCGCTGCGCCCGGAGGCGGGGCCGGTGCTGGAAGCGGAGTGCGGGCTGGCCGGGGCGCCGGAGGTGGGCGACCGGGTGGCGGTCACCTTCACCCCGGCCGAGGTGGTCGTCCTGCCGGCGGGCACCCCCTAGGCGGGGAGGATGCTGTCGCACGCGATCGGCAGGTGGCGCGGGCCGCGCAGGACCGCGTTCTGGCGGTAGGGCGGCGGGTCCTCCAGCAGCCGGGGGTTCTCCAGTCGGCGGGCCAGCTCGCTCAGCGCCAATGCGGCCTCCAGCCGGGCCAGCGGCGCACCGAAGCAGCTGTGGATACCGCTGCCGAGGCCCAGGTGCTGGACGTCCGGGCGGTCCGGGTCGAAGCGGTCCGGATCCTTGAACCGCTGGGGGTCGCGATTGCCGGAGGCCAGGATCAGCCAGAGCGAGGCGCCCTTGGGGATGGTCACACCCCCCATCTCGATGTCGGCCAGGGGGGTGCGCTGCGGCACCAGCTGCACCGGGGGCTCGTAGCGCAGCAGCTCCTCCACGATCGGGACGGACAGCGCCGGATCGGTGCGCAACCGGTCCAGGACCTCCGGATGACGCAGGAGGGTGAGCATCCCGTTCGTGATCAGGTTGACGGTGGTCTCGTGCCCGGCGATCAGCAGCAGCGCCGAGGTGCTGAGCACTTCCATCGTGCTCATGGCGCCGTCCGGCCCCTGCCCGGTCGCCAGCTCCGAGAGCATGTCCCCGGTGGGGTTCTTGCGCCGCTCCTCGATCAGCCCGGCCAGGTACATGCCGAGTTCCATGCGGGCGTCCTGCGTCTTCTTGACGCGTTCGGCGGGATCGGCGTCCGGATCGGGGTCGAGACTCGCGGCGAGCGTGTCGGCCCAGACGTGGAAGCGGCTCTCGTCCTCGCTCGGCACGCCGAGCAGCCGGCAGATCACCGTGACCGGGAAGGGGTACGAGAACTCCTCGACCAGGTCGATCCGCCCCGGGTCGCCCTGCTCGGAGATCGTGTCGATCAGACCGGTGACGATGCCGCCCAGCTCGCCGCGCATGTCGTGGACGCGGTGAGGGGAGTGAGGCGGTCCGAAGGGGCGGTTCGTCATCCTGCGCAGCCGGTCGTGGTCGGGCGGGTCCAGCTTCAGGAAGGACGGGGGCAGGGCGGTAGCCTCCTCCCCGTCTCCCTCGCCCAGCAGATCGCCGACGGTCGCCAGGTTGCGGGAGTCGGAGCTGATCCGCGGATCGTGCAGCAGGCTCTTGATCTCGTGATAGGTGCTGACGACGTACGGCCCGTCCCCGTCGTGGAACACCGGGGTCTTGCGGAGCTCCTCATAGAGGGGATACGGGTTGGCCCGGCTGGAGTAGTCGAGGATCTGCCGCAGGATGCCTTCAGTCATGAGAGGTCCTCGTGCTCAGTTGTGCGCCGGCGTGAACGTCATTTGCCGGTCGGCTGGTGAGTAGCCGCTCAGGGTGATGGTCGGGCCGTGCGTCGGCACCGACGGGTCGGGGAAGTCGGCGTCCAGCGGCTTGTTCCCCTCGCTCCTGCGGTCCACCGTCGTGAAGGGGAGAGGGAACGGCGCGGTGTGCTCGATCTGCTGCTCGTAGAAGTCCAGCCACCGGCACTGGTCGAAGGTGACGGCGCCGATGACGCGCCCCTGGTAGCCGTAGACGCCGACGAACCTGCGCTCGTCGCGGGACCCCTGCGTGATGAGGATCTCGTTCCCCATCGAGGGCACCCCGACCGATTTGATGTTCACCCCGAACTGGGAGGACCAGAACGCCGGAATCCACACGTGGGGGCGGCGGTCCACGCCTTCGCTGAGCATGTTGTGCGCCGCGGTCTCGGCCTGCGCGACGGCGTTGCCCCAGTGCTCCAGGGACAGGAACTGGTACCCGAAGAGCGCGTGCGGGGAACGTGCCACGTCACCCGCCACAAAGACGTCGTCGGTGACGATGCCCCAGATGTTGAAGGCCCGGCAGCCCGCGTCACATGCGATGCCCCGCGGGCCCGCGCCCAGTCCGGAACCGGCCAGCCAGTCGGTGTTGCGCTGGGCGCCGAGTGACACGATCACGACGTCGGCCTCCACGAGGCTGCCGTCCGACAGGTGGGCGGCGCGTACCTGGCCGGAAGAGTCGCCCTCCAGCCCGGTGACCATGACCCCGGTCCGCAGGTCCACCCCGTTGTCGCGGTGCATCCCGGCCGCGACCTCGCCGATCACCCCGCCCAGGGCCCCGACCAGGGGTCCGGCGCCCCGCTCGGCGACCGTGACCGGGAGATCCCGTTCCCGGCAGGCGGAGGCGATCTCGGAGCCGGTGAATCCGGCGCCGATGACCAGCACCCGGCGCGGTCCGGCCGCCAGCCGCCGCTCCAGGGCGGCGCCGTCGTCCCGGGTACGCAGGGTGAAGACGCCTTCGAGGGCCGCCTCCTCCTCGTTCGGCCACGGCCGGGCCCGTACCCCGGTGGCGATCAGCAGCCGGTCGTACTCCACCTCGTCCCCGTCGGCGAGCTTGACCCGTCTGGCCGTCATGTCCAGACCGGTGGCGGGTACGCCGAGCCGCCATTTGGCGTCGATGTCCCGGCGGCGGGGGAGGGCCGTACGGTCGGCGGTCGCCTTGCCCAGCAGGACCTGCTTGGACAGCGGGGGGCGGTCGTACGGCTCGTAGGGCTCGTCGCCGATCATCGTGAGCGATCCGGCGAACCCCTTCTCGCGCATCGTCTCGGCGGCGCGCAGGCCGGCGAGGGAAGCGCCGACGACCACGATGCGGCCCTCGCGCTTGAGCCGCTCCAGGGCTGAGTCACCGCTCACCACGCGCCTCCGCACTCGACAGGGACCCGTTCATCGCGTCCAGCAGGATGGCCCTGACAGGGCAGGCGTGGACGGCGCGGACGACGTTCTCGCGGTGCTCCTCGTCGGGCTGCGGGTTGTAGAGAAGTGACTCGTCGCCGTGCATGGCGAAGACGTCCGGGGCGAGGAACGCGCACTGTGCGTACCCCTGGCAGCGATTGAGGTCGACGACAAGCCTCATGAGGCATCAGCCTTTCGGTGGCTCGATCCTCCCCGTCGTCCCCGAGCTCCCCCGACCCCCCGTTCCCCTTCCTCATCCAGCATGCACGCGGTAGCCCGGCCCGTCCTGCGGGGCGATGAGACCGCAGGTCAGGGCTGAGACTGGACCCGGGAGCGGAGGATGTGGATGCCGACGACGAGGGCCCAGGCCGGGAAGACGAGCTCGGACCAGGGCACGCTCGACCCCACCACGATCAGGACCAGGCCGACGAGGGTTCCCAGCAGGGCCAGCGGCTTGGGGAAGACGCCGAGCTTGCGCCCGATCGTCGAGGTCGCGAGGACGAAGACGGCCGCCATCCGCATCGAGTAGGTCGCGAGGACCGTGTACGCGTACTCGCGGCCGAAGTCGGAGGGCGGGTTCTCCACCAGCACGGTTCCGGCCGCCCCGGCGGCGACGAACAGGGTGGCGACGCAGATGAGCCCGCTGCCGAGGAAGACGGTGGAGAAGAACCTGTCCTCGGCCTCCCCGACGTGTGCGCGCAGCGCGCCCATGAACCACAGGAACGCGATCCCGGCGAAGGGCACGATCTCCAGGGCCAGCCGCACCGCCCAGCGGTCGCCCGGATCGATCGCCGCCTTCGCGCCGTCGCCCGAGGGGATCGCGATCCGCATCAGCACGATCGCCGCCGCCAGCAGGACGGCGAAGGCGATGCCGGCCGCCCCGGCGGCCCGGGGCGTGTACAGCCGGGCGGTCGTGCTGTCCGTGGGGGCCATGGGGGCTCCTCGCTTTCTCCCCCGTCCAGCAAGCGGCAGCCGCCTGGCGTACGCCACCGGGGGAGCGCGAGCGGGTGAAGGGGAGCGGGTGAAGAGGAGCGCCCCGGGCCCCGGGCTACCCGACGGTCGCCGGGACCTTGGCTTCCATCTCCGGATCGGAGCCCTCGTGCTTGCCGTACCAGGCGACGGCGACCGCACCGGTCACGGCGAGGACGAAGCCGAGGACCGCCAGCCACGCGAGCCCCGGGCGGGACGCGTCGCCGAGCCACAGGACGCCGATCGCGCCGGGGAGGACCGTCTCGCCGACGACCAGCGCCGCCGTGGCGCCGTTCACCGAGCCGATCTGGAGGGCGACCGTGTGCAGGTACATGCCGCCGAAGCCCGCCACCAGGATGGCGTAGAGAGCCGGGTCGGACAGGAGGGTGCCGAGGTCGAAGGGGTCGACCCCGTTGAGGATCCGGACGCCGACGCCCAGCGCGCCGAAGCCCAGGCCCGACAGCAGGCCCGCCAGGATCGCGGCGCCGCCGCCCAGGAGGCGTACGGCCACGGTGCCCCCCACCATCAGCAGCAGGGTGATCCCCAGCAGCCACCAGTGGGTGGCCATCGGAGCGTGGTGACCGCCCTCGTGGCCCGCCGCCGTCGCCAGCAGGACCAGCGCCGTGCAGACGACCCCGATCGAGGTCCATTCCTTCCGGCTCAGCCGGATGCCGAGCAGTTTCACGCTCAGCACGGCCGTGATCACCAGGTTGGCGCTGATCACCGTCTGCGAGAGGAAGAGGGGGAGCAGGCGCGCGGCCAGGGCGCCGAGGCCGAAGCCCACGAAGTCCAGGATCGTGCCGACGATGAATTCCCAGGTCATCGCCGCTTTCGCGGTGGACGACAGATTGGGGCCGCCGTGGGCGGTCACCCCGGCGGCGGACGGGGACATCCGGGCCGCGCGGCGCGATCCGACGGCTTGCAGCACGGATCCCGTGCCGTAGCAGATGGACGCCGCGACAGCGGTCAGCAGGCCTATGAGCACAAAAGGCTCCGTTCACGTCTGGCAGGTATTGCGGTACCTCTGCCAGACGTGGGAACGGGCCGCGAAGTTGCTTCCGGCACTCAGTTCATTGACGCGAGGACGTCCGGTACCTCGTCCACCGAGTCGACGATGGCGATCCGCGACTCCATCGAACGGCCGCGCGCCAGGGCCTGGAGCAGCGGCCACACCGGGAGGTGCTCGGTCCAGTGCGCCCGGTCGACCAGCACCATCGGGGCCGGCTCGCCCCGCGACTCGTAGTAGTTCGGAGTCGCGCTGTCGAAGACCTCCTGGACGGTGCCCGCCGCGCCCGGCAGGAAGACCACGCCCGCGTTGGAGCGGTCCAGCAGACCGTCCTCCCGGGTGGCGTTCGCGAAGTACTTGCCGATGTGCGCGGCGAACGCGTTCGGCGGCTCGTGCCCGTAGAACCAGGTCGGGATGCCGACCGAGTCGCCGCCGCCGGGCCAGCGGTCCCGTACGGCGAACGCCGCCCGGGCCCAGTCGGACACCGACGGTGCGAAGGAGGGGGCCTTGGCCAGCAGTTCCAGGGCCTCCGGGAGGGCCTCGTCGGCGACCGGGGCGAGGTAGGCGCCGAGGTTGGCGGCCTCCATCGCGCCCGGTCCGCCGCCGGTCGCCACCGTCAGCCCGGACCGGGTCAGCGCCCGGCCGAGCTCGGCCGCGGCCCGGTACTCGGGACCGCCGCGGGACATGGCGTGGCCGCCCATCACGCCGACGACCCGGGCGCCGTCGAGGTGTTCGTCGAGGGCGTCGGAGATCGCGTCGTCGTGGACGGAGCGCAGCATCGAGGAGAAGACGTCCCCGTCGGCCTTGGTCTCCTGGAACCAGGCGTACGTCTGGGCGTCCGGGGTGGTCTCGTACCCGTCGGGCAGCCCGGAGAAGAGCTCCTCGGGGGTGTAGAGCAGCCCCCGGTACGGATTGAAGGGCAGGTCCGGGACGGGCGGGAAGACGAGCGCGCCGTCGGCGCGGACCTTCACGGAGGCGTCGGGCTCCATCGCGCAGCCCAGGAACACGGCCGCCGAGGTGTCGGCGGACAGCAGCGCGAAGGTCCGCTCCAGCAGGTTGACCGACTGGATCCGGTAGCCGCTGAGCGAGCCGCGGGCCACGACCTGGTCGAATTCGGCGAGCGTCTCGATCTCGATGTCTGCGTTGACCATTCGGCCCACCCTAAGGGCTGCCCGCGTCAGCGGGTCAGCGCCAGGGACGTCAGCTGCGCCACACCCCAGCAGAGCGGTACGCACAGGGCCACGAGCGCGGAGGCCCGCAAACCGGCCGCCGTACGCAGGACCTTGGCCGGAGCGCCCAGGTCGGTCAGCGCCTCGCGGCCGGGGGCCCGGCTCTGGCGGGCCTCCACCGCGGATGTGAGAAGGGTCGCGGCCGCGCACCCGGCCACCAGGGCGGCGGCCGGCCAGGTCAGCGGGCCGAGCGGCACGAGCAGCCCGCCCCGGTCGCGCAGGGCCAGGGCGGTGAGGGCGCCCGCGCCGACCGCGCACAGCACCCCGAGCGGCGGGCCGAGCCGGGGCGCCTCCTCCTGCAGGGCCCGCCCGGCCAGCAGCCGGAGCGCTCCGGGGCGGGCGGCCTGGACGAGGGAACCGCAGGCATAGGCGAGGCCGGGTCCGGCGAGGGCGAGTCCGATCGCGGTCAGCGACCAGCCGGTCAGCATCCCGGTGCCGCTGCGGCCCGCGTACGCCAGGACCGCGAGCCCGCAGGCGGTCAGGGCGATGCCCCAGGGCAGCCCGGTCTGCGGGGCCATGGGCGGCCGGGGGCGCAGGGTGAGGGCGGTCGCGGCGGAAGCGGTGAGCGGAATCAGGGCCAGCAGGGTGAGGGCGGCGGCGACGGGCAGCGGCTGGTCGGCGTGGAGGAGCCGGGCCCCGGCGCCGTCGAACGGCAGCCCGGCCAGGTCCCCGCGCAGGTGGAGGAAGGCGCCCAGGGCGAGGGCGCTGCCGAGGGTGCAGGCGACGGCGGTGGAAATCACCGCGACCAGGATGAGCCTTACGGGTCCCAGCCCGGCCGCGTCCAGCCCTTCGCGGGGCCGGGTCGCGGGGTCGGTACGGGCGACGGCGACGGCGAAGTGGACGGTGGCGGCGAGCGGGACCAGTGCCCACAGCAGGCGAGGGAACGATCCGGCGGGCCGGGCCACGGCACCTTCGAGTACGTACAGCAGCAGGAACCCGCTGCCGGCTGAGGCGGCCGCGACGAGGAGCCGGCGCAGCTGGACCATGGGCCGGGAGCCGCGGGCTAGGCGGAGAGCGAGCACGCGGCCTGGCCCTCCGATGCCTCGGGGCCAGGGGAGGAGACGGCTGCCGCGGCCGAGGCCCAGCGGCCGTCGAGCAGGGCCAGACGGCGGTCCGCGACGGCGGCGCACTCCTCGTCGTGGGTGGCCAGGAGCACGGTGATCTCGTGGGAGCGGGCCGCGGTGGTCAGCGTACGGAGCAGCAGGGAGCGCTCGGCACGGTGCAGCGGGGCGGTGGGCTCGTCGGCGAAGATCACCGCGGGCTGGTTGACGAGGGCCCGGGCGAGCGCCACCCGCTGGGACTCGGCCCGGCTCAGGGCGGCGGGCCGTTTGCGTGCGAAGCCGCCGATGTCGAGGCGGTCCAGCCATTCGCAGGCGGCGTGCTTGGCACTGCGGTGGGAGGCGCCGGCGAGCAGCAGGGGCAGGGCGGCGTTCTCCCAGACCTTCAGCTCGGGCAGCAGCTGCGGTTCGGGGCCGATCCAGCCGAACCGGTCGCGGCGCAGCCGTTCGCGGGCCGGCGCGCCCATGGTGTGGACGGGGACGCTGTTGAACCACACCTCGCCCTGCTCCGGTCGCAGCTGTCCGGAGAGGCAGCGCAGCAGGGTGGTCTTGCCGCAGCCCCGGGGGCCGGTCAGGGCCAGGATCTCTCCCTGGCGGACTCCCAGGGAGACCCCGACGAGGCCGGGGGAACCTCCCCCGGACTTCGTCCGGGGGGACCCCCAGTGGGAGTAGTGAAGGGACCGTGCCCACAGGACGTCATTGTCAGGCGGGGCATTGTCCGGTGGAGCCACCATGGCGTACACCTCCGTCCGGGGGAACGAAGCGGAGCCCTTTCGGTCACTGGCGCCGCACTGAGATGTAAAGAGATGAACGTCTTGGATGGTGACAGCACACGGCCCGGACCCCCGCGTTCTCACTCGAACGGGGGATCCGGGCCGTGTGGTTCGGACTATTTACAGCTTGGTCCACGCCTCGGTGAGCACCGAGCGCAGGATGCCTTCGATCTCGTCGAAGGTGCCCTGGTCCGCGATCAGCGGCGGGGCCAGCTGGATGACCGGGTCACCGCGGTCGTCGGCGCGGCAGTACAGGCCGGCGTCGAACAGGGCCTTGGAGAGGAAGCCGTAGAGCACGCGCTCCGTCTCCTCGTCCGTGAAGGACTCCTTGGTGACCTTGTCCTTGACGAGCTCGATGCCGTAGAAGTAGCCGTTGCCGCGGACGTCGCCGACGATCGGCAGATCGTGCAGCTTCTCCAGCGTCGAGCGGAAGGCGTCCTCGTTGTCCAGCACGTGCTGGTTGAGGCCTTCCTTGTCGAAGATGTCGAGGTTGGCGATCGCCACCGCCGAGGACACCGGGTGTCCGCCGAAGGTGTAGCCGTGCAGGAAGGTGTTGTCACCCTTGTAGAACGGCTCGGCGAGCTTGTCCGAGATGATGCAGGCACCGATCGGGGAGTAGCCCGAGGTCATGCCCTTGGCGCAGGTGATCATGTCCGGCACGTAGCCGAACTTGTCACAGGCGAACATCGTGCCCAGACGGCCGAAGGCGCAGATCGTCTCGTCGGAGACCAGCAGTACGTCGTACTCGTCGCAGATCTCGCGGACCCGCTGGAAGTACCCGGGCGGCGGCGGGAAGCAGCCACCGGCGTTCTGCACCGGCTCCAGGAAGACGGCGGCGACGGTGTCGGCGCCCTCGAACAGGATCTCCTGCTCGATCTGGTCGGCGCACCAGCGGCCGAAGGCCTCGGGGTCGTCGCCGTAGATCGGGGCGCGGTAGATGTTGGTGTTCGGCACCTTGTGCGCGCCGGGAACCAGCGGCTCGAAGGGGGCCTTCAGGGCCGGCAGACCCGTGATGGACAGGGCGCCCTGCGGGGTGCCGTGGTAGGCGACCGCACGCGAGATGACCTTGTACTTGGTGTGCTTGCCCTGCAGCTTGAAGTACTGCTTGGCGAGCTTCCAGGCGGTCTCGACGGCCTCGCCGCCACCGGTGGTGAAGAAGACCTTGTTCAGGTCGCCCGGGGCGTAATCGGCCAGGCGCTGGGCGAGCTCGACGGCCTTCGGGTGCGCGTACGACCAGATGGGGAAGAACGCGAGTTCCTGCGCCTGCTTGTAGGCGACCTCGGCCAGTTCCTTGCGGCCGTGACCGGCGTTGACCACGAACAGTCCGGCGAGACCGTCGAGGTAGCGCTTGCCCTTGTCGTCCCAGATGTAGGTGCCCTCGCCCCGGACGATGGTGGGGACGGGTGCGTTCTCATACGACGACATGCGGGTGAAGTGCATCCACAGGTGGTCGTACGCGGTCTTGGAGAGGTCCTGGCTCACGGGCTATCGAGTTCCCCACATGTAGGTCTGCTTCTTGAGCTTCAGGTAAACGAAGCTTTCGGTTGATCGCACGCCGGGGAGCGTGCGGATCTTCTTGTTGATCGTTTCAAGCAGGTGGTCGTCGTCCTCGCAGACGATCTCCACCATCAGGTCGAACGATCCCGCGGTCATCACCACGTATTCGCACTCGGCCATGGCTGTCAGTGCGTCGGCCACCGGGTCGAGGTCTCCCTCGACGTTGATGCCGACCATCGCCTGGCGTCGCAGGCCCACGGTGAGCGGGTCGGTGACGGCCACGATCTGCATGACGCCCTGGTCGAGCAGCTTCTGTACGCGCTGGCGTACGGCCGCTTCGGAGAGGCCGACGGCCTTGCCGATCGATGCATAGGGACGGCGACCGTCCTCCTGCAGTTGCTCGATGATCGCCAGGGACACAGCATCGACCGAAGGGGACGGTTGTCTGTTCCTGGAATCTGCGCTTCGACTGACCACGACCTCACTGTGCACGAGGGTCGTCTGTTCCGCAAGGCGGAATCGATTGAATCCGTTGTTTGGCGACCCGGATCTCACTGATTTCGTAGTTCGTGGCGTCTGGGTCTGTCGAAAGCGTCCGCCGAGAGGCTAGGCTTGGGATTCGTCTCAACCATTGGACATGTGATCAGGAGTGTGGCTGTAGTGACCACCGAACTGCGTCGTCTGCGCAACTACATCGGCGGGGAGTTCAAGGACGCCGCCGACGGGCGGACCACCGAGGTGGTCAACCCCGCCACCGGCGAAGCCTTCGCGACGGCCCCGCTGTCGGGCCAGGTCGACGTCGACGCGGCCATGGCCGCCGCCGCTGCCGCCTTCCCGGGCTGGCGCGACACCACCCCGTCGGAGCGCCAGAAGGCCCTGCTCAAGATCGCGGACGCCTTCGAGGCGCGCGCGGACGAGCTCGTCGCCGCCGAGTCGGAGAACACCGGCAAGCCGCTGGGCCTCACGGCCAGCGAGGAGCTGCCGCCGATGGTGGACCAGATCCGCTTCTTCGCGGGTGCCGCCCGACTGCTGGAGGGCCGCTCGGCCGGCGAGTACATGGAGGGGATGACCTCGATCATCCGCCGTGAGCCCGTCGGTGTCTGCGCCCAGGTCGCGCCGTGGAACTACCCGATGATGATGGCCGTGTGGAAGTTCGCGCCGGCCATCGCCGCGGGCAACACCGTGGTGCTCAAGCCCTCGGACACCACGCCGGCCTCCACCGTCCTGATGGCGGAGATCATCGACTCGGTCCTGCCCAAGGGCGTCTTCAACGTCATCTGCGGTGACCGCGAGACCGGCAAGGCGATGGTCGAGCACAACACCCCGGCGATGGCCTCCATCACCGGTTCGGTGCGCGCCGGCATGCAGGTCGCCGAGAGCGCCTCGAAGGACGTCAAGCGCGTCCACCTGGAGCTCGGCGGCAAGGCTCCCGTCGTCGTCTTCGAGGACGCCGACATCGCCAAGGCCGTCGAGGACATCGCGGTCGCCGGTTACTTCAACGCCGGCCAGGACTGCACCGCCGCCACCCGCGTGATCGTGCACGAGTCGATCCACGACGAGTTCGTGACCGCGCTCGCCAAGGCCGCCGCCGACACCAAGACCGGCCAGCCGGACGACGAGGACGTGCTGTACGGCCCGCTGAACAACCCGAACCAGCTCAAGCAGGTCGCGGGCTTCATCGAGCGGCTCCCCGCCCACGCCAAGGTCGAGGCGGGCGGCCACCAGATCGGCGACAAGGGCTACTTCTACGCCCCGACCGTCGTCTCCGGCCTCAAGCAGGACGACGAGATCATCCAGAACGAGGTCTTCGGCCCCGTCATCACCGTCCAGTCCTTCACGGACGAGGCCCAGGCCCTGGAGTACGCGAACGGCGTCGAGTTCGCCCTCGCCTCCTCCGTGTGGACCAAGGACCACGGCCGCGCGATGCGGATGTCCAAGAACCTCGACTTCGGCTGCGTGTGGATCAACACCCACATCCCGCTCGTCGCCGAGATGCCGCACGGTGGCTTCAAGAAGTCCGGCTACGGCAAGGACCTCTCCGCCTACGGCTTCGAGGACTACACGCGCATCAAGCACGTCATGACCTCGCTCGACGGCTGATCACAGCACACCGCCCAAGGGGCGGGCAGTAGACAACATGTCTATTGCCCGCCCTTTCGGGTTGGTTGAGGCTTTGGCCATGCCTCGACTCGACTTCTCCCGCCGCGACGCGCTGCGCGGCCTCGGTGCCGCGGGCCTGGTCACCGCCCTCGCCGGCTGTGGTGTGCCCGCCGCCTACGTCCCGGAGGGGCAGCGCCAGGGCACGGACCGCTCCGAGCGGGACCAGAGCGTGGTCTTCTCCAACTGGCCGCTCTACATCGACACCGATGAGGAGGACGAGGAGAGCCGGCCCACCCTGGACGCCTTCTCGGAGCGGACCGGCATCGAGGTCCGGTACACCGAGGAGATCAACGACAACGACGAGTTCTTCGGCAAGATCAGCCCGGCCCTGATGAACCGCCAGGAGACCGGCCACGACCTGGTCGTGGTCAGCGACTGGATGGCCGCCCGCTTCGTCCACCTGGGCTGGGCCCAGAAGATGGACCGCTCGGCCCAGTCCAATGTGGCCAGGCACCTGGACCCGCAGTTGCGTTCCCCCGCCTTCGACGAGGGCCGGCTGCACACCGTCCCCTGGCAGTCGGGGATCACCGGCATCGCCTACAACCGCAAGGCCCTGGGCCGCGAGATCAAATCGGTCAAGGACTTGTGGCGGCCGGAGCTGGCGGGCAAGGTCACCCTCTTCTCCGGTCTCGACGAGTCCTACTCCCTGCTGATGCAGGGCAACGGCGTGGACGTCACCCGATGGACCGAGGCCGACTTCCACCGGAGCTGCGACCAGATCGAAGAGCTGGTGCGCAAGAAGCACATCCGCCGCTTCACCGGCAACGACTACACCTCCGACCTGAGCAAGGGCGACGTGCTGGCCTGCCAGGCCTACTCCGGCGACGCCATCCAGCTCCAGGCCGACAACCCCGACATCGAGTTCGTCATCCCCGAAGAGGGAGGTGAGCTCTGGGCCGAGAGCCTCCTCGTCCCCAACCTGGCCCGGCACAAGGCCAATGCCGAGGCCCTGATCGACCACTACTACGACCCGGAGGTGGCCGCGTCGCTCGCCGCCGCCGTCAACTACGTCTGCCCGGTCCCGGCCGCCCGCGAGGTCCTGGCCGGCTCCGGCGACCAGGAGACCGCCGAACTGGCCGAGAACCCGCTGATCTTCCCCGACGACGAGATGCGCAGGCGCCTGGTCGTCGCCCGGGACATCTCCACGGCCGAGCGCCGCTCCTTCGCGAAGCGCTGGAACGCGATCGTCGGGCTCTGACCGCGATCCGCCCGCCCGGATGAATTGAACGCGTTCAGAGATTTGGCTGAACGTGTTCAATTCCAGGTGTACGCTTCCTTCCATGAGCGAGAGAAGCGCCCTTCAGCGGCGTATCCGTGCCTGGCTGACCCTGTTTCTCGTGTGCCTCGTGCTGAGCGGACTCACCGCCTTCCCCCTGGTCAGCGAACTCCGGTGGGCCAATGCCCTGGTGGACAACGAATGGCTCCGCAGGGTGGGCGAGGGGCTGGAGCGGGCCGATGCCGAATACCCCTTCCTCCTCTACGGCACCGACTGGCTCGCCTTCGCCCACCTCGTGATCGCCGTCTTCTTCTACGGAGTCCACCGCGACCCGGTCCGCAACATCTGGATCGTCGAAGCCGGCATGATCGCCTGCGCCGGCGTGATCCCCCTGGCCCTGATCTGCGGACCGATCCGCGGCATACCCGTCTGGTGGAGCGTCATCGACATGGCCTTCGGCGTCTTCGGGGTGATCCCCCTGCTGGTACTCCGCCGCATGATCAAGCGCCTCGAGGCGACGCCCGCGTAGCTACTTGGCGAAGGCCGCCATCACGATGCCGAGTGCCACCGGGTTCATGTCCTCGCCCTTGGCGTTCGTGGCGTTGACCGAGTAGACGAGGGTGCGGGACAGATCGCGGGTCGCGCCTATCGCGGTGTTGTAACCGTGCCGGCCGCCCGTCTTGCCCCACGCCACCGTGCCGTCCGGCAGGACGAGCTTGGCCATCCCCGCACTCAGCGTCGCGTCCTTCGTGCTGCCGAAGGTCTTCACCGCGGGCACCGTGAACATCTCCTCCAACTGGGCCTTCGGAACGATCCGCCCGCTGAACAGGGCCGTCGTGAACCGCTCCAGATCGGCTGTGGTCGAGATGATGTCCCCCGCCGCCCACCGGTCCGAGGAGTTCCACTCGGTCACGTCCCGCAGCTCCCTGGAGCCGTCTGCCTTCGGTATCGCCTGGTAGCCCCGGTTGTGCGGACCGTGGATCCTCGTCTGCGTCCGGCTCGGGAACGAGGTCTGGCGCAGCCCCAGCGGCTTCAGGATCCGCCGGGCGACCGCCTCCTCGTACGAGGTGCCCGTCACCTTCTCTATGAGCACGCCCAACAGGGTGTAGTTGATGTTCAGGTAGTGCTGGGCCGAGCCCGGCGTGAACTCCGGATTCTTCGCGAAGGCATTGGCCAGCTGATCGAGCGGATCGGTCACATCGAACCGGTGCTCCCACTGCGCCTCGAACGACTCCCCGGGGCCGTCCGCCGCCGGTATGCCGCTCGTGTAGTTGAGCAACTGCCGGACGGTGACCGTGCCGTAGGCGGCGGGGACCGTGCCGGGAAGGTACGACCGCACCGGCCGGTCCAGATCCACCCGGCGCTCGGCCGCCAGCTGGAGCACCACGGCCGAGGTGAAGGTCTTGGTCACCGAACCGGCCCGGAAGCGCCCCTGCTCGACGGCCTCCCGCCCGGTGACGATGTCCGCGACCCCGGAACTGCCCCGCCAGCTCCCGCTGGTACCACCCACCCGCACCAGGGCGGCCGTGGCATCCTTGTTCTCCGCACCGAGCCCGGCGATCGCCCGCTCCAGCGCCGCGGCATTCGGCGGGGTCGAGACGACCGGTGCGGTGACCCCCGCCGAGGCCGGGACCGGAGCGGCGTGCGCGACGACCGGTCCGGACGCGATGCCCAGGACCAGGGCGGCGGCGATCAGCGTGCGCGTACGAGCCTTCATGATGGGATCCCCCTCTGAGTCCACCGGGCCGCCGCTGCGGCCCCGATGACTCAATGCTGCAGGTCAGATGGGTAGTTGAGGATCACCATCAAGAGGGGTCTTTTCCGGTACGACAACTCACCGGCCAGAGGGATACGACACGCCGTCCCCTCACTCCCCAGAGGGAGTACCCGCCGCGATCAGGCCCGTCTCGTACGCGCAGATCACCGCCTGGATCCGGTCCCGCAGCCCCAGCTTCGCCAGCACGTTCCCCACGTGCGACTTCACCGTGTGCTCGCTCACCACCAGCGCCGCCGCGATCTCTGCGTTCGACAGCCCCCGCCCCAGATGCAGCAGCGTCTCCCGCTCCCGCGCCGTCAGCACCTCCAACCGGTCCGGCGCCAGCGTAGGCCGCGCCGCGCCCGTCACCGCCGTGTACTCCTCGATCAGCCGCCGCGCCACCGAAGGTGCCAGCAGGGACTCGCCCGCCGCCGCCACCCGCACCGCGTGCACCAGATCGTCCCGCCGCACGTCCTTCAGCAGGAACCCGCTCGCCCCCGCGTGCAGCGCCTCGTACACGTACTCGTCCGAGTCGAAGGTCGTCAGCATCACCGTGCGGCACGCGCTCTCGGCGGAGATCGTCCGGCACGCCTCGATGCCGTCCAGCAACGGCATCCGGATGTCGAGCAGCGCCACCTCGGGCGCGAGCCGGCGCACCGCCTCCACCGCCGCCGCGCCGTCCCCGACCTCCGCCACGACCTCGATGTCGTCCTGGGCGTCGAGGATCATCGCGAACCCGCTGCGCACCAGTTCCTGGTCGTCGGCCACCACCACACGGATCGTCAAGTCCCCACCTCCTGCGGCGAGGTTACAAGGACCACCCGCACCGCATACCCGAGCCCGTCCGGCCCCGGCCCGCACTCGGCCGTCCCGCCGTGCGCCGCCGCCCGCTCACGGATGCCGATCAGCCCGTGCCCGCCCGAGCCGCCGCCGGGACCCCGCCCGTCGTCCGTGACCGTGACGGTGAGGGCCGCGGCCCCGTACTCCAGGCGTACGTCCACCGTCGAAGCGCCGGCGTGCTTGACCACGTTCGTCAGGGCCTCCTGCACCACCCGGTGCACCGTCGCCTCCAACGCGGCCGGCAGCTCGCGCACCTCGCCCGTCCGCTCGTACGACACCCGCGGTCCGCCGGCCCGCACCCGGTCCAGGAGTGTCGGCAGCGCCCCGATCCCGGCCTGCGGCGCACGTGGAGCGGCCTCCTCCGTCCGCAGCACCCCCAGCATCGTGCGCAGCTGCGCCATGGCGTCCCGCCCCGTCTCGGCGATCGCCTCGAAGGCGGCCTCGGCCCGGGCCGGAGCCTTGCGGACGGCCACCGGACCGGCCTCGGCCTGCACGATCATGATGCTGACGGCGTGCGAGAGGATGTCGTGCATCTCCCGGGCGATCCGGGCCCGTTCGCGCGCGGCCGCCTGCTCCGCCTCGATCCGGTTCGCCCGTTCGAGCTGGGCCGCCCGGTCCTCCACGGCCGCGGTGTACGCCTGCCGGGTGTGCTGCGAGCGCCCCAGGGCGTACGACGCGCCGATGACGAACAGGGTGAAGATCAGCTCTCTCGCCGTCCTGCTGTTCCCGAACACCGCGATGGGGGCGCACACGAGGACTGCCGAGGTCACCACCAGCCTGGTCCGCGGCGGGCTGAGCACGGCCACCGTATAGAAGGCGATCAGGGGTCCGTAGGGCAGGGGCTGGCCCGGCCCGTCCATCGCGAAGTTGTAGTAGAAGCCGCAGGCGACGATGGCCGCCAGCACGGTGACAGGGGCCCGTCGCCGCCAGACCAGCGGCAGCAGGCCGAGCACCGTCACTAGGTAGGCGGGCCAGCTCTTCGGCGAGGCCCCGGGCTGGGTCGGTACGACGAACGGCATCGTGCAGGCCAGCTGCACGAGCAGGGTGAGGCCGAGGTCCTGCAGGCGCGGATCGGCGTGCCGTACGCGCTCCGCCCAGGTGCGTATCACCGGCCGAGGTCGGCGCGTACGGCGGCCAGCGCATCGACCCGGTTCGTTGTGATGGAGTCGACGCCGGCCTTGACGAGCGCCTTCATCGTCATCTTGGTGTCCGGGGTCCACGCGGACACCAGCAGACCGTCCCGGTGCAGGGCGTCCGTCAGCTCCCGGCTCACCAGCCCGAAGCGGTAGTTGAGCCAGCGCGGCGACACGGCGTCGATCAGCACCCGGCGCGGCGGCGACAGCGTCGTCCAGGTCAGCGCGATCTCCGCGCCCGGATCGGCGGCGCGGACCGCCAGCATGGTGTTCGGGCCCGCGCAGTAGTACGTCCGCTCGCGCGCCCCGCACTCGTGGACCTGGCCCACGACGGTGCGTACCGACTCCGCGGTGGCGCCCGGTAGGTCGATCATCAGTCGGCCCGCCCCGGCCTCCATCAGCGCCTCGCGCAGGGTCGGGACCCGGCCCTCAGTGAGCTCCCGCAACTGAGCGGCCGTGACGGCGTCCAGGCGCACGTCATGGCCCCACAGTCGCTGGAGCGTTTCGTCATGGAGCAGGACCGGCACGCCGTCACGGGTCAGCCGGACGTCGATCTCGACCGCGTCCGCGCCGCGCGCGAACGCGGAGCGGATCGAGGGCAGGGTGTTCTCACGGACACGGTAGGGATCGCCGCGGTGGCCGACGGCAGTAAGGGTGCGCATGACCCCATTGTCGACGGGACGTCAGCGCGCGAGCCAGGCGGAGGTGTACGTGTCGATCTCCGCGCGGAGCTTCTCCTTGCCGGCCTCGTCCAGGAAGGAGGCCTCGACGGCGTTCTTGGCGAGCTGGGCGAGCCCTCGCTCGTCCAGGTCGAGGAGGCGGGCGGCGACCGCGTACTCGTTGTTGAGGTCGGAGCCGAACATCGGCGGGTCGTCGCTGTTGATGGTGACGAGCACGCCCGCCGCGACCATCTCCTTGACCGGGTGCTCGTCGAGGTTCGCGACGGCGCGGGTGGCGATGTTGGAGGTCGGGCAGACCTCCAGCGCGATGCGGTGCTCCGCCAAGTACGCGAGGAGCTCCGGGTCCTGGGTGGCGCTGGTGCCGTGGCCGATGCGCTCGGCGCCCAGCTCGCGGATGGCGTCCCAGATGGTCTCGGGGCCGGTGGTCTCGCCGGCGTGCGGCACGCTGCGCAGGCCGGCGGCCCGGGCGGTGTCGAAGTACGGCTTGAACTGCGGGCGCGGGACGCCGACCTCGGGGCCGCCGAGGCCGAAGGAGACGAGGCCCTCGGGGCGCAGGTCGACGGCGAGGCGCGCGGTCTCGGCGGCGGCCTCCAGGCCGGCTTCGCCGGGGATGTCGAAGCACCAGCGCAGGACGACGCCGAGTTCGGTCTCGGCGGCCCTGCGGGCGTCCTCGATGGCCTCCATGAAGGCTTTCTCGTCGATGCCGCGGCGGGTGGAGGAGTACGGCGTGATGGTCAGCTCGGCGTAGCGGATGTTCTGCCGGGCCATGTCACGGGCGACCTCGAAGGTCAGCAGCCGCACGTCCTCGGGGGTGCGGATCAGGTCCACGACCGACAGGTAGACGGTGATGAAGTGCGCGAAGTCGGTAAAGGTGAAGTAGTCGGCGAGTGCCTCGGGGTCGGTGGGGACCTTCGAGTCGGGGTGCCGGGCGGCGAGCTCGGCGACGATGCGCGGGGACGCCGAGCCGACGTGGTGGACGTGGAGTTCCGCCTTGGGCAGCCCCGCGATGAAGGGGTGCAGGTCGGTCATGGGGATGCCTCCGGGAGAACGCTGGTGCGGGCAGGTCGGGCTTCATCGTAGGCAGCCCGGTGACTGTCGGTGGCAGCACTTAGCATGGCTGTACGAGAGGGGGGCGCCGCATGAGCGAGAACAGTCCCGAGCCGCGAGACCCGTGGGCGCCGCCCGAGCGGCCGGCGGTGGACCTGGGCAAGCCGCACGGTGCGTACGGGGGAGCGGGCGCGTCCGGTGTGTCGGGTCCGCCGTCCGTGCACGATCAGCCGACCATCACCGAGATGCCGGGAGCCGAGACCTACCAGACGGCTCCCGTGACCGGGCCCGCGTCCGCCGCGTACGGGTACCCGGCCCAGCCCGACCCGAGTGCCTACGCGTACCCCGCTCCGGTGCCCGCCCAGCCGACCTACGGGTACCCGGGCCAGCCCGGATACCCGGGCTACTCCGCGTACCAGCCCTACGGGATGCCGAAGAGCAACGGCTTCGGCGTCACCGCGCTGGTGCTCGGCATCCTCTCGGTCGTCGGCTGCATCACCAGCTTCATAGCGGTCGGCCTCGGCATCGGGGCCGTGGTCTTCGGCGCCCTGGGCAAGGGCAAGGCAACCCGGGGCGAGGCCGACAACGGCGGGATGGCGCTGGCCGGCATCATCCTCGGAGGCGTCGGCATCCTGCTCGGGGGCCTCATGCTCGTCCTGGCGTTCTCCAGCCTCAGGGACCTGGGCCCGCTCCCCGACACGCGGTACGAGAGCCCGTACTCGGACTCCGACAACCGCGAGAAGGTCTGAGCGGACCCGGCTACCCGGCTACCCGACTACGCGGCTACACGGCCCAGGGCCAGTCGGCGTCCTGCCCTGCCTCGATCAGGGACACCATGCGGAAGGCCCCGTCGGTGAGCCCGCCGAAGGCGTGCCGGTTCGCGGAACCGGAGGGCGCGTGGCCCACCCGGTAGCCGGCCAGGTTCCAGGTGTACACCGGGACCGTGCTCGGCACCTCCTGCGTCGGGTCGCCGCCGTATCCGTACGAGGCGGCCTGCTCGTCGGTGACGATCAGCACCCGGTCGTGGTCCCGGTAGTGCTCCTTCACGGCGCGGGCCGTGTAGGTGCCACCGAGGTCCCCGAACCGCTCCAGCACCTTCAGCACCGACTCGCCCCGGGTGTACGGGACCACCTCGCTGGTCGTGCCGAACTGCACCAGGTCGGCCTCCTCGGCCCGCAGTGCCAGCGCCGACCCGAACACGGCCGCCGCGTCAGCCCGGTTGAGCTCGGAACGGTCCGACAACCGGCTCCACATCGACCCGGAGCGGTCGACGAGCACCAGCGTCCGGCCGGGCAGCGCGGGTACGTTGGCCAGCGAGTGCCCGAGCGCCTGCTCCAGCGGGTACGCCCAGCGCAGCGAGGGGGCGTGCTGGTAGGCGGCCAGGTAGCGGAAGGGGAACTGCCGCGACCGGGCGACGACCTCCGGGTCGGAGATCTTCGCCGCGACGCGCGCGGCCACCTCGTCCGAGACCCCGGCCTGGTCGAAGTTGCGCAGGTTGCGCAGCAGCGCCATCGCGCCCATGGACGGAATGACCGCCTCCCAGGCGGCCGCGTCCATCGGCCCCTGCAGCCATCCGGCGAGGGCCTCCCAGGTCATGCCCGCCTCCGCGAGGCGCTCCGCACCGTCCGGGGCGAGCACCACCTCGCGCCGCTCCGGTACCGGCAGCTCCATCAGCGCCCGGTGGGCGGCGAGGGTGCGGTTGCCCACGGGGAGTTCGGCGCTCTCCGGGTTGTGCCGGCGGTCGAGGGCGTGGCGGAACAGCTCGCCCTGCCAGGGCTTCGCCGGGTCGGGGGAGGCGTGCACGAGGTTGAGGACGTCACCGAAGCGGTAGTCCTTGGAGGCCGTGTCGTACTTCAGCAGGGAGCCGGCGGAGTAGAGACGGCGCACCGCGTCGGCGATGCCGCGCTTGACGGGCTTGGGCACGTTGCGCCCGTGCGTCGCCGTCCAGTAGGCCAGCAACTCGCCGGGCTCGTCAGGGCGCTGGAGCACGGAGTCCACGACCTGGCGGTTCGAAGGCCCGTCGGTGGCGCCCGCGTCGAGCCGTGCCTTCACGTACTCGGCGGCGCCGACGAGCGAGGCCGTCCGCATGTTCGCGTCCCCACGGAGCCAGCGCAGCAGGCCGGCGGTCCACGCCGGGTCCTCGACCGCGAGCCGCCGCACGAGGGCGGCGAAGCGGTCGTCGCGGTCCTCGCCGCGCTCGTGGAAGGTGCGCTGCGTCACGAAGTTGGCGACGGCGAGCAGGAACAGCTCGGAGCGCGGATCGCGTTCGTACCCGGGGCCGCCCTGGTGGGTGCTGGCGCTGCGGGTCGAGCGTACGGGCGAGGTGGGCGCGGCAGGCGCTGCCTTGAACGCGCGCAGGTTGAAACGAGCCATGGTGAATCCCCCCGAATTCAAAGGAAAGCGGGGGAGGCGTGACGTGAGGAATGCCCGAGATCGAAGTCGGCGACGGACTGTTGTCGACTGCTCTATCCAACTGAGCTACCGGCCGGGGCCGGGCGGGACTCGAACCCGCGACCTGTTGATCCGGAAGTAGCCGTCGCCTGCGCACCGGGCATCCCCCACGCGTGCCTCCCGAGATCAAGGTGGCGGCGGCTTTTGGATTCTTTGCAAAAGAAGGAGCCGCAGCCCGCGCACCGGGAGGTGCGTGACGTAGGTGTCCAGAGGTCGAAGTCGGCGAAACCACAAGGTGCTCTACCAGCTGAGCTACACCGGCACGAAGCCGGTGACGGGACTCGAACCCGCGGCCGCCCGATTATGAGTCGAAGTAGGTCTCGCCTTCGCACCTGGACAAGGATCACGTTAGGCGCCGGGCTCGGGATCCACCACGCAATTACTCAGCAGCGTCGGCACCATGACCGAACCGCCGTCCGTGCCCCGCGACAGCGGGACCCAGATCAGCCCCACCATCCGCGGGCAGTCACACTCCAGGTCCGGGTCGACCCCGAGCACCGGCTCGCCGGTCGCCACCTCCACCCGGAAGCAGGCGGTCCAGCCCGACGGGTAGGGGGCGTCGTACGCGAACCGCACGCCCAGGGCGCGCAGCCCCACCTCCTCGGCCACCTCCCGCCGGACCCCCTCCTCCGGCTCCTCGCCCGGCTCCAGGCCGCCACCCGGCAGGGTCCAGTACTCCGGCCCGTCGTGCCGGCCCGTGGGGCCCAGGCCGCGCTCGCGCACCATGAGCACGCAGCCGTCCCGGACGATCACGGCCGCGACCCGGCGCCGGTCCGTCACTCCCCGCCCCAGGTTTCGCCCCGCAGGAGCCGCTCACGGGCCTCCATCAGGGCGAAGCCCAGCAGGTTCAGCCCCCGCCAGCGCGCCGGGTCCAGCGCGCGCTCGTCGTCGGCCGCCAGCCCGATGCCCCAGATCCGGTCCAGCGGGCTGGCCTCGACGAGCACCCGGTTCCCGGTGCCCAGCAGGTACGCGGTGAGCTCCGGCGCGGAGGAGAACTTGTGCACGCTGCCCTCGACCACGATCCCGTAGCGCTCGCGCTCCCATATCGCGTCGTCGAAGCCGCGCACGAGCCGCCCGGCCTTCTTCGCCTCGGCCGGAGTCTTCGCTTCCAGGGCCGCGCGCTCGGCCTCCGGATCCCCGAACAGCCGGGCCTTCCCGGCCATCATCCAGTGCTCCGCCGTGGCGTAGCGGACGTCACCCACAGTGAATTCGGACGGCCACCACTGGCTCAGACAGCTCGGACCGAGGCTTCCGTCCGGCCTCGGCCGGTGTCCCCAGAACGGCAGGAACTTGACCCGCTCACCACGGCTGACCTGCTCCGTCAGCTTCTCGATCATCTCCATGCACGCGAGTCTGACAGTCGCCACTGACACTTCGTACGGGATTTCGGGCGTGCCTCGACACATGGTCGACCGATTCCGTCGCGTAATCAAAAGGCAACAACGGAATCACTTGGCCGAGTGCATGTCCTCTGTCAGGATCGGCACTCAATTCGAGCTGTAGCTCGAACTGTAGCTAGGAAGAGCGTGAGAGCGTGATGGGCAACCGCTTCCAGGTCAAAGACCGCTTCGCAGACGGCGCGCAGTACATCGACGGGCAGCTGAGGGCCGGGACCTCCGGCCAGTCACACACCGTGATCGATCCCGCCACCGGCGACGAGGTCCTCACCTACGAGCTGGCGAGCACCGCGGACGTCGACGAGGCCGTCGCCGCCGCCAAGCGGGCCTTCCCGGGATGGTCCGGCGCGACCCCCGGCGAGCGCTCGGACGCCCTGCACCGGCTGGCCGCCGTACTGGCCGAGCAGGCCGAGGACTTCGCGTACGCCGAGTCCCTCCAGTGCGGCAAGCCGATCCGGCTGTCCACGGAGTTCGACGTGCCGGGGACCATCGACAACACGGCCTTCTTCGCGGGCGCGGCCCGCCACCTCCAGGGGCAGGCGGCAGCGGAGTACTCCGGGGACCACACCTCCTACGTACGCCGCGAGGCCATCGGGGTCGTCGGCTCCATCGCTCCCTGGAACTATCCGCTCCAGATGGCCGCCTGGAAGATCCTCCCGGCGATCGCCGCGGGCAACACCATCGTCCTCAAGCCGGCCGAGCTCACCCCGCTGACCTCCCTGATGTTCGCGCAGGCGGCCAAGGACGCGGGTCTGCCCGACGGCGTGATCAACATCGTCACCGGCGCCGGCCGCACGGCCGGCGAGCACCTGGTCGGCCACCCGGACGTGGTCATGACCTCCTTCACCGGCTCCACCGCCGTCGGCAAGCGGGTGGCCGAGGTCGCCACCGCCACCGTGAAGCGCCTCCACCTGGAGCTCGGCGGCAAGGCGCCCTTCGTGGTCTTCGACGACGCCGACGTCGAGGCCGCTGCGAACGGGGCCGTCGCCGCCTCCCTGATCAACACCGGCCAGGACTGCACGGCCGCCACCCGTGCCTACGTCCAGCGGCCGCTGCACGACGCCTTCGTCGCCCGGGTCGCCGAGCTGATGGAGACCGTCCGCCTCGGCGACCCCTTCGCCGCCACCACCGACCTCGGCCCGCTGGTCTCCCACGCCCAGCGCGACCGCGTCGCCGGCTTCGTCGAGCGGGCCCGCGGCTACGCCACCGTCGTCACGGGTGGCGAGATCCCCGGAGCCAGAGAAGGGGAGAGCAGTCTGGCCGAGGGCGCGTACTACCGGCCCACCCTGATCACCGGCGCCGCCCAGGACAGCGAGGTCGTCCAGTCCGAGATCTTCGGCCCGGTCCTCGTCGTTCTGCCCTTCGACACCGACGACGAGGGCATCGCGCTGGCCAACGACACCCCGTACGGACTCGCCGCCTCCGCCTGGAGCCGCGACGTCTACCGGGCGAACCGTGCGACCCGTGAGATCCAGGCGGGCTGCGTCTGGGTCAACGACCACATTCCGATCATCAGCGAGATGCCCCACGGCGGCTACAAGGCCAGTGGATTCGGAAAGGACATGTCGACCTACTCCTTCGAGGAGTACACGCAGGTCAAGCATGTGATGTACGACAACACGGCGGTCGCCGCGAAGGACTGGCACCGCACGATCTTCGGGGACCGTCCGTAAACCATCTGCGGCTACCGCCGCGTGGGCCCACCGCCTGACCAGCGGTACACCTCCCGAAAGGGCACAGCGCATGGAGCAGTTCGAGCCCGACCGCCTCTCGGAGGCGCAACTCGCCGCGATGCGGCGCAGCCTCACCAGTGGCCGCGGCGCCCTCACGCGCCGCTCGCTGCTGCGCGCCTCCGGTGTCGGAGCGCTCACCCTCGGCGGCCTGTCCACCCTTGCCGCGTGCGGTATCCCGCCCGCCAAGCGCGAGGGGAACGCGGCAGTGGCGTCCGACGACCACTCGGCCACGGAGAAGGAGATCAACTTCTCCAACTGGACCGAGTACATGGACACCAGCGAGGACGAGAAGTCGCGTCCCACCCTGGAGGAGTTCGCCAAGCGGACCGGGATCGAGGTCAAGTACACCGAGGACATCAACGACAACGTCGAGTTCTTCGGCAAGATCAAACCGCAGCTCGCGGCCGGCCAGGACACCGGCCGCGACCTGATCGTCGTCACGGACTGGCTCGCCGCCCGCATCATCCGCCTCGGCTGGGCGCAGAAGCTGGACCCCTCGCACCTCCCGCACGCGTACGCCAACCTGTCCCCGCAGTTCCGCAGCCCCGACTGGGACCCGGGACGGGCGTACAGCTACCCCTGGACCGGCATCTCCACCGTCATCGCCTACAACGAGAAGGCGACGGGCGGCAAGAAGGTCGACTCGGTCACCCAGATGCTCGACGACCCCACCCTCAAGGGCCGGGTCGGCTTCCTCACCGAGATGCGCGACAGCGTCGGCATGACCCTGCTCGACCAGGGCAAGGACCCGGCCTCCTTCACCACTGCCGACTTCGACGAGGCCGTCGGCCGGCTCCAGAAGGGGGTGGACAAGAAGCAGATCCGCCGCTTCACGGGCAACGACTACACCGCCGACCTCGACAAGGGCGACCTCGCCGCCTGCCTCGCGTGGGCCGGTGACGTCATCCAGCTGCAGGCCGACAACCCGGACATCAAGTTCGCCATCCCCGCCGCCGGTTACATCACCTCCAGCGACAATCTGCTGGTCCCGGCCAAGGCCCGGCACAAGGCCAACGCCGAGAAGCTCATCGACTACTACTACGAGCTCCCCGTCGCCGCCCAGCTGGCCGCCTACATCAGCTACGTGTGCCCCGTCGAGGGAGTCAAGGACGAGCTCGCGAAGATCGACCCCGAGCTCGCCGACAACACGCTGATCGTCCCGGACAAGGCGATGACCGCCAAGTCCCACGCCTTCCGCTCCCTCACCAGCGAGGAAGAGACGGCGTACGAGGAGAAGTTCGCCAAGCTGATCGGCGCTTAGCCGTCGCCCCACGCCGCGACCCCTTCCCTTGTCCTCTCCGCCTACCCACCCCCGGGACCCATCCATGACTGACAAGACCGAGGGCGGCGACGTCCGCCTCTCCGGGATCAGCAAGCACTACGGCTCCTTCACCGCCGTGCACCCGCTGGACCTCACCATCCCCCAGGGCTCCTTCTTCGCCCTGCTCGGCGCCTCGGGCTGCGGCAAGACCACCACCCTGCGCATGATCGCCGGCCTGGAGGATCCCTCCACAGGAACGGTTCACCTCGGCGACCGGGAGGTCACGCACCTCCCGCCGTACAAGCGCCCGGTCAACACGGTCTTCCAGAGCTACGCGCTGTTCCCGCACCTGAGCATCTACGAGAACGTCGCCTTCGGCCTGCGCCGCCGCGGCATCAAGTCGGTCAAGAAGCAGGTCGACGACATGCTGGAGCTGGTCCAGCTCGGCGAGCAGGCCGGCAAGAAGCCGCACCAGCTCTCGGGCGGCCAGCAGCAGCGCGTCGCCGTCGCCCGCGCCCTGATCAACCACCCGCAGGTGCTCCTCCTCGACGAGCCGCTCGGCGCGCTCGACCTCAAGCTGCGCCGTCAGATGCAGCTGGAGCTCAAGCGGATCCAGACCGAGGTCGGCATCACCTTCGTGCACGTCACGCACGACCAGGAGGAGGCCATGACGATGGCCGACACGGTCGCCGTGATGAACGGCGGCCGCGTCGAGCAGCTGGGCGCCCCCGCCGAGCTGTACGAGAACCCGGGCACCACCTTCGTCGCCAACTTCCTCGGCACCTCCAACCTCATCGAGGCCGCGGTGGAGTCCGCCGGCTCCGACGTGGTGGTCGCCGCCTCCGGGGCGAAGCTGCACCTGCCGGCCGCCCGCTGCGCGACCACGCCCAAGGCCGGCGGGAAGCTGCTGGTCGGAGTGCGCCCCGAGAAGATCTCCCTGGTCCACGCCGACGAGGAACACACCATCGCCGCCGGCCGCAACAAGCTCTCCGGCCGCATCGTCGCCTCCTCCTTCATCGGCGTCTCCACCCAGTACGTGATCGACAGCCCGGTCTGCCCTGAGCTGGAGGTCTACGCCCAGAACATCGAGCGGGACGCCCGCCTGGTGCCGGGCGCCGAGGTGATCCTGCACTGGAACCCGGAGCACACCTTCGGCCTGGATGCGGCCCAGGACATAGACGCGGGCATCGAGACCGTCGAGGAGAGCGCGTGACCGCCACTGCTGCGCCGCCCCAGGCGCCCGCCCCGGCCGGACCCCCGGTGCACAAGCCGTCGGTGCGCAAGCGGCTGGTCCCGTACTGGCTGCTGCTCCCCGGCATCCTGTGGCTGCTGGTCTTCTTCGTGCTGCCGATGGTCTACCAGGCCTCCACCTCGGTGCAGACGGGCTCCCTCGAAGAGGGCTTCCAGGTCACCTGGCACTTCCAGACCTACTGGGACGCCTTCACCGAGTACTACCCGCAGTTCCTGCGCTCCCTGCTGTACGCCGGCACCGCCACCGCGCTGTGCCTGCTGCTCGGGTACCCGCTGGCCTACCTGATCGCCTTCAAAGCCGGCCGCTGGCGCAACCTGCTGCTGGTGCTGGTCATCGCCCCGTTCTTCACCAGCTTCCTGATCCGCACGCTGGCCTGGAAGACGATCCTGGCCGACGGCGGCCCGGTGGTCGACGTCCTCAACAAGGTCGGCTTCCTCGACGTCACCAGCTGGCTCGGCATGACCGAGGGCGACCGGGTGCTGGCCACGCCGCTCGCGGTGGTCTGCGGTCTGACGTACAACTTCCTCCCCTTCATGATCCTGCCGCTGTACTCCTCGCTGGAGCGCATCGACACCCGCCTCCACGAGGCGGCCGGGGACCTGTACGCGAAGCCCGCCACGGTCTTCCGCAAGGTGACCTTCCCGCTCTCCATGCCGGGCGTGGTCTCCGGGACCCTGCTCACCTTCATCCCGGCGAGCGGCGACTACGTGAACGCCGAACTGCTCGGCTCCACGGACACCCGGATGATCGGCAACGTCATCCAGTCGCAGTACCTGCGGATCCTCGACTACCCGACGGCGGCCGCGCTGTCCTTCATCCTCATGGCCATCGTGCTGATCATGGTCACCGTCTACATCCGCCGAGCGGGAACGGAGGACCTGGTCTGATGCGCAATCCCCTCACCTGGCTGCGGCGCCATCTCGTGGTCATCGCCGGCCTCGGCACGCTCGCGTACATGATCCTGCCGAACGTCGTCGTCACCGTCTTCTCCTTCAACAACCCCACCGGGCGGTTCAACTACTCCTGGCAGGAGTTCTCGCTCGACGCGTGGAAGGACCCGTGCGGGGTCGCCGACATGTGCGGCTCGCTCTCGCTCTCGCTCCAGATCGCCCTGTGGTCCACCCTCGCGGCGACCGCACTGGGGACGGCGATCGCCTTCGCGCTGGTCCGCTACCGCTTCAAGGCGCGCGGCGCGGTCAACTCGCTGATCTTCCTGCCCATGGCCATGCCCGAGATCGTGATGGCGGCCTCGCTGCTCGCGCTCTTCCTCAACATGGGCATCCAGCTGGGCTTCTGGACGATCCTGATCGCCCACATCATGTTCTGCCTCAGCTTCGTCGTCGCCGCCGTCAAGGCGCGTGTACTGTCCATGGACCCGCGCCTGGAGGAAGCCGCCCGAGACCTCTACGCGGGCCCGGTGCAGACCTTCGTACGGGTCACCCTGCCGATCGCCGCACCCGGTATCGCGGCGGGCGCGCTGCTCTCCTTCGCGCTCTCGTTCGACGACTTCATCATCACCAACTTCAACTCGGGCAACACCGTCACCTTCCCCATGTTCGTGTGGGGATCGGCGCAGCGCGGTACGCCTGTACAGATCAACGTCATCGGCACGGCGATGTTCGTCATCGCGGTGCTGGTGGTCCTCGCCGGCCAGATGGTCGGCAACCGCCGCAAGAAGGCACAACCGAAGTAGTTCGGAAACGCACGTCATCAGTTCCGTAGGGAGTTGGAAGACATGGCCCCAGTCGCCATGCGTAGTGTTGCGAAATCCCTTTCCGAAGCGAAGCCGGTCTCGTACTGGCTGGACGACCCCGGCAAGCCCGCCCCCCAGCCCTCGCTCACCTCGGACGAGAAGTGCGACCTGCTGGTCATCGGCGGCGGCTACAGCGGGCTGTGGACCGCGCTCCTCGCCAAGGAGCGGGACCCGCAGCGGGACGTCGTACTGATCGAGAGCAAGGAGGCGGGCTGGGCCGCCTCCGGCCGCAACGGCGGCTTCTGCGCCGCCTCCCTCACCCACGGACTCGCCAACGGGCTGGCCCGCTGGCCGGGGGAGCTCGCCAAGCTGGAGGAGCTCGGCGCCCGCAACCTCGACGCCATCGAGGAGGCGGTCGCCCGCTACGGCATCGACTGCGACTTCGAGCGCACCGGCGAGATCGACGTGGCCACCGAACCGCACCAGGTCGAGGAGCTCAGGGAACTCCACCAGGAGGCCGAGCGCGCGGGTCTCGGCGGCTCGGAGTTCCTCGACCAGGACGCGGTGCGCGCGGAGGTCGACTCCCCGACCTTCCTCGCGGGCGTCTGGGACCGCGACGGCGTCGCGATGATCAACCCGGCGAAGCTCGCCTGGGGCCTCAAGGAGGCCTGCCTGGGCCTCGGCGTACGGATCTACGAGAACACCCGCGGCCTGAAGATGGCCTCGGCCGGCTCCGGGATGACCGTCCAGACCCCGTACGGCACGATCCTCGCGCGCCGGGTCGCCCTGGGCACCAACATCTTCCCGTCGCTGGTCAAGCGGATCCGCCCCTTCACGGTCCCGGTCTACGACTACGCGCTGATGACCGAGCCGCTCAGCGAGGAGCAGCTGGCCGCCATCGGCTGGAAGAACCGGCAGGGGCTCGGCGACAGCGCCAACCAGTTCCACTACTTCCGGATCACCCGGGACAACCGGATCCTGTGGGGCGGCTACGACGCGATCTACCCCTACCGGGGGAAGCTCGACTCCGAATACGACCACCGTCCCGAGACCTACCTCAAGCTCGCGGAGCACTTCTTCACGGCCTTTCCGCAGCTGGAGGGGCTGAAGTTCAGCCACGCCTGGGGCGGGGCGATCGACACCTGCTCGCGCTTCTCCGCCTTCTTCGGCACCTCGCACTCCGGGAAGGTCGCCTACGCCGCCGGGTACACCGGGCTCGGGGTGGGCGCCACCCGCTTCGGCGCGGACGTGATGCTGGACCTGCTGGACGGCGTCCCCACCGAGCGCACCAAGCTGGAGATGGTCCGCTCCAAGCCGATGCCGTTCCCGCCGGAGCCCTTCGCGTGGACCGGGATCACGCTCACCAAGTGGTCGCTGGCCCGCGCGGACGCCCGGGGCGGGCACCGCAACCTGTGGCTGAAGATGATGGACCGCCTCGGACTCGGCTTCGACAGCTGAGGCACTCGCTCGCGCCCCGGCGCACGACGCCGATCACCGTGTGACCCAGTTCACCACTTCGGACCGGCCGAACCCGCGTCATAGCCGCGCCCGGCCCCGCTCTCCCCAGGTGAGGACCTCACCGACAAGGGAACGGAGGCCGGGCGATGGCTGTCCCGGAAGTCAAGACGGCGGTGGAATGGCTGGCATCGGTGGCGCCCGACCCCGAAGCCTGCCGGTTCGAATGGGAGCGCAACCCGCTGGGGGTGACCCTCCTGCCCGCCGGCCGGCGCTGGGACGTGCTGATCCTGCCCGGGGAGCTGGGGCAGCCCACCCTCGACGTGCTGCACCTGCTCCTCGACCGGCCCGGCCCGGTGCTCGCCGACTTCGGCGACTCGCGGCTGGGCTTCTTCGTGCCCCCGGGCACGGCCTCCCGCTGGCTCGGCACGGGCGTACGGGGAGCAGGGCGCGGGACCTGGATCGTGGTCCCGTATCCCGGCCGGGCGACGGGCGGGGTGCGCTGGCTGGTGCTTCCGGACGGCGAGGGAACCCTCACCGACCCGGCGGTGCTGGAGCTCGCGATGCACGAGGCGGCCGCACGCGTGGTGGCGGGGGAGAGCCGGAGGTCTTGACAAGGGCATTGGTCTGGACCATCTTGGGCGCCGCTGACCCCCTCCATCCCCCCCACGCCCCGGAGGCAGTTGTGCGCAGAGCCATGTCCCTCGTCACGGCCGTCGCGCTCGCGGTGGCCGGCTTCCTCGCCGCGGGCCCGCCGGCCGCGGCGGCCGACGCCGACCTGATCCGCAACGGCGGCTTCGAAGCCGGCCTCGACGGCTGGAGCTGCTCGGCGGGCAGCGGAGCCACCGTCACCACCCCCGTACACGGCGGGAGTTCCGCCCTCAAGGCCACCCCCGCCGGCCAGGACAACGCCCGTTGCTCCCAGGCCGTCACCGTCAAGCCCGACTCGGCGTACACGCTGAGCGCGTGGGTGCAGGGCGCGTACGTGTACCTCGGCGCGACCGGCACCGGCACCGCCGACGCGTCCACCTGGACACAGAGCGCGGGCGCCTGGAAGCAGCTCACGACCACCTTCCGCACCGGCCCGTCGACCACTTCCGTGACCGTCCACACCCACGGCTGGTACGGCCGGCCCGCCCACTTCACCGATGACCTCACCCTGGTCGGACCGGACCCGGGCGGCCCCGGCCGGCCCCAGCCCCCCGCGGCCCCCACCGGCCTGACGGCCTCCGCGACCTCGTCGAGCGCGATCTCCCTGTCCTGGACCGCGGTGCCCGGGGCCACCTCGTACACCGTGTACCGGGACGGCGCCGCGCCGTTCCCCGTCACCTCCGCGTCGGCCGCGGTGACCGGCCTCGCGGCCTCCACCACGTACACCTTCCGGCTCGGCGCGGTGAACGCGGCCGGCGAGTCCCCGAAGAGCGCCCCCGTCACCGCGACCACCACGAGCGGCGGCGGTGGTGGCGGCGGTGGCCTCCCCGCGCACGCGCTCGTCGGCTACCTCCACGCGAGCTTCGCCAACGGCTCCGGCTACCTCCGGATGGCCGACGTACCCGCCTCCTGGGACGTCATCAACCTCGCCTTCGGCGAACCGACGTCGGTGACCTCCGGTGACATCCGCTTCCGGCTCTGCCCGGTGGCGGAGTGCCCGAACGTGGAGTCGGAGGCCGAGTTCAAGGCGGCAATCAAGGCCAAGCAGGCCGCCGGCAAGAAGGTGCTGATCTCGATCGGCGGCCAGAACGGCCAGGTCCAGCTCGGGACCACGACCGCCCGCGACGCCTTCGTCTCCTCCGTCGGCAAGATCGTCGACGAGTACGGCCTCGACGGCCTCGACATCGACTTCGAGGGCCACTCCCTCTCCCTGGCCACCGGGGACACCGACTTCCGGGCCCCGACCACCCCGGTGATCGTCAACCTGATCTCCGCGGTCAAGACGCTGAAGGCCAGGTACGGCCCGGACTTCGTCCTGACCATGGCCCCCGAGACCTTCTTCGTCCAGCTGGGCTACCAGTACTACGGCTCCGGCCCCTGGGGCGGCCAGGACCCGCGCGCCGGCGCCTACCTGCCGGTCATCCACGCCCTGCGGGACGACCTCACCCTGCTGCACATCCAGGACTACAACTCGGGCCCGATCATGGGCCTCGACAACCAGTACCACTCCATGGGCGGCGCCGACTTCCACATCGCCATGACCGACATGCTGCTCACGGGCTTCCCGGTGGCCGGCAACACCGCCCGGGTGTTCCCGGCGCTGCGCCCGGACCAGGTCGCCGTGGGCCTGCCGGCCACGACCAACGCGGGGAACGGCCACACCGCCCCCGCCGAGGTGAACAAGGCCCTGGACTGCCTGACGAAGAAGACGAACTGCGGCAGCTACCAGACCCACGGCACCTGGCCCGGCCTGCGCGGCCTGATGACCTGGTCGATCAACTGGGACCGCTTCGGCGGCTGGGAGTTCAGCCGGAACTTCGACGGATACTTCGGGAGCGCGGCCGGCTGAACCACCGTCCGGGCGGTCCGACAGTACGGCGCACGGCCCCTGCGACGGCCATCAGCAGGGGCGTGCACAGGAAACAGCTGGCCAGTACGTCCAGGGGCCAGTGCCAGCCGCGCAGGATCAGGCCGGTGGCCGTGGCGCCCGTCAGGACGAGGGCGGTGGCCATCGGCCACCCGCGACGGGCGTACGGGCCGATCAGCAGGGCCGCGCCGATGTAGGCGACGGCGGCGGTGGCGGTGTGGCCCGAGGGGTAGTAGCCGGCGGCCCAGGGCTCCAGGGGGCCCGGGCGGGCGGTCCACTCCTTCAGCGGCACGACCACGGCCGGGACCAGGATCATCGCCAGGCCCGCGGTCAGCGCCGGGGCCCAGGCGCGGGAGCGCCGGACGGCGTACGCCATCGCCAGGGCCAGGACCGGTACGGCGACCGGGACGTTGCCGAGGTCGGAGAGGCGATCGGAGACGGCGTCGGGGACCGTGCCGACCAGGGCGCGGCTGAGGTTCTCGTCCGGCGTGAGCAGCGGGCCCGAGACCAGGACCTGCCAGGTCGTCAGGGCGAGTCCCAGCAGGGAGAGAAGAAGGAGAACGAGGAGGAGGATGGCCGGCCGTCCCGGAACAGGGGGGATGGTTCCGGGACGGCCGCCCTGATCGGGTTGCCGTACGCCCCGGGGGGTTTGGGGCGGACGGCTGTCCGATCGGTGAGGAGTGTGCGCGAACGCATGCCCAGTGCGGCGCTGGGGAAGCCCGGTACTGGTATCGCCCCCGGTTTCCCGGGAACGGGGTGTCTCACTCATCTGCAGAAACCGTACGGCAGCGAATGGGGGACCGACAGCAAGAACGCGCTCTTGCCATCGGCCCCCCACACGTTCTTCACAGCGCCCGACCGTTACCGCTGGTAGCGGCCGGGTGCTGCGATCGGACGTTCTAGCCGTTCGATCAGATCTCCGTGCCGATGCCGGCGAACGCGGCCTCGATGAGGTCCAGGCCCTCGTTCAGCAGGTCCTCGCCGATCACGATCGGCGGGAGGAAGCGGAGCACGTTGCCGTAGGTGCCGCAGGTGAGGACGAGCAGGCCCTCGGCGTGGCAGGCCTTGGCGAGCGACGCGGCCGCCTCCGGGAAGGGGGTCTTGGAGACCGGGTCCTTCACGAGCTCGATCGCGATCATGGCGCCGCGGCCGCGGATGTCGCCGATGATCTCGTACTTCTCCTGCATGGCGGAGAGGCGGGCCTTCATGACGGACTCGATCCTCTTCGCCGCGGCGTTGAGGTCGAGCTCCTTCATGGTCTCGATGGAGCCGAGCGCACCCGCGCACGCCACCGGGTTGCCGCCGTAGGTGCCGCCCAGGCCACCCGCGTGGGCGGAGTCCATGATCTCGGCGCGGCCGGTCACGGCGGCGAGCGGCAGACCGCCCGCGATGCCCTTGGCGGTGGTGATCAGGTCGGGGACGATGCCCTCGTCCTCGCACGCGAACCACTGGCCGGTGCGGCAGAAGCCGGACTGGATCTCGTCGGCGACGAAGACGATGCCGTTCTCGTTGGCGAACTTCACGATCGCCGGCAGGAAGCCCTTGGCCGGCTCGATGAAGCCGCCCTCGCCGAGGAGCGGCTCGATGATGATCGCGGCGACGTTCTCGGCGCCGATCTGCTTGACGATGTTGTCGATCGCCTGGGCGGCGGCCTCGGGGCCGCAGTTCTCGGCGCCGGTGGGCCAGCGGTAGCCGTAGGCGACCGGGACGCGGTAGACCTCGGGGGCGAACGGACCGAAGCCCTGCTTGTACGGCATGTTCTTCGAGGTCAGCGCCATCGTCAGGTTCGTACGGCCGTGGTAGCCGTGGTCGAACACGACGACCGCCTGGCGCTTGGTGTAGGCGCGGGCGATCTTGACGGCGTTCTCGACGGCCTCGGCGCCGGAGTTGAACAGCGCCGACTTCTTCGCGTGGGTGCCCGGGGTCAGCTCGGCGAGGGCCTCGCAGACCTCGACGTAGCCCTCGTACGGCGTGACCATGAAACAGGTGTGGGTGAAGTCCGCGAGCTGCGCGGAGGCACGGCGCACGACGGCCTCGGCGGAGGCGCCGACGGAGGTCACGGCGATGCCGGAGCCGAAGTCGATCAGGCGGTTGCCGTCGACGTCCTCGATGATGCCGCCGCCCGCGCGGGCCGTGAAGACGGGGAGCACGGAGCCCACGCCGCCGGCCACCGTCTCAAGGCGGCGGGCCTGCAGCTCCTGCGACTTGGGGCCGGGGATCGCGGTGACGAGCTTGCGCTCCTGCGGGACAGCGGTCATAGGGAGCTCCCTGGGGGTGATTTCGGACGCACTTGTGTCTTTGTCCGCAGGCTAGGCCCGGGAGAGGGGGTCCTGCATGCTCCGTTCGGGAGTGATGCCTGCGTGTCCTTGTCCGCGACGGCCATAGGAGGGACGGCGGGCGTGTCTTGTGGATCATGACCGGGTACGGGCGGCAGTTGCGGGCCGGGCACTAGATTGAGCGCCGCAGCACCGGAACTGGCAGGGGGCAGGGGTTCATGGACACCGAGGACACGCACGACGGACAGGCGACCCGCCGGGGTCACGTCCCCCGGCCGGCGGGCCCGCCGCCGCCCCTCGGGACCCCGCCGAAGCCACAGCACTTGCCGGCCGTCGCCGCCCCGCTCACGGACTGGCTGCGCACCCCGCGCCCTCAGACCGAACCGGGCGTCTGGCGCTTCGGCCACGTGCCTCGCACGGGGAGCGAGGCGGACACCGCCACCGACCGGTCACTGCTCAGCGGGGCTGCCATCTCCTTCCTCGCGTGCGTGCTGGTCTGGTCCCTGATTACCAACAACTACATCCCGTACACCGACCTGCCGGTGAAGCTCCTCACCCCGCGCGACTGGTGGGAGCTGGACGGCACGCCGAAGAACGGCTCGGGTGCTGCTGCCCTGCAGGCGTACATGCTGCTCGTCACCGGGGCGCTGGTGGTGTGGTTCAGCCGCCTCGGCTCCTGGGGTCTGGCCTTCGAACGGCTCGTCGCGGCCCGTGGCCCGCGTTCCAGGGTGCTCGGTGCAGCGGCCGGCGCGCTGTTCGTCGTGATGCTGATCTGGACCAGGACCGTGCCGGTCCTCAATCTCGTCGGTGGCCACCTGCCCTACGGGGGGATGAGCACAGGGGTGCAGGGGCTGGTCACCGTCCTCGTGTACGTGGTGGTCCTGGCGCCGGTCCTCGTCTTCTTCGCCCGGCTGGCCCGCAGACCCGGCCCGGACCGACGTCCCGAGGCCGCCACCGCCCCGGTGCCCGCACCCTCCGGGGCCGACCCCGCGCGCTGGCCGCAGGTCCGGGCCGCCGGGCTCGGGGAAGTCGCCGACCGGCTGGAGGGCGAGGCCGGGGGCGGGCGGATGAACGACGTGGACTACGCGCGGATCCGGCGGGCCTGGGAGTCCGTGCGGGTCGACCCCTCGCGGCTGCGGGCCTTCACCGACGCCGTCCGGGACAACGGCGCCGCCGCCTGCGCCCACCCCTCCGGGGCGCGGGACCTGCCCGTCAGGGCGGCCCGGCACGATCTGCTCGTGCGACAGGTGCGGCTCGGCACCGTCGAGGACGAGCCGCGCAACCCCTACGCCCGCCGCGGCACCGGCCTCGCCCTCGATCCCGACGTGCTCGGCACCTCCCTGCTCGCCGTCGGGCCCTCCGGGGCCGGGAAGACGGGGCGGCTCGTGCGGCCCGTCGTCGAGTCGCTCGCGCTGCAGGCGCTCGCCGGCCAGGCGGCCGTCGTCGCCGTCGGGGCGGCCGGCGCGCAGCTCGGGCCGGACGGGGCCTACGACGTCGTGGTCCGCGTCGGCGACCCCGGCTCCGTCTACGACCTCGACCTCTACGGCGGCAGCACCGACCCCGACGAGGCCGCCACGCTACTCGCCGAGGCCTTCGTCGGGGACGTCCCCGGGATCGACGTGCGCCGCGCCGCGACCGCCCTCGCCCAGCTCCTCGGGCCCTTCCGGGCGGCGTACGGCCGTTTCCCCGCCGTGTCCGAGCTGCGCGAGCTGCTCGACCAGGTGCAGCCCGCCCTCGCCGGGCTGCGCCGTGCCCTGGAAGACGCCGGCGCGCACGCCATGCTCCGCGAGCTCGACGCCCGGGAACGCCAGTACGGGGCCCACGGCGATCCCGGGCCGGCCCTCGCCGACCGGGTGGCACTGCTGGACCGGCCCGCCTTCGCAGGCTTCTTCGACACCACCGGCCAGGGGCGGCCCTTCTCGATGCGCGCCCTGGAGCACCCGATCCGGGTCCGCGTCGACCTGCCCGAGCGCGGGCACGCCGACGCCTCCCGGATGCTGGCCCGGCTGCTGCTCGCCCAGTTCAACGCCGCCGCGGCCGCCCGCACCGACCGCTCCCTCTTCGCCTTCCTCGCCTTCGACGACGCCTCCCACACCCTGACCCCGGAGACCGTGCGCGGCGTACAGCGGCTGCGCTCCGCGAACGCCGGGGTCCTGCTCACGCTGCGCACGCTGGACGACGTACCGGATGCGCTGCGCACTCCGCTGCTCGGCGCGGTCGGCTGCCGGATGGCCTTCTCCGGGGTCACCACCTGGGACGGCAAGCGCTTTGCCGAGGCCTGGGGCACCGAGTGGGTGGAGACCCGCGACGTCACCCACCGCACCGTCTTCGCCGACCAGCCGCTGACCCGGGCCGTGCACGCCTTCCGCAAGCTCGTCACCGGCAAGGCCGTCACCACGGACGCGGTGACCGTGCGCCAGGTGGAGCGCGAACGCTGGTCCGCCTCGGACCTCGCGCACGCCGTGCCGCCGGGGTCCGCCGTGCTCTCGCTGACCTCGGTCCGCGGGGAACGGGCGGCGCCGCTGCTGGTGCGGCTGGCCGGATCGGCCTGACCCGAGCCCGGACCCGTACGAGGTGGCAGAATCGAGGGGAGCCGTTCATACGGCACGGCGAAAAGCCCCTGCGGTCGTTCTGGTGCTCTGTACGCCTCTGTCCGTGAGTCTGCCGTTCAGCCCCCTCCGCCGCCCCTCCCGCCAAAGGCCCCTGGTAACCGATGCCGCTCACCCTCGCCTCGCTCGTCCAGCACTCGGCGCTCAAACTCAGCGTCAGGGCGGGGGAGACCCGACTCGACACCCCCGTGCGCTGGGCCCACGTCAGCGAGCTCGCCGACCCCGTCCCCTACATGGAGGGCGGTGAGCTGCTGCTGATCACCGCGATGAAGCTGGACGCGGAGGATCCGCAGGAGATGCTCCGCTACGTACGCCGCCTCGGCGCGGCCGGGGTCGTCGGCATCGGATTCGCCATCGGGGTCAACTACGAGGCGGTCCCCGAGGCCCTGGTCGAGGCCGCGAAGGCCGAGGACATGCCGCTGCTGGAGGTACCCCGCCGGACCCCCTTCCTAGCGATCAGCAAGGCCGTCTCCGCGGCCCTCGCGGCGGACCAGTACCGGGCCGTCACCGCCGGCTTCGAGGCGCAGCGCGAGCTGACGCGGGCCGCGCTGTCCGCCGACGGGCCCGCCGAGCTGCTCACGAAGCTGGCCGCGCACGTGCACGGCTGGGCCGCGCTCTACGACACTTCGGGCGCCGTCGTCGCGGCCGCCCCCGACTGGGCCGCCCGCCGCGCCGCCCGCCTCACCCCCGACGTGGAGCGGCTGCGGGACCGGCCCGCGCCCGCCAGCGCGGTGGTCGGCGGCGCGGAGGACCGCGTCGAGCTCCAGTCGCTGGGCACCGGGCGGCGGGCGCGCGGTGCCCTGGCCGTGGGCACCGCCGCGCCGCTGGGCACGGCCGAGCGGTACGCCGTGCACTCCGCCGTCGCCCTCCTCACCCTCACCACCGAGCGCTCCCGCTCCCTGCACGACGCCGAGTCCCGGCTCGGGGCGGCGGTGCTGCGGATGCTGCTGGCCGGGGAGGCGGAGCACGCGCGGTCCGTGGCCGGGGACCTGTACGGGGCGCTGTTGGAGGCCCCCTTCCGGCTGATCGTGGCCGAACCGGCACTCCCCGGCACGGCCCAGCCGGAGGGCCTGGCGCTGCTGGCCGACGCGGTGGAGTCGGCGGCCGCCCGCACGGGCGAGACGCTGCTGGTGGTGCCCGAGCCGGGCCGGCTCGTGGTGCTGGCCGCCGACACGGGTTCGGCCGTGCAGGCGTGCGTGGACCACGCGGAGGCCCTGGAGGCCCGGCGCGGCCGGGACACGAGCGGGCCGGAGCCCGACGAACTGGTGGTCGGCCTGTCCGCGCCGGCCGGACCGGGCAACGTCGCGGCCGCATTGAAGCAGGCCGACCAGGCCCTCGCGGTGGCCCGCCGGCGTGGGCGCCCCCTGGTGGAGCACGAGGACATGGCGGCGGGCTCCGTCCTGCCGCTGCTCGCCGACGACGCCGTACGGGCCTTCGCCGACGGCACGCTGCGGGCCCTGCGGGAACACGACGCGACGGGCCGGGGCGACCTGGTGGCCTCCCTCCAGGCCTGGCTCTCCCGGCACGGCCAGTGGGACGCGGCCGCAGCCGACCTCGGCGTCCACCGCCACACCCTGCGCTACCGGATGAAGCGCGTCGAGGAGATCCTCGGCCGCTCCCTGGAGGACCCGGACGTCCGCATGGAACTGTGGCTCGCCCTCAAGGCCTCCTCGATCCCGTCGTAGCCTCCCGTCCGGGCCCCCAGCAGGGGACCCGCGGGGACGACAGTGACAAAGCGGCGAAGCCCGGCGGCCCGCCGCTCCACGAGGGATAAACGCCGAATCCCCGCCGGAGTCCTACGGTGGAGGGGACAAGGACCCCACCGCACACTCCGAAGGGCCGGGATTCGCATGACTTCCACCCACGCCTTCTGGCTCGCCGGCCGCCAGGCCTCCGGCGAGGACAGCTTCGACGTCCACTCCCCGTGGGACGGACGCCTCGTCGGCACCGTCAGCGTGCCCACTGACGCACAGGTCGAAGAGGCCGTGGCCGCGGCGTACGCCGTGACGGCGGAGTTCTCCGCGACCCCCGCCCACGTACGGGCCGCCGCCCTGGACCACGTGTCCAAGCGGCTCGCCGAGCGCACCGAGGAGATCGCCCAGCTGATCTCCGCCGAGAACGGCAAGCCCGTCAAGTGGGCCCGCGGTGAGGTCGGCCGTGCGGTGTCCGTGTTCCGCTTCGCCGCCGAAGAGGCCCGCCGCTTCAACGGCGGAGACGCCCAGCGCCTCGACACCGACGCCGGTGGCGTCGGCCGTCTCGCCCTGACCCGCCGCTTCGTCAAGGGTCCGGTCCTCGGCATCGCGCCGTTCAACTTCCCGCTGAACCTGTGCGCCCACAAGGTGGCCCCCGCCATCGCCGTCGGCGCGCCGATCATCCTCAAGCCCGCCCCGGCCACGCCCCTCTCCGGGCTGATCCTGGGCGAGCTGCTCGCCGAGACCGACCTCCCGGCCGGTTCCTGGTCGGTCCTGCCGGTCGCGAACGACAAGATGCCGGCCCTGGTCAAGGACGAGCGCCTCCCCGTCATCTCCTTCACCGGTTCCGACACCGTCGGTTACGCCATCCAGCAGTCGGTGCCCCACAAGCACTGCACCCTGGAGCTCGGCGGCAACGCCGCGGCCGTCGTCCTGGACGACTGGTCCTCCGAGGCCGACCTCGACTGGGCCGCGACCCGTATCGCGACCTTCTCGAACTACCAGGCCGGCCAGTCGTGCATCTCCGTGCAGCGCGTGATCGCCGACGCCTCCGTCTACGACCGCCTCGTCGAGAAGGTCGTCACGAAGGTCCAGGCGCAGGTCACCGGCGACCCGTCCGACTCCGCCACCGACGTCGGCCCCCTCGTCTCCGAGGACGCCGCCAAGCGTGTCGAGTCCTGGGTCGACGAGGCCGTGTCCGCGGGAGCCAAGCTCCTCACCGGCGGCAAGCGCGAGGGTGCCTCGTACGAGCCCACCGTGATCGCGCACGTCCCGGACGGCGTGAAGCTCGCCACCGAGGAGGTCTTCGGCCCGGTCCTGACCCTGCTGAAGGTCGAGAACACCGACGAGGCCTTCGCCGCCGTCAACGACTCGAAGTTCGGCCTGCAGACCGGCGTCTTCACCCGCGACATCCAGGTCGCCTTCCGCGCCCACCGCGAGCTCGAGGTCGGCGGTGTGATCATCGGCGACGCGCCGTCCTACCGCGCCGACCAGATGCCGTACGGCGGCGTCAAGCAGTCCGGCGTGGGCCGCGAGGGCGTCCGCTACGCGATGGACGACTACACGTACGAGCGGGTCCTGGTCCTGACCGGCCTCGACATCTGATCTCGTACGGCCATAGAGCCGACGGCCGGAGCCTACTGTGCGGGGGCTCCGGCCGTCTTTCTTTTCCACCCGCTCCGCAACGCCGAAACGCCCGTACGACGACGTGTCGTACGGGCGTTTCGCATTCGGGGCTTACGCGGTGGGGCGGCGGCGCTTGCCGGTGCCCGCGACGAGCGCGGCGCCCATGGCGAGGGCCACGCCGGCGCCGCCGAGGGCCCACGTGGTGGCCGGGTCGGAGCCGGTGGCGGCGAGCTGACCGCCGGTGCCGGCGGTGGTACCGGCGCCCTGGTCGACGATCGGGGCGGCACCGCCGTCGGGCTTGGGCTGGTTACCGGTGTCGCCGCCGGACTCGCCCCCGCCGCCCGGGTTGGTGCCCGGGTCGGTGCCCGGGGCGTGGATCGACGTCTCGACGTAGATCAGGTTGGACATGATGTCGTCGTCGTAGCTCGCGTCGATGACGAGGATGGCCTCGCCGAGCGGGGCGTCCGGCGCGATCTTGACCCGCAGCTGGATGTCGAACTTCGCGTCCTTGCCGACAGCGCGCTCGAAGTCCATGACGAAGCCGTGGTTGGCGGGGTTGTTCTCAACCCCGACCCAGTTGGCGCCGTCCCAGACCTCGAACTCCACCTGCTTCGCCTTGAGGGAGTCGCCGGAGTTGAAGAAGAGGACCCGGAAGCCGTACCGGTCGAACGCCTCGTTGCCGGTGTTGTCGACGTTCAGGGTGAGGGGCTGCCACGCGCCGCCGGCCGTGAGGCCGGCTTCCGGGAGGCCCTTCAGTGCCACCTTGGGGCCCTCGTGGTCCGACTTCGGGGCGGCGGTCACCTTGGACAGGTAGCGGACGCGGTCCGCGGACCCGCCCTCGGCCGTCGTGCTCAGGGAGAACTTGCTGGCGGGGGTGTCCTTGGCGAACTTCATGCGGAGCTTGAGGTCGAAGACCTCGTTCGCCTCGATGTCGACGTCGGCGACGGCGAAGCTGTACGCCTCTTCCGAGCCGTACGCCTCGATCTTCTGCCAGCCCCAGGTGCCGGCGGCGTTGGGGGCGTAGACCTCCGTCTGGATGTCCTCGGCCTCCCATGCGAGCGTGTCGAGGGTCCAGAGGGCGAGTTCGAGCGAGTAGTCGTCGGCCTTCGCACGGCCCGAGTTGTCGACGTGGAGGGAGAACTCCCGCCAGTCGCTGCCCGCCTTGAACTCCTGGGGAAGCCCGGTCAGCGTCATTGACGGAGCCTGCGCCGCGTTCTGCTCTTCGGCGGCGCCGGGCTTCGTCTCATCCTTCGGAGCCTGCGGCTGTCCGGCCTCGGGCTGTCCGGCCTCCGGCTGCCCAGGCTCGGGCGCGGGCTGTCCGGCCTCCGGCTGCCCGGCCTCGGGCTGCGTGACCGGCTCCCCGCTCTCCGGAGCCGTGTCGTCCTTCGGCTCGGCGTCCGGAGTGGTGACGGCCGGGTTCTGCACCTCGTTGGCCATCGCCGGAGTCGCCATGAGCACGGTCGGACCGACCACCGCGGCGGCGGCCACGACAGCCATGTGCTGGAGCCTGAACTTCATGTGTGGTTCCCCCTCATGAGCCCCAGGTGCGCGGCGCGCATCCCCCCCGGGGCTGATCAACATCGTTTTGAACAGGCTCAGACTAATGCCCTGGTAAAGAGCCTGACCGTGCGGGTGCCGTGTGAGCCGCATCGCAGGGACTTGTGCGGGGCTGCGGCCGCGCTTCTTTTCCCCGCGGCCCGAAACGGGTACGACTCACAGGTAGCACCGGCCGGTAGGCCGGTTCCACCGACTCCGGCGGAGAGGTGAGCCCGCTCATGTCCGCAACACAGCCCGCACAGCCCGCACGGCCAGTACCGCCCAAGGTGACCGAGCGCGAGGCACGGCAGGTCGCGGAAGCGGCCCGGGAACAGGACTGGCGCAAGCCCAGCTTCGCCAAGGAGCTGTTCCTGGGACGGTTCCGGCTCGACCTGATCCACCCCCACCCGCTCCCCGCCGACGAGGACGTCCGGCGCGGCGAGGCCTTCCTGGCCCGGCTGCGGGAGTTCTGTGAAACCTCCATCGACGGAGCGCGCATCGAGCGCGAGGCGAAGATCCCCGACGAGACCGTGCGCGGGCTCAAAGAGCTCGGCGCCCTCGGCATGAAGATCGACCCCAAGTACGGGGGCCTCGGCCTGACCCAGGTCTACTACAACAAGGCCCTCGCCCTCGTCGGCTCCGTCAGCCCGGCCATCGGCGCCCTGCTCTCCGCGCACCAGTCCATCGGCGTGCCGCAGCCGCTGAAGATGTTCGGCACGCAGGAGCAGAAGGATGCCTACCTGCCGCGCTGCGCCACCACCGCCATCAGCGCCTTCCTCCTCACGGAGCCGGACGTCGGCTCCGACCCGGCCCGCCTGGCCACCACGGCGGTCCCGGACGGGGAGGCCGCGTACGTCCTCGACGGCGTGAAGCTGTGGACCACCAACGGGGTCGTCGCGGACCTGCTCGTCGTCATGGCCCGGGTCCCGAAGAGCGAGGGCCACCGCGGAGGGATCACCGCCTTCGTCGTCGAGGCCGACTCGCCCGGCATCACCGTCGAGCACCGCAACGCCTTCATGGGCCTGCGCGGCCTGGAGAACGGCGTCACCCGCTTCCATCAGGTCAGGGTGGACGCCGCCCAGCGCATCGGCGCCGAGGGGGCCGGCCTCAAGATCGCGCTGACCACCCTGAACACCGGCCGGCTGTCGCTGCCCGCGATGTGCGTCGGCGCCGGGAAGTGGTGCCTGAAGATCGCGCGCGAGTGGTCCGGGGAGCGCGAGCAGTGGGGGCGGCCCGTCGCCGAGCACGAGGCCGTCGGCGCGAAGATCTCCTTCATCGCCGCCACCACCTTCGCCCTCGAAGCGGTCGTCGACCTCGCCTCCCAGATGGCCGACGAGGACCGCAACGACATCCGCATCGAGGCCGCCCTCGCGAAGCTCTACGGCTCCGAGATGGCCTGTCTGATGGCCGACGAGCTGGTCCAGATCCGCGGCGGCCGCGGCTTCGAGACCGCCGAGTCCCTGGCCGCCCGCGGCGAGCGCGCCGTCCCCGCCGAACAGATGCTCCGCGACCTGCGCATCAACCGGATCTTCGAGGGCTCGACGGAGATCATGCACCTGCTGATCGCCCGCGAGGCCGTCGACGCCCACCTGTCCGTGGCGGGCGACCTCATCGACCCGGAGAAGGCGCTCGGCGACAAGGCGAAGGCCGGCGCCCGCGCCGCCGGGTTCTACGCCCGCTGGCTGCCCAAGCTCGCCACCGGCGCAGGCCAGGTCCCCGGGACCTACCGGGCCTTCCACCCCACCGGCCACCCCGACCTCGCCACCCACCTGCGCTACGTGGAACGCGGCTCCCGCAAACTCGCCCGCTCCACCTTCTACGCGATGTCCCGCTGGCAGGGCCGGATGGAGACCAAACAGGGCTTCCTCGGCCGCATTGTCGACATCGGCGCCGAACTCTTCGCGATGAGCGCGGCCTGCGTCCGCGCCGAGCACCTGCGCGCCACCGGAGAACACGGCCGCGAGGCCTACCAGCTCGCCGACGCCTTCTGCGAACAGTCCCGGCTGCGCGTCGAGGAGCTCTTCGGCCGGCTCTGGTCCAACACCGACGACCTCGACCGCAAGGTCGTCGCGGGCGTCCTCACCGGGACCTACGCCTGGCTGGAGGAGGGGATCATCGACCCGTCCGGAGACGGCCCCTGGATCGCGGACGCCACCCCCGGCCCCTCCACCCGGAAAAACGTCCACCGTCCCATCCGCTGACCTGCAATCATCGCCGGACGTCGGACAGACGTACGAGGATGAGTGCGTGTACGGAAGCCCGTACGCGCACCAGCACGGGCACTGCGGAGAGAACGATGCCGACGGCCGACGAAGACCGCACCAGCCGGCGACTGGCCTGGTGCGCGGCGCACCTGCTGCGCCACGCACCGGACCACGTCGTCACCGACCTGATGGGCCGGTTCGACGCGCCGACCCGCAAGTACCTGTGCCGCGACGAGTGGCTGTCGGCCTCCACCGTCACCCTCCTGCTGCGCCACGGCAGCGCGGAGGACCGGCAGTACGTCGCCCGCAACCCCCACGTCGTCGGACGGCCCCTGCCCGGGCTCCCCGGACCGGCGCGGTACGCGGCCCGCCCCGGGCCCCCGCCCGAGCTGCTGCGGCAGACCGGCCCAGGGCCGCTCGAAGCCGACGAGCTGATCGCGCTGCTGCGGCGGCACGGCCGCCGGCTCCGGACCCCCCTCACCCTGCTGCGCATGCCGCACGCCCCCCTCGACTCCGGGACGCTGCTCGCCGAGCACGCCCGGGACCCGCTGCCGCCGACCGCGGTCGAGGCCCTGCTGCTGGCCGGCGACCTGCCCCGGCCCGTCAGCCGGGCGCTGCTCGACGCCGGCACCCAGCCCACGGACGGACACCTCTGGTACCGGCCCGCCGTCCGGGCCGTCCGGATGGGCCTGCTCACCTGCGACGAGCTCGTCGCCCACGTCGCCCCCGCGCGCCGCACCCTGCTGCTCACGCACCTCCCCGAGTCCAGGGGCCTGCGCTGGGCCCTGCCCGAACGGACGGGGATGCGCACGGCCGTCTCCCGCGCGCTGCGCCCCCTGCGGGACGACCCCCGGCTCTGGGCGGAACTGCTCCGGCACGCCCCCGCCTTCCCCGGCACCCTGCCGGTGCTCGTGGCCCGCATCGTGCGCGGCACCCTGCCCGAGCCGGCCGACGGGCCCGCCGACGGGCCGGCCGACGCGCCGCCCGTCCCCGCGCTCGTCACGGCGGTGCGCTCCCTGGCCCCGAAGGCCGCCGAGCCCGTCGGGGGAGTCGAACGCGAACTGGCCCTGGCGAGCCTCGCGGTGCCCATGGAGTCCGTCGAGGAGGACATCCGGTGGGTGCGGGACTGCCTGGCCCGCGGGCTGCTCACCGGCGAGGACATCGTCCGGCACAAGGCGCCCGCCTGCTGGGCCCTGGACGAGGACCACTGGCTGGGCGACGTGAACCACCCCGACCGGCACGACTGGGCGGCCCCCGTGCTCGCCGCCCGGGCCGAGGCCGACCGGCTGTTCGCGCTGGCCCTCGGCGCCGACCCGGACGCCTGGTGGCGGGTCGCCGTCACGCTCCCGGACTTCGCCGGAACGCTCCCGCACCTTCTCCTGCGCGTCACCGAAGGGGGCTCCGTGTCCGGCCGCTCCTGAGTTGCGGCAACAATGGGGGCATGAGCGACCGCCCAGCCCCCCTCGCCGACCCGCACCTCCTCTTCGACCCCGCGGCCGGCCGCCGGGACATCGTCATCCTCGGGTCCACCGGCTCCATCGGCACCCAGGCCATCGACCTCGCCCTGCGCAACCCCGACCGGTTCCGCGTGACCGCGCTGTCCGCCGCCGGCGGGCGGGTCGGGCTGCTGGCCGAGCAGGCCCGGCAGCTGCGGGTCGAGAAGGTGGCCGTCGCGCGCGAGGACGTCGTACCGGCCCTCAAGGAAGCGCTGAGCGCCCAGTACGGGGCCGCCGAGCCGCTGCCGGAGATCCTGGCCGGACCCGACGCGGCGACCGAACTCGCCGCCTCCGAGTGCCACACCGTCCTCAACGGCATCACCGGTTCCATCGGGCTCGCGCCCACCCTCGCCGCGCTGCGGGCGGGCCGCACCCTGGCCCTGGCCAACAAGGAGTCGCTGATCGTCGGCGGCCCGCTGGTCAAGGCCCTCGCGAAGCCCGGCCAGATCATCCCGGTCGACTCCGAGCACGCGGCCCTCTTCCAGGCCCTCGCCGCCGGCACCCGGGCCGACGTCCGCAAGCTCGTCGTCACGGCCTCCGGCGGGCCCTTCCGCGGCCGCACCCGCGCCGAACTGGCCGGGGTCACCGTCAAGGACGCCCTCGCCCACCCGACCTGGGCGATGGGCCCGGTCATCACCATCAACTCGGCGACCCTGGTCAACAAGGGGCTGGAGGTCATCGAGGCGCACCTGCTCTACGACATCCCCTTCGACCGCATCGAGGTCGTCGTGCACCCGCAGTCCTACGTGCACTCGATGGTGGAGTTCACGGACGGCTCGACCCTCGCCCAGGCCACCCCGCCCGACATGCGCGGTCCCATCGCGATCGGCCTCGGCTGGCCCCAGCGGATCCCGGACGCGGCCCCCGCCTTCGACTGGACCAAGGCGTCCAGCTGGGAGTTCTTCCCGCTGGACACGGAGGCCTTCCCGTCGGTGGGCCTGGCCCGGCACGTGGGCACCCTCGGCGGCACCGCCCCGGCTGTCTTCAACGCGGCGAACGAGGAGTGCGTGGAGGCGTTCCTGGCCGGTCGGCTGCCGTTCACAGCAATCATGGATACGGTCTCTGCCGTGGTCGATGAGCACGGGACGCCGGAGTCGGGAACTTCCCTGACGGTCCAGGACGTCCTTGAAGCGGAAGCCTGGGCCAGGGCCCGGGCGCGGGAGATGGCGGCTCGGGCCGCCGCGGAGGCGCGCGCATGACACTTCTGATGACGGTGCTCGGGATCGTGGTCTTCATGGTCGGCCTGCTCGTCTCCATCGCGTGGCACGAGCTGGGGCACCTCTCCACGGCCAAGCTCTTCGGCATCCGCGTGCCGCAGTACATGGTGGGCTTCGGCCCGACCATCTGGTCGCGGCAGAAGGGCGAGACCGAGTACGGGATCAAGGCCATCCCGATGGGCGGCTACATCCGCATGATCGGGATGTTCCCGCCCGGCGACGACGGCAAGGTCACCGCCCGCTCCACCTCGCCGTTCCGGTCGATGATCGAGGACGCGCGCTCGGCCGCGTACGAGGAGCTCCAGCCCGGGGACGAGAAGAGGCTCTTCTACACGCGCAAGCCGTGGAAGCGCGTGATCGTGATGTTCGCCGGCCCGTTCATGAACCTCGTCCTGGCCGTGGCCATCTTCACCACCACCCTGATGGCCTTCGGGCTGAACACCCAGACCACCTCGGTCGAAACGGTCTCGCCCTGCGTCATCCAGCAGAGCGACAAGCGCGACAAGTGCGTCCCCGGGGACCCGGTCGCTCCGGCCCACGCGGCGGGCCTGAAGCCCGGCGACAAGATCGTCGCCTTCAACGGCCGCAAGGTCGACGACTGGTCCGCCCTGCAGAAGGACATCCGCGCCACCATCGGCCCCGCCACGATCACGGTGGAGCGGGCCGGGGAACGCGTGGACCTCGCGGCGAGCCTGATCGAGAACAAGGTCGCCAAGACGGACGGCAGCGGCAAGTACGTCAAGGACCAGTACGTCACCGCGGGCTTCCTCGGCTTCACCCCGGCCACCGGCTACGTTCCACAGTCCTTCGGCCAGTCCGTCGACCACATGGGCGGGATGATGCAGGACGGCGTGCAGTCCCTGGTCAACCTGCCGTCCAAGGTTCCCGACCTGTGGAACGCGGCCTTCAACGGGGCAGAGCGCAAGCAGGACAGCCCGATGGGTGTCGTCGGCGCGGCGCGGGTCAGCGGGGAGATCTTCACCCTCGACATCCCGGCCACCCACATCCTGGTGATCTTCCTGCAGGTGCTGGCCGCCTTCAACCTCTCGCTGTTCCTGTTCAACATGCTGCCGCTGCTCCCGCTCGACGGCGGGCACATCGCGGGCGCCTTGTGGGAGTCGGTCCGGCGCAACGTGGCACGGGTCTTCAGGCGCCCCGACCCCGGCCCGTTCGACGTGGCGAAGCTGATGCCGGTGGCCTACGTGGTGGCCAGCGTGTTCATCTGCTTCACGCTGCTGGTGATGGTGGCGGACGTGGTCAACCCCATCAAGATCACCTAGCGGCCGGGGCGCGTACACGACCCAACGGGGAGCCGGGCACGGACCGTGCCCGGCTCCCTACGTTCGGGTGCCACACCCCCCTCGGATGCGAGGGGCGCGCGGGGTTTGGCGTAATCTCGGAGGCTGGAGCCCGCCGAATTCGGGACCTTGATCCACACCTTGGGGTTGCACAGCAGATGACTGCCATCTCTCTCGGAATGCCGGCCGTGCCGACGAAGCTTGCCGACCGCAGGGTCAGCCGCAAGATCCAGGTCGGTTCCGTGGCCGTCGGCGGTGACGCACAGATCTCGGTGCAGTCGATGACCACCACCCGTACCTCCGACGTCGGCGCCACCCTCCAGCAGATCGCGGAGCTCACCGCCTCCGGCTGCGACATCGTCCGCGTGGCCTGCCCGACGCAGGACGACGCCGACGCGCTCGCCGTGATCGCGAAGAAGTCGAACATCCCGGTCATCGCCGACATCCACTTCCAGCCCAAGTACGTGTTCGCCGCGATCGACGCCGGCTGCGCCGCCGTCCGCGTGAACCCGGGCAACATCAAGCAGTTCGACGACAAGGTCAAGGAGATCGCGAAGGCCGCGAACGACGCGGGCACCCCGATCCGGATCGGCGTCAACGCGGGCTCCCTCGACGCCCGGCTGCTGAAGAAGTACGGCAAGGCCACCCCCGAGGCGCTGGTCGAGTCCGCGCTGTGGGAGGCCTCCCTCTTCGAGGAGCACGGCTTCAGCGACATCAAGATCTCGGTCAAGCACAACGACCCGGTCGTCATGGTCAACGCCTACCGCCAGCTGGCCGCCCAGTGCGCGTACCCGCTGCACCTCGGCGTCACCGAGGCCGGCCCCGCCTTCCAGGGCACCATCAAGTCCGCCGTCGCCTTCGGCGCGCTGCTCTCTGAGGGCATCGGCGACACCATCCGCGTCTCCCTCTCGGCCCCGCCGGTCGAGGAGATCAAGGTCGGCATCCAGATCCTGGAGTCGCTGAACCTCAAGCCCCGCCGCCTGGAGATCGTCTCCTGCCCGTCCTGCGGGCGCGCCCAGGTCGACGTCTACAAGCTGGCCGAGGAGGTCACGGCGGGCCTGGAGGGCATGGAGGTCCCGCTGCGCGTCGCGGTCATGGGCTGCGTCGTCAACGGCCCCGGCGAGGCCCGCGAGGCCGACCTCGGCGTCGCCTCCGGCAACGGCAAGGGCCAGATCTTCGTGAAGGGCGAGGTCATCAAGACCGTCCCCGAATCGAAGATCGTGGAGACCCTCATCGAAGAGGCGATGAAGATCGCCGAGCAGATGGAGAAGGACGGCGTGATGAGCGGCGAGCCCACCGTCGCCATCGGCGTCTGACCTCTTCGCGGCAGCCGCTGACCCCACGGCTCCGCGGCTTCGTCCAAGGCCTTCCAAGGATTCGGCCCCGGCCCCGTTCCCGCAGCTCGCGGGCGGGGCCGGGGCCCTTTCGTGACCCGTGGGACCAGGCGTCCAACGGCCTCGGCGGGTACAGTGCGGAGATCAGCAGACTTGTACGGTGAGGCCCCAGTGTTGACGCAGACCACCACCCGGGTCCTTGAACCCAGTGATCTCGACGCCGCGCTCGAAGTCCTCGGACGCGAGCCGGTGGAGAACGCCTTCGTCACCTCCCGGGTCCAGGTCGCGGGACTCGACCCCTGGCGCCTGGGCGGCGAGATGTGGGGCTGGTACACCGACGGAGAGCTCCGCTCCCTCTGCTACGCCGGCGCCAACCTGGTCCCCGTCTGCGCCGAACCCGACGCCGTACGCGCCTTCGCCGAACGGGCCCGCCGCACCGGCCGCCGCTGCTCCTCCATCGTCGGCCCGGCCGAAGCCACCCGGCTGCTGTGGCAGCTCCTGGAACCCAGCTGGGGGCCGGCCCGAGACGTCCGCTCCCACCAGCCGCTCATGGTCATCGAGCAGCCGTCCACCACGGTCGCCCCCGACCCCCTGGTCCGCCGGATCCGCAAGGACGAGATGGACCTGATCATGCCCGCCTGCGTGGCCATGTTCACCGAGGAGGTCGGCATCTCCCCGATGGCCGGCGACGGCGGACTGCTCTACCAGGCCCGTGTCGCCGAGCTCGTCGGCAGCGGCCGCTCCTTCGCCCGCCTCGAGGACGGCAAGGTCGTCTTCAAGGCGGAGATCGGCGCCGCCACCGCCAGGGCCTGCCAGATCCAGGGCGTGTGGGTGGCCCCCGAATTCCGTGGCCGCGGCCACTCCGAGACCGGCATGGCCGCCGTCGTCGACTACGCGCTGCGCGACGTCGCACCCGTGGTCAGCCTGTACGTGAACGACTTCAACGCCGCCGCACGGGCCGCCTACCGGCGCGTCGGCTTCCGCGAGATCGGCGCGTTCATGAGCGTGCTCTTCTGAACGCCCCGAATCGGCCCGCGACCGAGGGGTCGGCATTCCGGCCCCTCAGTACCCCGCAGTAAGGTCGCCGCATGCTGCCTTCCGGACTCCGCATCGGCCCCCTCGACCTCGCCGCCCGCGTGGACGAGGCCCTGCGCGTGCAGGCCGTCGCCTTCGGTCTCAGCGAGGAGGAGGTCGGCATCCGGCGCTACATCGTCCAGCGCCACATGACCTGCCCCGGAGCCCGCGCGCTCGGCGCGTTCACCGAGGACGGCGCGCTCACCGGATTCGTCTACGGGATGCCCAACGACCGGGGCCACTGGTGGTCCGGCATCGTCGAGCCCTACCTGCGGGCCGGCGGCCACGACGGCTGGCTCGACGACGCCTTCGTGATCACCGAACTGCACGTCCACCCCGGGTTCCAGGGCCACGGCGTCGGCCGCGAGCTGATCACCCGCATCACCGACGGCGCCGCCGAACCGCGCTCGATCCTCTCCGCCATCGACACCGAGAGCCCCGCCCGCGGCCTCTACCGGGCCCTCGGCTACAAGGACCTCGCCCGCCAGGTCCACTTCCCGAGCGCGGGCCTCCCGTACGCCGTCATGGGCGCCGAACTGCCCCTGCTGCGCCCGTAAAGTCGTTTCCCGGGCCCGCGGAGCCGCCGGTAGCCTCCCGACATGTCCACACACCACGGCACGCACCCCGTGCAGCGCATGTCACGCCTCATGGCCAAGACCCTCCGCGAGGACCCGGCCGACGCCGAGACCCTCAGCCACCGGATGCTGGTCCGCGCCGGCTACGTCCGCCGCAGCTCGGCCGGGGTGTGGAGCTGGCTGCCGCTCGGCAAGCGGGTCCTGGACAACGTCTCGCGCATCGTCCGCGAGGAGATGGACGCCATCGGCGCCCAGGAAGTGCTGCTCCCCGCGCTGCTGCCGAAAGAGCCCTACGAGGTCAGCGGGCGCTGGTCGGAGTACGGCGACCTGCTGTTCCGGCTCAAGGACCGCAAGGGCGCGGACTACCTGCTCGGCCCCACCCACGAGGAGATCTTCACCCTCGTGGTCAAGGACCAGTGCACGTCCTACAAGGACCTGCCGGTCATGCTCTACCAGATCCAGACCAAGTACCGGGACGAGGCGCGGCCCCGCTCCGGGGTGCTGCGCGGGCGCGAGTTCCAGATGAAGGACTCGTACTCCTTCGACGTCTCCGACGAGGGCCTGGAAGAGTCCTACCGGCTGCACCGCGAGGCGTACGTCCGCATCTTCACCCGCCTCGGCCTGGACCACCGGATCGTGTCGGCGGTGTCGGGGGCGATGGGCGGCTCGGCGTCCGAGGAGTTCCTGGCCCCGGCGGCTGCGGGTGAGGACACCTTCGTCGACTGCCCCTCCTGCGACTACGCGGCGAACACGGAGGCCGTCACCTTCGCCCTGACGCCGACCGCCGGGGAGCACCCCGCGCTGGAGGAGGTGGACACTCCGGACACCCCGACCATCGAAACCCTGGCGGCGCAGCTCGGGGTGCCCGCCTCGGCGACGCTGAAGAACCTCCTGGTGAAGGTCGACGGCGAGATCGTGGCCGTGGGCGTGCCGGGGAACCGCGAAGTGGACCTCGGCAAGCTGGGCGAGCACCTGGCCCCGGCGGTGGTCGAGCTCGTCACTGCCGAGGACTTCGCCGACCGTCCCGATCTCGTACGCGGCTACGTGGGCCCGCAGGGTCTGGAGAAGGTCCGCTACCTGGCGGACCCGCGGGTGGCGCCGGGCACCGCCTGGGTGACGGGGGCCAACCGGGTCGACACCCACGCCCGGAACGTGGTCTGCGGGCGGGACTTCGAGGTGGACCGGTACCTGGACGTGGTGGTCGTGGAGCCGGGCGACCCGTGCCCCTCCTGTGGCGCGGGTCTCCGCCTCGACCGGGCCATCGAGATCGGCCACATCTTCCAACTGGGCCGGAAGTACGCGGACGCGTTCGGCCTCGACGTCCTCGGCCGGGAGGGCAAGCCGGTGCGGGTCACCATGGGCTCGTACGGCATCGGCGTCTCCCGGGCGGTGGCCGCGCTGGCCGAGCAGTCGGCGGACGAGCGCGGACTGTGCTGGCCGGCGGCGGTGGCCCCGGCCGATGTCCACGTGGTGGCCGCGGGGAAGGCGGCCCAGCTGGAACTGGCCTCGCGGGCGGCGGAGGCTCTTGCCGCCGCCGGGCTCCGGGTCCTGCTGGACGACCGGCCCGGCCTGTCCCCGGGCGTGAAGCTCACCGACGCGGAGCTGATCGGAATCCCGTGGATCCTGGTGGCGGGCCGCCGGTCCGCGGAGTCGGTGGTCGAACTCCAACACCGTGAAACGGGCCACCGCGAGGAACTCCCCTTGCCGGAAGCCCTGTCCCGCCTGACCTAGGGCCCCGGGGTCCGCGCCTCAATCGCCGGCGGGGCTGGATGTTCCGGCTCAGCCCCCGCCCCGGCGCTGGGTCTTCGGCGACCCGTGCGGCTCAATCGCCGATCGCCGGTGCGGCTGAGAGACCGGGGCTCCGCCCCGGACCCTCCCCCAGACTCCGTCCGGGGGGACCCCCAGTCCTCAAACGCCGGACGGGCTGGATTTCGGCTGATGCCGTCCGCCTGGCGCGGCTGGATTGCCCGGAGGGCAATGTCAGCCTCGCCGGCGTTTGAGGCGCGGGTCTGGGCGGAGCCCAGGGAACGGTGGAAGGGCGGGTAGGGGACGGCTCCGCGCAGCGGCTACCCGGCCGCCCCGCCCGCCCGGGACGTGCCGATACCCTCCGGGCCGGGGCCTGCCGCGACAGGCGGGGTAGTGCCATCCGCGTCGATCGTTGTCGCCGCCGCCGGGCCGACATCCTCTGCGTCGGGCAGCGTCGCAGGCGAGCCGGCACCCTCCGCGCCGGGCGGTGTCGCCTCAGGTGGGCCGACATCTTCCGCGTCGGGGAGTATCGCCGCAGGCGGGCCGGCATCCTCCGCGTCGGGCAGCGTCGCCGAGGGCGGGCCGACGTCCTCCGCGCCGGGAAGTATCGCCGCAGGCGAGCCGGCTTCCTCCGCGTCGGGGAGCATCGCCGCAGGCGGGGCGGTGCTTTCCGGGCCAGGGACCGGCGGCGGAGTCGGGGCGGCTCGTTCGAGGAAGCGGAGGAGTTCCACCGGGAAGGGGAGGACCAGCGTGGAGTTCTTCTCCGCCGCCACCGCCACCACCGTCTGCAGCAGGCGCAGCTGCAACGCCGCCGGCTGATCCGACATCACCGCCGCCGCCTCGGCGAGCTTGTGCGAGGCCTGGAGCTCCGCGTCCGCGTTGATCACGCGCGCCCGCCGCTCCCGGTCCGCCTCCGCCTGCCGGGCCATCGACCGCTTCATGGTCTCCGGCAGCGACACGTCCTTGATCTCGACGCGGTCGATCTGCACGCCCCACCCCACCGCCGGGCTGTCGATCATCAGCTCCAGGCCCTGGTTGAGCATCTCCCGGTTGGACAGCAGGTCGTCCAAGTCGGACTTGCCGATGATCGACCTGAGCGAGGTCTGCGCCATCTGCGAGACGGCGAAACGGTAGTCCTCCACCGCCACGATCGCGTTCGCCGGGTCGACGACCTTGAAGTACACGACCGCGTCCACCCGCACGGTGACGTTGTCCCGGGTGATGCCCTCCTGCGCCGGCACCGGCAGCGTCACGATCTGCATGTTCACCTTGCGGAGCCGGTCGACCCCCGGAACGATCACCGTGAAGCCGGGCGGCCGTATCTCGTCGCGCAGCCGGCCAAAGCGGAACACCAGTCCCCGCTCGTACTGCTTCACCACCCGGGCGGCCGCGCACACGTAGACCGCGACGCCCACACCGGCGGCGATGACCGCTGTCAGCAGCTCTTCGACCATGACGGCCCCCTGCGGGACAAGCCGTACAAAACTACCTTCGTATGTACGGTATGCCCTACAACCAGCCCGCGAACTCCAGCAACTGCTCCGCGTCCCGGTGCCGCCCCGCGGCCAGCGCGCGGTTGCCCGATTCCACCGCCCGGAACAGCGTCCAGCCCCGCAGCCGCTCCCGGTCCACCTCCAGGGCGTCCGCCAGCCGCTGCACCCGCCGCCGGGCGCCCGCCGCACCCGTCGAGGAGGCCACCTGGTCCTCCAGCCGGTCCCGGACCAGCCGCGCCAGGTCGTACGCCCGCTCACCGACCAGCGGCTCGGGACCCACCGTCAGCCACGGCGCCCGATCGCCCGCGAGGACCTTGCCCTGCCGGAAGTTCCCGTGCAGCAGCAGCTCCTCCGCCGGGAAGGCGACGAGCTCCTCCCGCATCGCCAGCGCCGTGTCGGCCAGCTCCCGGACCTCCGCCGGGGCCGCCCGCAGCGCCTCGGACTGCCGCGCCGTGCGCGCGGCCACCGTCTCCCAGTCGTGCCCGGCCGGCGGAGCCACCCACAGCCTGCGCAGCGTGCCGCAGGCCTCCAGCAGCGCCTTCGCCTCGGGCAGCGACCTCAGCGACACCTCCGCGTGCAGCCGCTCCAGCAGCAGCGCCCCGTCCTCCGCGTGGTGCCGCGTGTCGAGCACCCGTACGGCCCCGAACCCGCCCCAGTGCGCCAGCGCGGCCAGCTCCAGGTCGGGCCGGGCGTGCGGGGGCGCCAGTTTCAGTGCGGCCGGGGTGCCGTCGGCGTACCGGACGAGGACGACCAGACTGCTCCGGCCGCCCGGGGCCTGCACCCGCTGGGCCTGCACCTCGCGCCGGGACAGCGCGGCCGCGGTGAGCTCGGGCAGCCGGGCCGGCCAGTCCGCGTCCTGCTCCTGCTCCGTCTGCGGCATCTCGCCGAGCGCCCTCACAAGCCGCTGCGGCGGTTCGAAAGCCATGCGTGCGTGGTCCCTTTCAGCTGTGCTTGGCTCGATCCGATCGTTCCGGGAGCCCAGGGAAGGCTACGCCGACACCACGCCACCGTGCCGCGCGCACGGCCGCGGCGCTCAGCGCGTCGGCCGCCGCACGGCGCAGCGGGCCCTGCGAGGCCCGCACCAGGTCGGAGTACGCGCCGGCCACCCGGTCCTCGATCTCGGCGGCCAGCCGCTCGGCGTCGGCGCCGCTGCGCACCTCGAACGGCAGGGCGTACGCGGCCTCCGCGGCCCGGGGCGCACCGCCCAGCTCCCGCACGGTCCGGGCGAGCGCGTCGCGGCGCGCGAGGTGGGCGCCGTAGGCCTCCCGGGCCTGGGTCGCGCGGGCGCCGGCGGTCCGCGCGCCGATCACCCCGTAGCCGTACGCCGCCGCGTGCTCGGCGGCGAGCGCGGCCTGCGCGGCGAGCAGGGCGTTCCCGTCGGGGGAGGGTTCGGCGCTCACGACGCGGCTCCGGGGGTCGAGGTCAGCAGGTGGGCGTGGACGGCGCCGCAGGCGGCCACCGAGGCGAGCAGCCGGGCCAGCTCCCCGGGCGCCCCGGAGAGGTCGCTGGTGCGGGTCTCGGACAGCTTGCGCTCCGCGCCCGCGAGGGCGGCCAGCGCCTCCGCGGGCTTCGGGGGCACCGGCTCCGGGCTGGCCGTGGGCGCTGCGGCCCCCACGGCGCCCGACGGGGCGGCGGGGGACGGGGCGCGGGAGCCGGCGGCGGCCGGGGCCAGGGCCACCGCGTGCGCGGCGACGGCCGCGCGCAGCGGTGCGAGCCGCTCGGCCAGGTCCGGATGGGCCGCGCGCGTGGCGTCGTAACGTTCCAGCAGTCGCTCACTGTCACGAACGGCCGTCTCGCGCATCCGCCGTTCGAGCGGAATGCCGGCTTCTTCCTGCGACGGGGTGTCGGCGGAGCACCCGGTGAGCAGCGCGGCGCCCGCCGCACCGGCGGCGCCGGCGAGCAGACTCCTTCGCGAAGGCCTGAGAGGCAGGGTCCAGGGCACGGCGACGTCCTCGGGGGTGATGGGCGGGGCAGGGTGTGATCACGGTACCCGGGGCCCCCGTCCACAGGGCGGACGGCAACACCCTCCGCGACCGGATACCCTTTGACCTGACACACGACGGAAACCACAACAGCACACGCGGCCGAGGAGTCACCCGGATGAGCACCACCCAGAGCGACAGGCTGCGCGGACTGCTGGAGCCGCTCGTCGCCGCCAAGGGACTGGACCTCGAGGAAATCGAGATGTCCAAGGCCGGCAAGCGCCGGATGCTGCGGATCATCGTGGATTCCGACGAGGGCGTGGAGCTGGACGCGTGTGCAGAGCTGAGCCGTGAGGTCTCCGACAAGCTCGATGAGACCGACGTGATGGGCGAGGACGAGTACGTCCTCGAAGTGAGCTCCCCGGGCGCGGACCGCCCGCTGACCGAGCACCGCCACTACGTACGGGCCGTCGGCCGTCTCGTGAAGTTCCAGCTGGTCGAGAGCGGGGAACTGATCGCCCGCATCATCGACGTCGACGACGAGGGCATGGACCTCGAAGTTCCGGGCGTGAAGGGCCGCAAGGCGACCGCCCGCCGCATTGCTTTCACCGACATCGCCAAGGCGCGTGTCGAGATCGAGTTCAACCGCAAGGACAAGAAGGAAGAGGAGGCGTAGCCGTGGACATCGACATGAGTGCCCTGCGGGGTCTGGTCCGGGAGAAGGAGATCTCCTTCGACCTGCTCGTCGAGGCGATCGAGTCGGCCCTCCTCATCGCGTACCACCGGACCGAGGGGAGCTTCCGCCGCGCACGCGTCGTGCTGGACCGCACCAACGGTCACGTGGTCGTGTGGGCGACGGAAGACCCGAGGGACCTCGAAGAGGGGCAGGAGCCCAAGGAGTTCGACGACACCCCGTCGGACTTCGGCCGGATCGCCGCGACGACCGCCAAGCAGGTGATCCTGCAGCGTCTGCGCGATGCCGAGGACGACCTGACCTTCGGTGAGTTCGCGGGCCGCGAGGGCGACGTCATCACCGGCGTCGTGCAGCAGGGCAAGGACCCGAAGAACGTCCTCGTCGACATCGGCAAGCTGGAGGCCATCCTGCCCGTGCAGGAGCAGGTCCCCGGTGAGGAGTACACGCACGGTCTGCGCCTGAAGGCGTACGTCGTGCGGGTCGCGAAGGGCGTCCGCGGTCCGTCCGTGACCCTCTCCCGCACCCACCCCAACCTGGTGAAGAAGCTCTTCTCGCTGGAGGTCCCGGAGATCGCCGACGGCAGCGTCGAGATCTCGGCGATCGCCCGCGAGGCCGGTCACCGCACCAAGATCGCCGTCCGGTCCACCCGCTCGGGCCTCAACCCGAAGGGCGCCTGCATCGGCCCGATGGGCAGCCGCGTGCGCAATGTCATGGCTGAGCTGCACGGCGAGAAGATCGACATCGTCGACTGGTCGGACGATCCGGCGGAGATGGTCGCGAACGCGCTGTCACCCGCCCGGGTGAGCAAGGTCGAGGTCGTCGACTGGGACACCCGCTCCGCGCGGGTGACCGTGCCCGACTACCAGCTGTCGCTTGCCATCGGCAAGGAGGGCCAGAACGCCCGCCTCGCCGCGCGGCTCACCGGCTGGCGCATCGACATCCGCCCGGACACCGAGCCGGAGGGGGACCGGGACGGCGACCGCGCCGGCGACCGGGACCGTGACCGGGACGACCGGGATCGCGGCGGCCGGGAATAAACCGGTACCTGCCGGGGCTTCCCGGACGGTAGACAGGGAATAACACGACAACGTCCGTTCGATTTTTCGCCTGAAGGGGTGAGGTCGTGACGGGGAGGTAGACTTAAGCGTGTCTGGCCGGACGCAAGCCCGCGCATGCCCCGAACGCACCTGTGTGGGGTGTCGGGAGCGAGCGGCCAAGAGCGATCTGCTGCGCATCGTGGAGATCGAGGGCGAATGCGCCCCCGATCCACGCGGTACGCTGCCCGGCCGGGGTGCCTACGTGCACCCCGCCATGGTCTGCCTCGACCAGGCGGTCCGCCGCCGCGCGTTTCCCCGGGCCCTCCGGTCCGCCGGAACGCTCGACACGGCGGAACTGCGCAAAGCCCTGGCCGTTCAGGCCGAGGCGACACCGTAAGACGTAGAACGGCACGGATGCCCCGTGCGGTCAGGTACCTCGCGAGTTGGAAGTAGGTCGAGATTGCGATGAGCACCCCTCGATGAGTACGCGATGAGTACGCCCATGAAGTAGCAACGGTCCGGCGTAACCCGGACCTAAAAGGAGCGAAGTGGCTAAGGTCCGGGTATACGAACTCGCAAAGGAGTTCGGAGTTGAGAGCAAGGTCGTCATGGCCAAGCTCCAGGAACTCGGTGAGTTCGTCCGTTCGGCGTCCTCGACGATCGAGGCGCCGGTTGTACGCAAGTTGACTGACGCACTGCAGGGGCCCGGCGGCAACGCCGGCAAGACCGCTGCAAAGCCCGGCGCGCCCCGCAAGGCCGCGCCTGCCAAGCCCGCAGCGCCCTCCCCGGCCGCCGCGGCACGTCCCGCTGCCCCGAAGCCCGGTGTGCCGGCGGCTCCCAAGCCTGCCGTCGCCGAGGCTCCGGCCGCCGCGACCCCGGTGACTCCGGCCGCCTCCGGCCCGCGTCCCGGCCCGAAGGCCCCGGCCGCCCCGAAGCCCGCTCCGGCGGCGCCCGTGGTGACCGAGTTCTCCGCGCCTCCGGCGGCTCCGGCCGCCCCGGCGCGCACCGAGCGTCCCGCCGCCGCGGCTCCCGGCCCCCGTCCGGCGCAGCAGCGTCCGGCTCAGGGTCAGGGTGGCCAGGCCGGCGCCCGTCCCGGCGCCCCGCGCCCGGCCGGCGCCACTCCCGGTGCCCAGGCTGCCCGCCCCGCGGGCGGCGCCCAGGCCCCGCGTCCCCAGGGCGCCCGTCCGGCCGGTCCCCGTCCGGGCAACAACCCCTTCACCTCTGGTGGCTCCACCGGCATGGCGCGCCCGCAGGCGCCCCGTCCGGCCGGCGCTCCCCGTCCCGGTGCCCCCGGCGCCGGTGGCGGCCAGGGTGCTCCCCGCCCGCAGGGCGGCCCCGGCGGCGCTCCGCGTCCGCAGGGTGCCGGTGCGGGTCGTCCGACCCCGGGCGGCATGCCCCGTCCGCAGGGCGGCGCCCCGCGTCCGGGTGGTGCTCCCGGTGGTAACCGTCCGAACCCGGGCATGATGCCGCAGCGTCCCGCTGCCGGTGGTCCCGGTCCCCGTCCCGGTGGCGGCCCCGGTGGCCGTGGTCCCGGTGCGGGCGGCGCTCGTCCCGGTGGCGGCGGCGCAGGTCGTCCCGCGGGCGGCGGCTTCGCCGGTCGTCCGGCCGGTCCGGGCTCGCGTCCCGGCGGCGGTGGCGGCTTCGGTGGCCCCCGTCCCGGTGGTGGCGGCTTCGGCGGCGGTCCGGCCGGTGCCGGTGGCGGCGGTCGTCCCGGCTTCGGTGGTCGTCCCGGTGGTCCCGGTGCCCGTGGTGGCACGCAGGGCGCCTTCGGTCGTCCCGGTGGTCCGGCCCGTCGTGGTCGCAAGTCCAAGCGTCAGAGGCGCCAGGAGTACGAGGCCATGCAGGCCCCGTCCGTCGGCGGCGTGATGCTGCCCCGCGGTGGCGGCGAGACCGTTCGCCTGTCGCGCGGTGCTTCCCTCACCGACTTCGCGGAGAAGATCAACGCCAACCCGGCGTCGCTCGTCGCCGTGATGATGAACCTCGGCGAGATGGTCACTGCCACGCAGTCCGTCTCCGACGAGACCCTCGAAATGCTGGCCGGCGAGATGAACTACATCGTTCAGATCGTCAGCCCGGAGGAAGAGGACCGCGAGCTCCTCGAGGGCTTCGACATCGAGTTCGGCGAGGACGAGGGCGGCGAGGAATACCTCATGCCGCGTCCGCCGGTCGTGACCGTCATGGGTCACGTCGACCACGGTAAGACCCGACTGCTCGACGCCATCCGCAAGACGAACGTCGTTGCGGGCGAGGCCGGCGGCATCACGCAGCACATCGGTGCGTACCAGGTCGGTACCGAGGTCAACGGTGAAGAGCGCAAGATCACCTTCATCGACACCCCGGGTCACGAGGCGTTCACCGCCATGCGTGCCCGTGGTGCCAAGTCGACCGACATCGCGATCCTCGTGGTCGCGGCCAACGACGGCGTCATGCCGCAGACGATCGAGGCGCTGAACCACGCCAAGGCCGCCGGCGTCCCGATCGTCGTCGCGGTCAACAAGATCGACGTCGAGGGTGCCGACCCGGTCAAGGTGCGCGGTCAGCTCACCGAGTTCGGTCTGGTCGCCGAGGAGTACGGCGGCGACACGATGTTCGTCGACATCTCCGCCAAGCAGGGTCTGCACATCGACTCCCTGCTCGAGGCCGTCGTCCTCACCGCCGACGCCTCGCTCGACCTGCGCGCCAACCCGGAGCAGGACGCTCAGGGTATTGCGATCGAGTCCCACCTCGACCGCGGCCGCGGTGCCGTTGCCACCGTCCTCGTCCAGCGCGGTACCCTCCGCGTCGGCGACACGATGGTCGTGGGCGACGCCTACGGCCGAGTGCGCGCCATGCTCGACGACAAGGGCAACAACGTCGAGGAAGCGGGTCCGTCGACCCCCGTCCTGGTCCTGGGTCTCACCAACGTCCCCGGCGCCGGCGACAACTTCCTCGTCGTCGACGAGGACCGCACCGCCCGTCAGATCGCCGAGAAGCGTGCTGCGCGTGAGCGCAACGCCAACTTCGCCAAGCGTGTCCGCCGGGTGTCCCTGGAAGACCTCGACTCGGTCCTCAAGGCCGGTCTGGTCCAGGAACTCAACCTCATCATCAAGGGCGACGCGTCCGGTGCGGTCGAGGCTCTCGAGTCCTCGCTGCTCCAGCTCGACGTCGGTGAAGAGGTCGACATCCGCGTCCTGCACCGCGGTGTGGGTGCGGTCACCGAGTCCGACATCTCGCTGGCGATGGGCTCCGACGCCATCGTCATCGGTTACAACGTCCGTGCGGCCGGCCGTGCCGCGCAGATGGCGGACCGCGAGGGCGTCGACGTTCGCTACTACTCGGTGATCTACCAGGCCATCGAGGAGATCGAGGCGGCCCTGAAGGGTCTCCTCAAGCCGGAGTACGAAGAGGTCGAGCTCGGTACGGCGGAGGTCCGCGAGATCTTCCGCTCGTCCAAGCTGGGCAACATCGCCGGTGTCCTCATCCGGTCCGGCGAGGTCAAGCGCAACACCAAGGCGCGGCTCCTGCGCGATGGCAAGGTCATCGCGGAGAACCTCAACATCTCCGGTCTGCGCCGCTTCAAGGACGACGTCACCGAGATTCGCGAAGGCTTCGAGGGCGGTATCAACCTCGGCAGCTACAACGACATCAAGATCGACGACGTCATCGCGACGTACGAGATGCGCGAGAAGCCCCGCGCGTAAGCGCAAGGCGGTTCGCACCGTGTCGTAACTCGTAACACCGGGGCCGGTCGACGGAATATCCGTCGATCGGCCCCGGCCGTTGCGTGTACGGTTCTGGTGACCCTGCCGAGCGACGGCCGGCAGGCCACCGAACCCGCACCGGCGGGATATCCGGAACTGCATGTACGTGGGGACTCTGTCCTTCGATCTGCTCCTCGGCGACGTCCACTCGCTGAAGGAGAAACGCTCCGTGGTCCGGCCCATCGTGGCCGAACTCCAACGCAAGTTCTCCGTGAGCGCGGCTGAAGTGGGCGACCAGGACCTGCACCGCAGGGCCCGTATAGGGGTCGCTCTGGTGAGTGGGGACACGGGGTTCCTCTCGGACGTACTCGACCGCTGCGAGCGGCTGGTCGCGGCACGTCCGGAAGTGGAGCTGCTGTCCGTACGACGGCGCCTCCACGGTGATGAAGACTGATAGCAAGACATAAGAAGGAGACGGACCAGTGGCCGACAATGCGCGGGCGAAGAAGCTGGCGGACCTCATCCGGGAGGTGGTGGCCGAGAAGCTGCTGCGCGGTGTCAAGGACCCCCGCCTCGGTACGCACGTGACCATCACGGACACCAGGGTCACCGGCGACCTGCGGGAGGCCACGGTCTTCTACACGGTCTACGGCGACGACGAGGACCGGGCCAGTGCGGCAGCGGGCCTGGAGAGCGCCAAGGGCGTACTGCGCTCCGCGGTCGGCCGGGCGGCGGGCACCAAGTTCACGCCCACCCTGACCTTCGTGGCGGACGCCCTCCCGGAGAACGCCAAGACCATCGAGGACCTCCTCGACAAGGCACGCTCCTCCGACGCCCAGGTGCGCGAGGTGTCCTCCGGCGCGAAGTACGCCGGCGACGCCGACCCGTACAAGAAGCCCGACGAGGACGACGACGAGGACGCAGCCGCGGAATGAGCACCAACGCAGGGAAGACTCCGGACGGCCTTGTCATCGTCGACAAGCCGTCCGGCTTCACTTCGCACGACGTGGTCGCCAAGATGCGCGGGATCGCCAAGACCCGCCGCGTCGGCCACGCCGGCACGCTCGACCCGATGGCGACGGGCGTGCTGGTCCTGGGCGTCGAGAAGGCCACCAAGCTCCTCGGCCACCTCGCGCTCACGGAGAAGGAGTACCTCGGCACGATCCGCCTGGGCCAGAACACCCTGACGGACGACGCCGAGGGCGAGATCACCTCGTCCACGGATGCCACCGGGGTCACCCGGGAGGGCGTGGACGCGGGCATCGCGAAGCTGTCCGGCGAGATCATGCAGGTCCCGTCCAAGGTCAGCGCCATCAAGATCAAGGGCGTGCGCTCCTACAAGCGCGCCCGCGACGGCGAGGACTTCGAGATCCCGGCCCGGCCGGTCACGGTCTCCTCGTTCCACCTGTACGACATGCGCGAAGCGGAGGCCGAGGACGGCACCAAGGTCGTCGACCTCGTCGTCTCCGTCGTCTGCTCCAGCGGTACGTACATCCGGGCCCTGGCCCGCGACCTCGGCGCCGACCTCGGCGTCGGCGGCCACCTGACCGCACTGCGCCGCACGCGCGTCGGCCCGTACAAGATCGACCGGGCGCGGACGCTCGACCAGCTCCAGGAGGAGCTGACCGTCATGCCGATCGGCGATGCGGCCGCGGCGGCCTTCCCGCGCTGGGACCTCGACGCCCGGCGGGCCTCGCTGCTCGCCAACGGCGTGCGGATCGAGATGCCCGACGCGTACGCCGCCGGCCAGACGGTGGCGGTCTTCGGACCGGACGGAACGCTCCTCGGTCTCGTGGAGAGCAAGGGCGGCAAGGCCAAGTCCCTCGCGGTATTCGTCTGACGTGGAGCGGTGAGCGCCATGCCCTGACGCTCACCGCTCCACGACCCCCCTCGGGTAGGTCTCTATCCACTCGGGCCCCGCTATTCACCCGTCCGAGCAGGCGCTCGGAGTGAATGGAGGGAGCGTAAGGGGGCGCTTTCGCCTCGCGTGCTTTCCGTGCTGATCTTCGGCTGCCTACCGTTCGTGAGAACGGGGGGAGTGGTGCGGCCATGGCGGAGCTCGTCACCATCTGCGATCAGGCCGGGCGGGTGCGCGGCAGCGGATTCGTCGCCGACGACCGCGGCACGGTGCTCACCAGCCACGACGCCGTCGACGGCCTGACCCGGATGGTCGTCCGCGGCCCCACCGGCCGGACCTGGCCGGCCGGGGCGCAGGACGTCACCTCTCTGCGGGGGACCGCGCTGGCGGCCGTACGGACGGACGGGCTCGGGCTGCGGCCGCTGCCCGTCACGACGCGCGAGGTGATCGAGCAGGGGACGTACGTACGAGTCCCCGCGCGCGGGTGGCGGCAGGCCCGGGTGCTGGGCCTCCGCGCACTGGTGGTGGAGCTGGCGATCGGGACCGACGGGCGGGACGCGCTGCGGCAGGGCGGGGAGGCGTGCGGGGGCCCGGTCCTCGACGCGGAGACCGGAGCGGTGCTCGCGGTCCTGGCCGGCGGCTCCGCGGTGGCGCTCCGCGCGGCGGCCGCGGCCGACCCCGGTGGGCCCCTGGCCGCGCTGCTGGACCGCAACGCGGCGACGGTACCGGCGTACGGGGCGGATCTGAACCTCGCCGGCGCACTACAGCTCACCGGGACCACCCTGGGCCCGGCCGTCGCCCTGGACGAGTCCGAACCACCGCCCGTGGACCGGCCGGCCATCGCCGCCGAACTCGACGCCTTCGCCTCGGGGAACCGCCTTGTCCTCGCCCTCGCCGGGCACCCGGGCACGGGCCGCACCACGGCCCTCGCCGCCCTGGCCGCCCGCCGCTCCCGCGGCCCCCGCCCGGCCCCGACCCTCTGGCTGCGCGGCGCGGACCTGCGAGCCCCGGACACCTCCCTGGCCGACGCGGTGACGCGCGCGCTGGCGGAGGCGACCCGTATCGCCGCAGCCGACGCCCAACCCTGTGCGGCTGCCGGTTCCGGTGGGGACGGGGGTGTGCCGGGGCGTCCCCGCAGCGCGTCGAACGCAACCATGGCCCGGCCCTCCGACCCCTGGAAGGGTTCGACGCCCCAGGAGACTCCCCGGCGCGTCCCCGGCACCGCCGGAACCACCCCGACCCCGCCCAGCCCGCCCCCGGCCACCCCGGACGGCACCGGCACCGGCATCGCCGAGGCGGTGGCGCGAGTCGCCGCGGGCGCCGGGCGGGGGCTGCTCGTGGTGCTCGACGCCCCGGAGGAGATGCCGCCCGGGCTCGCGCACCGCCTGGCTCCCTGGACCGAAGCCACCACGGCGTGGCTGCGCGCGGTCGGAGCCAGGCTCGTCGTCGCCGCGCGGACCGAGTACTGGGAGGTGGCCGGCGCGCTCCATCCGCCCGAGGTGGTGCACACCCCGGCCCGCCCGGCCCGCCGCCTGCGGCCCGCACTCGCGCTCGGCGACCTCACCCCCGCCGAGGCCGAGACCGCCCGGGCCCGTCTCGGCATCCCGGTGGACGCCGTCCGGGAGGCCGACGCCCGGCACCCGCTCACCCTGCGCCTGCTCGCCGGAGTCCGCGCCGCCGGGGTCACCGCCGGCCGGCCCGGCCGGGACGAGGTCTTCGCCGCGCACCTCGACCTGGTGGCCCTGCGGGTGGCCGTCCGGATCGCCGCGGCGGCCGGCGGGGCCCACGGACGCGGCGTACGGCGGCTCGCGGCCCGGGTGGCGGGCAGGGTGCACGAGGCCGCCCGGCGCTGCCTCGGACCCGGGCAGGGGCAGCTGGACCGGGCCGCCTTCGAGGAACTGTTCCCCTGGCGCACGGGTTGGGCCTCGGCCGTACTCACCGAGGGGCTGCTGGTACCGGCCGGCCCCGGCTACCGCTTCGCCCACGAGGAGCTCTCCGACTGGCTCCAGGGCGCTCACCTGGACGTCCCGGCGGCCCTCCGCTCCCTCGTCCACGCACCTGCCGGCCAGGGCCTGCCCGTACCCCGACACCGCATCGGCCCGGTCCTGGAGGCCCTCCACAGGCTCCCCTCGGACAGCCTGCGCACCGAGCTCACCCGCCTGGTCGAGGCCCTGAACACCTTCACGGAGCACCCGTCGGCGCCGCCCGGGCCCGCCGGGTCGGCTGGGTCGGTCGGGTCGGTCGGGTCGGTCGGATCTACGGGGCAGACGGTGCCGTCCGGGGTGGCCGGGAGCGGGCTGGGCTGGGTCGGGGTGGTTCCGGCGGTGCCGGGGACGCGCCGGGGAGTCTCCTGGGGCGTCGAACCCTTCCAGGGGTCGGAGGGCCGGGCCATGGTTGCGTTCGACGCCCTGCGGGGACGCCCCGGCACACCCCCGTCCCCACCGGAACCGGCAAGCGGGGCACCCGAAGCCGCACAGGACGGGGTGGGGTCACCCGGGCCGGCCGCGTTGGATGCGAGGGGCGCGGGGGAGGGGGCCGCGTCCGGCCGGCCGGAGTGGTGGGCCGGGCGGCTGGTTCGGGAGGTGCTGCTGCGGGCTCCCGACGCGCACCCCTACCTGCCCGTCCTGCACGCGCTCGCCGAGCACGTGGCCCGCGCCGGCCCCGGCGAGTTCGGCGGGTGGTTCTGGAACCGGCTGCGGCTGCCCGAGGCCGAGCGACTCGACCTGCTGCGCCGCCTGTTGCCCGCAGACCCCGCCGAAGCGGTTCCCGGCGACCGCTTCCTCGACGCCGCCGCTCGCCGCCTCGCCCGGGACCCCCAGCTGGTCCAGCCGCTGCTCTGCGCCTGGTTCACCGACGGCCGCCGACTGCGCGGCCGCCCCGGCGCCACCGTCGCCGGTGCCGCGCAGGCCCTGCTGCACACCCACCGCCGGCTCGCCCTCGACGACCTCACCGAGCACCTCGTGACCGCCGCGCACCCCCGCGCCGACGAGCTGCTCGCCGTACTCGCCGAGGAGGAGCCCTCCGCCATGTGCCGGGCCGTGGACCGCTGGGCCCACGACGAACGGCCCGGTCGCCGCGTCGCGGCCGCCGCGTACGGGCTCGCCACCGCCGCCCACGTCCGCACCCCCGCCGACCGCGAACTGCTGCGCTACGCCGCCCAGGCACTGCTCGCCCGCCCCGCCGACGCCACCCTGCACGGCAGCGCCCTCGCCACGCTGCTCCGCGACCCGCAGACGCGCGGCCGCTACCTGCAGGACGCCCTGGACTGCTTCGGCGACCCCGAGCGGGGCTCCCGGCTGCCCGCCTCCGCGCTGGTCGCGGCCCTGCCCGTGCTGCCCGAGCCGGACGCGGTGTTCGACGCCCTGCGGGCCCGGGCCGACGGCGAGGTGGTGCGGGCGCTGGCCGCGCTGGCCACGCCCGGGCTCGCGCGCCGCGCGGCCGAGCTCGTACGGGAGCACCTGGCGCGGCGCCCCGAGGACGCACCGCACGCCGCCGCCTTCGTGCAGCTGCGCCTGGAGCAGGGCCCGGTTGCCGGCCCCGTCGTACGCCCGCTCGTGCTGGACCTGCTGCGGACGGCCCCGACCGGGGTCAGGGCCGAGCTGGCCGCCGTACTGGCCGCTCCGGGCGGGGAGCCCTCGTACGCGCTGCGTGGCGAGCTGGTCGACGTACTGCTGCGCGAGGAGGCCGACCCGCGGGTGCTCGACGCCTTCCTCGGCTCCCTCGCGGCCGGGGCCGCGGCCCGTCCCGAGGACCGGACGCGGGAGTTGCTGCGCCGCACCGGGCGGCAGCTGCTGCGGGCACCCGGCGGGGCGGCGGTGTTCGACCGCCGGACGGTGGAGCTGGCCCGGACCGCCCCGGCCTTCGGGGCGGTCGTGGGCCGCTGGTTGGCACAGGCGGGAGCGGAGGCGGCGGCTCTGCTGGGGCCGAGCGCGCGCCGGACGGTGGAGACCCTCGGCAGGGCCGCGCAGGATGTGACGTGACGAACTGGCACGGCAGTTGCCCCGTCCTGATTCGACTGAGACGCCGATGCGGGTCACCGGGCACCGGCATGGCAGTCTTAGACCTGTAATCGGCATTCAAATACAAGGCCTAAACGGGTTCGGGCGAGGAGCGGTCACAGTGCAGCGCTGGCGTGGCTTGGAGGACATCCCCCAGGACTGGGGACGCAGCGTCGTCACCATCGGCTCCTACGACGGTGTGCACCGGGGTCATCAGCTGATCATCGGACGGGCGGTGGCGAAGGCGCGCGCGCTCGGCGTCCCGTCGGTCGTGGTCACCTTCGACCCGCACCCGAGCGAGGTCGTCCGCCCCGGCAGCCACCCGCCGATCCTGGCCCCGTACGACCGGCGTGCCGAACTGATGGCCGGGCTGGGCGTGGACGCGCTGCTGATCCTGCCGTTCACGGCGGAGTTCTCGCAGCTGTCGCCGGCCGACTTCATCGTGAAGGTGCTCGTCGACAAGCTGCACGCGCGGGCCGTCATCGAGGGCCCGAACTTCCGCTTCGGCCACCGGGCCGCCGGAAACGTCGACTTCCTGCGCGAGCTGGGCTCCACGTACGACTACGAGGTCGACGTCGTCGACCTCGTCGAGCGGGGCGAGGCGGGCGGCGGCGTGCCGTTCTCCTCGACGCTCGCTCGCAAGCTCGTCGCCGAGGGAGACATCGAGGGCGCCGCCGAGATCCTGGGCCGGCCGCACCGGGTCGAGGGCGTCGTGGTGCGCGGTGCGCAGCGCGGGCGTGAGCTCGGTTACCCGACGGCGAACGTCGAGACCGCGCCGCACACCGCGATTCCGGCGGACGGGGTGTACGCGGGCTGGCTGACTGCGGGCGGCGAGCGGATGCCGGCGGCGATCTCGGTGGGGACGAACGTGCAGTTCGACGCCACCGAGCGGACGGTGGAGGCGTACGCGATCGACCGGATCGGCCTGGACCTGTACGGGTTGCACGTGGCGGTGGACTTCCTCGCGTACGTGCGGGGGATGGCCAAGTTCGAGTCGCTCGACGGGCTGCTGGAGGCGATCGCGGACGACGTGAAGCGGGCGCGGGTGCTGACGGACGCGTACGACGCGCAGCGTTGACGTCGGCACCGCCGCTGGGTTGAAGCGGACGAGTGAGGGCCCGTACCGGTGGTACGGGCCCTCACTCGTGCGGTCGCTCGGTCCTTCGGCCGCTCAGCCGAGGCGCGGGTCGCGCGGGGGCTGGCCGGGGGCCGGGGGCTGCTGCGGCTGCTGCCAGGGCTGGCCGGGCTGCGGGTACGGCTGGCCGTAGGGCTGCTGAGGGGCCTGCGGCTGCTGCGGCTGCTGGTACTGCGGCTGGCCCTGGGGCTGGCCGTACGAGGGCTGTTGGTGCGGCTGGGGCTGCTGAGCACCCCAGTGGCCGTGGGCGGTCTGCTGCTGGGCGCGGATGAAGTCCTCGGCCACGAGCGCGGAGAGGTTGAAGTACGCCTCGCGCGTCTTGGGCCGCATCATGTCGAGATCGACCTCGGCGCCGGCCGCGAGGTGCTCGTCGAACGGCACCACGACGACACCGCGGCAGCGGGTCTCGAAGTGCTGCACGATGTCTTCGATCTTGATCGTCTTGGCCGTCTCACGGACCCCGGAGATGACGGTCAGGGAACGGGAGACGAGGTCGGCGTACCCGTGCGCGGAGAGCCAGTCGAGGGTGGTGCTGGCGCTGCTGGCGCCGTCCACGGACGGGGTCGAGATGATGATCAGCTGATCGGCCAGGTCGAGCACCCCGCGCATGGCGGAGTAGAGGAGCCCGGTGCCCGAGTCGGTGAGGATGATCGGGTACTGGCGGCCCAGGGTCTCGATGACGCGGCGGTAGTCCTCGTCGTTGAAGGTCGTCGAGACGGCCGGGTCCACGTCGTTGGCGATGATCTCCAGACCGGAGGGCGCCTGCGAGGTGAACCGGCGGATGTCCATGTACGAGTTCAGGTACGGGATCGCCTGGACCAGGTCCCGGATCGTGGCACCGGTCTCGCGGCGGACGCGGCGGCCGAGGGTGCCGGCGTCGGGGTTCGCGTCGATGGCCAGGATCTTGTCCTGGCGCTCGGTGGCGAGGGTGGCGCCGAGGGCGGTGGTGGTCGTGGTCTTGCCGACGCCGCCCTTCAGGCTGATGACGGCGATGCGGTAGCAGGACATGACCGGAGTGCGGATCAGCTCCAGCTTGCGCTGGCGCTCCGCTTCGGCCGCCTTGCCGCCGAACCGGAAGCGGCTGCCGCCTCCGCCGTTGTTGCTCTTCGGCTTCTGCTTGTTGCGCAGCAGGCGGTCCGAGGAGAGCTCGACGGCGGCGGTGTAGCCGAGCGGCGCCCCGCCGGCGGTCTGGCCGGAGGAGTAGCGCGGGTCGTGGGGCTGCGGCGGCAACTGGTGCGTGGGCGTTGACCATTGGGCGCCGGAGCGGGGGTCGTACTGCGGGGTCGCCTGCGGCTGCTGGGCCTGTGGGGCCTGTGGGGCCTGCGTGGCCTGCTGGGGCGGCTGAGGCTGCGGCTGGGCGTGCGCCTGCGGCGGTGCGTAGGGGTAGCCCCCCTCGGCCGCGAAGGAGGGCGGCAGCGGCGGCAGTTCACCCCCGGGTCCCCCGAACGGGGTCTCGCCGTCGGCCCGCGGCGCGTCCCCGACGGGAATCCCGTCGGCGGGGGTGTCCTGCGGCCTGACGGCGGGAGCCGGTGCCTCGGCGACGGGCGCCGGGTACGGCGGGAGCGCCTCGCTCGGAGGCGCGAACGGCGCGGGGTCGGCCTCCGCCACCGCCGGGGCGGATACCGGGTAGCCCGGAGGTGCCTCGGCGGGGGCGGGCGTGTTGCCGATCGCTGCCGGCGCCGGGTACGGCGGGAGGGCTTCGGTGGGTGCGGTGGGTGCGTCGGGGGTGCTGCCGAGGGGCGCGGTCGGCAGGGCCGGGGCGGGTGCCGGGTAGGGCGGGAGCGGTTCACTCGCCGACGCGGGGTCGGTCTCCGCCGCCGTGGCGGGAACGGGGTAGTTCGGAAGTGCCTCGGCGGGCGCGGGCGTGTTGCCGATCGCTGCCGGCGCCGGGTACGGCGGGAGGGCTTCGGTCGGTGCCGTGGGTGCGTCCGGTGTGCTGCCGAGAGGCGCGGGCGGCAGGGCCGGGGTGATGGCCGGGTACGCCGGGAGCGCCTCGCTCGTCGGGGCGAACGGCGCGGCGGGGCCGGAGTCCGGCACCGGAGGCAGTGCCGCGGGGTAGGCCGAAAGCGCCTCGGCCGGAGCGGCGGGTGCGTCGGGCGCGCTGCCGAGCGCCCTCGGTGCCGGGTACGGCGGGAGCGCTTCGGTGGGCGCGGTGGGTGCGTCGGGCGTGCTGCCGAACGGCGCGGGCGGCAGGGTCGGGGCGGGTGCCGGGTACGGCGGGAGGGCCTCGCTCGTCGGCGCGAACGGGGCGGGGCCGGCGTCGGGTGCCGACGGTACGGCCGGGGCGGGAACCGGGTACGACGGGGAAGCGCCGTGCGCGAGTGCGCCCCCGTCCGGCGGCGACGGCAGGGCCGGGGCCGGGGCCGCGTGCAGCGGGGCCTCGGCGGGCGCGGGTGTGCTGCCCAGGGGAGCCGAAGGCTGCGCCCGGTACGGCGGGAGGGCTTCGGCGGGGGCCGTCGGGGCGTCGGGCGCGGGCAGGCTGCCGACGGGCGCCGGGGGCCGCGGCGGAGCCGGATACGCCGGCAGTGCCTCGGCCGGGGCGGTGGGCGCGTCGGGCCTGGGGGTGCCGGCCGACGGGACCGGGGGCACGGACGCCGCGTCGGGCGCCGGGCGCGGGGCCGGCGGGCCGATGCGCGTCGTCGGGGGAGAGGTCACCTCCGACGGGCGGTGGGGCTCGAAGCCGCTGCCCTCGGGCAGCCCCGGCACCGCGGCCGGGCTCGCGCCCTGGGTGTACCAGGCTGGCGGGGTGTAGTCGATGGTGAACTCGCCCGTCAGTTCGGGCTCCGCGTCGGACTGATCGTCCGTCGGGACGTCCCACGTCCCGCCGCGCCTCTCGTTCCGATCGCCGCTCACTGGTCCTCCTGGTCTGTCGAACACTGGTCCGGCGCCCACCTCGACGCGCGCCCGCGCCCAGCCTAATCGCGGCCCGCCGCCCGTGTCCGCCCCCGTCGGCCCGGCCCCCGCGCGGTCACGCACGCGGTGAGGGCCGCTCCCCGGTCGACCGAGGGCCGGCCGGTGGCCGATCGATGTACGGGCGATGGCCGGACGGCGGCCGCACGATGGTCAGTCGATGCGCCGGGCCCCGCCCAGCAGGCCCGTCTCCGCTTCCGTCCCCTGGGTCATGACGAACTGCCGGTCCCGTGGCGTACACCACAGCGTCACCCCGTCACCCAGCGTCGGCAGCGAATCCACCGCCTGCCGCGACAGGTTCATCAGCCGGCCGATCTGCTCAGCCTCGTCTGGGGACACCCGCTGCACACCCACCAGCGCGGACTGCTGGAGCAGCCGCGGCGCCGTCGGGCTCAGATACGGCAGCAGGGTCAGCACCGACTGCCAGGGCCCGGCCACCACGCGCCCGCGCGGCGGCCGCATCCCGCAGTCGCGGACCACCAGCACCGGGCTGCCCGCGGAGGCGCCCTGCGGCGGGATCCGGCCCACCTCGTGCAGGGTCACGCACTGCTGCCCGCCACCCGCCGCCTGGGCCAGCCCGGACCACACGTGCGCACGCCCGGTCTCCACCGTGACCCGCGCACCCGTGGCCGCCGCGCGCAGCGCCAGCACCTGCGCGGTCCACAGACCGCCGATCAGCGTCACCTCGTACGGCGTCGGCCGGTTGATGCCGAGCACCGCGGGGTTCCCCCCGGCGTCCACGCCGATGACGACCCCGTCGTCCCCGACGGGCAGCGCCAGCCCGTCCAGATCCGCCGCGGACACCACGTGCCGCTCCCGGCGCGGGCCGACCAGCCCGAAACCGCCCCTCATCGCGCCCCTCCCAGCGGCAGCGAGGCCAGCAGCCCCGGTACCTGTTCCCGGTCGAGCCGGACGAGGCCGGCCTTCACGCCGCGCGCCGTCCGCTCCAACTCCCGGCGGGCCACGACCAGTTCCTCGTCACTGCGCCCCGTCACCCGTACGTGTCCCGCCAGGGTCACGCCCTGTCGCTCGGCCGAGGCCATCGTGAGGCTGAAGTTGGTCGCGAGCGCCGGCAGCGAGGTCAGCAGCGCCACGAACTGCGGCAGCGCCGCGCCCGAGCCGCCCAGCTGGGGCCAGCGGCCTATCCAGTACGTCGTGTGCCGCCGGTCGTCACAGCGCCAGGTCCGCGGGGTCTCTTCCGTGCGCCGCCCCGTGCTGGCCGACCGGCCCGCCTGGGTGATCGCCATCGGGTTCGCGCACGAGGAGGTGGCGAGCGCCGCCGTCAGCTCCTGCTCGGTCAGCACGGTGGCCTTGAACCCGGCCCCGGTCAGCCGGCTCGCCAGCTGGTCCGCCGCCCGCACCACGCACCGCTGCGCGCCCTCCAGCCCGCCGCCGCGCGCGGTGACCGCTTCGGGGCACAGCTCCGGGTCGAGCTTGAGGGCGATCCAGGTCAGCCGCACCGCCGGCGTCCCGGTCCGGGCCTGCAGCGGCGCGTAGTTGCGCGTGGCCATCGACTGGGCCGGCAGGTGCGGGGCCGGAGCCGGCTGGGTGTGCTGCACCAGCTGCGCGGACTCCAGCCGGATGCCGTCCACTTCGAGGATGTCCCGTACGAGTCCCAGCGGCAGCGGACGCTCCGCCCGGTCGGGCCGCAGCGCGGTGGCGTCGGTGTCGACCTGGACGACCGCGGTCAGGAACGTGCCGTCGCCGACCATCCCCACGGGCCGCCGGTCACGGTCGCTGAAGGTGAGCGTCCGCAGCGCCGGATCGGCCTCGACGAGCGGGGCCAGCCCGGGCTCGGTGCCCGCGGGCACGGTCAGCGCGGCGGCCCGGCGCCGCCGTGCGCGCAGCGCGAGCGCGCCGCCGAGCCATTCCGGCAGGGAGCGCTGGTGACGGCGTACGACCGCGAGCATCACCAGGATCAGGGCCAGGACACCGGCGGGAACCAGCAGCACCGGCTCCACCACCCACGCCACCAACAGGGCGGCCGCGGCGACCTGGAGCAGTACGAGCTGTTGCAGTCGGAACGGGCCGAAACGGCCGGGGCTCGACTTCGGATGCGGCGTCACCCCGCCGCGTGCGGGTGCGGCCGTGCCGGTCCGTCGGCGGGTCGCGGTGGCCATCACTCGCGCAGCTCCCCTTTCCGGGGCCGCGCCCCATGAATCCCGGCGCTGCGCGGCACCTGCCGCACGATCACCGGAATCTCCCCAATCCACCTCAACAGGCCTTGATTGCCCCGGTCTGGAAGGCGCTGAGCGGCAGCCTCACCCTACCCGGCCCCTGTGTACGGTCCGTCAAGAGGCATAGTAGGTGCCCGGTCCGACAATCGAGGCCCGGGGACCGTATCCACCGACCGGGCCGTGCGGGAGAAGCAGGCGGTCATGGCATCACGACGTGATGAACTCAACGCGTACACCTTTGCGAAGCGGCGCACGGTGGCCGCGTTCCTCCAGCCTTCCGCCACGGGGACCGAGGAGGGCGCACCGCGCCCGCTGCGCGCGGTCCTGCCGGGGCTGATCGTGGGGGCACTGGTGCTCGCCGGATTCGGCGCGTGGGGCATGTTCAAGCCGACGGCCCCCAAGGGCTGGGACCAGCCCGGTGTCCAGGTCGTCGTCGGCAAGGAGTCGACGACCCGGTACGTGGTCCTGACGACGAAGGTGGACGGCAAGGAGCAGCGCAGGCTGCACCCGGTGCTGAACCTGGCCTCGGCCCGGCTCCTCCTCGAACCGGCCAAGTCCGGCAAGGTCGTTACCGTCGCCGACAAGGTCCTCGACGGGGGCAAGGTGCCGCGCGGACCCATCATCGGCATCCCCTACGCCCCCGACCGGCTCCCCTCCAAGGACGACGCCGGCAAGGCCAAGCGGTGGGCCGTCTGCCAGCAGCCGGGCGGCAACGGCCGCGGTGTGCAGACCGCGACCTTCGTCCTCGCCGAGCGCGAGGCCGGCCGGATGGACGACGAGCGCAGGCTCACCGACTCCCAGGTGCTGTACGTGCAGAGCGCCGGCGCGGGCAAGGAGCGCTACCTCGTCGACTGGACGGGTACGAAGTACAAGTTCCCGGAGGGCACCCCGGCCGCCGGGACGATGACCAACGCCCTGGTCGGCACCGGCGCCGCCCCGCAGCAGGTCACCGAGCAGTGGCTGACCACCCTCAACTCCGGGGACGACCTGGCCTTCCCGCAACTGCCCGCCAAGGCCGGGGCCGACGCCGACGTCAAGGGCCTGGTCACCGCCGACAACAAGGTCGGCATGGTGCTCAAGGCGCAGACCGGCTCCGGCGCCCAGCACTACGTGGTGCTCCCCGGGAAGGTCGCGCCGGTCTCCGACTTCGTCGCCTGGCTGCTGATCTCCGCCCCCGCCACCGACGGTCTCAACATGCACGGCAAGCCCCGCGAGGTCGACCTGCAGGCCCTGAGCCCGGACGCGACCCCGTTCGCCGCCGAGACCAGGTGGCCGCAGAAGAAGTCCGACCGGATCAACCAGTCGCCTCCGGCCACCACCGGTCAGGCGGCGGGCTCCGGCGGCGCCAACGGCCGCGACACCGTCTGCAACGTCCTGCACTCCGTCGACGCGCAGGGCAACCAGAGCCTGAGCACCTGGGCCGGCACCGCCTTCCCCGTCGACATCACGGCCAGCGGCACCAGCTCCTACGTCACCCCGGGCTCCGGACTGCTCTACACACAGGTCCAGGGCAAGCAGACGACGGCCGGCGGCTCCCTCTTCCTCGTCACCGACACCGGCCTGAGGTACGCCGTGCAGGCCAACGGCGACAGCGACGCCGAGAAGTCGAAGATCGGCGCCGCAGACCAGCAGGGGAAGGGGGCCACGGACGCCCGCCCCGAGGCCAGCCAGGCCCAGATCAGGCTCGGCTACGGAAGCGTGACCCCGGCCCTGGTGCCCATCGCGTGGTCGGAGTTCCTCTCCAAGGGCCCGCGCCTGGACACCAACTCCGCCCGCCAGCCGCAGGGTTCGTGAGGAAACCGCCCATGCCGCTCATGCCTTCCGCGCAGCTCGCGCCGCCCACGCCCCGCCCCCGCGGCCCCCGCCGCGCACCGCTGCTCACCGCGGCCCTCGCCCTCCTCGCGGCCGGCGCCGCGCCCGCGAACGCCGCGCAGCAGCCCCCGTACGCCTTCCACCTCGACGGCGCCGGCGAGTGCACCTTCCCCATGAAGAAGCAGATCGAGGACCGCCCGTGGGCCCTCCAGCGCCTGCTCCTCGACGAGCTCTGGGTCCAGACCAAGGGCAAGGACAAGAAGGGCAACAGCATCCGGGTGGCCGTCATCGACACCGGAGTCGACCGGGCGAACCCGCAGCTCGCCGACGCCGTCGACCCGGGCGCCGGCAAGGACTTCATCGACCCCAAGGGCGACGGCACCAACGACACCATCGGCCACGGCACCAAGGTCGCCGGGCTGATCGCGGCCCGTCCCAAGGAGGGCACCGGCTTCGTCGGGCTGGCCCCGGAGGCCACGATCATCCCGATCCGGCAGAACGACGGGCAGGGCAAGGGCAACGCCCTGTCCCTGAGCCAGGCCATCGACCACGCGGTGGCCAAGGGCGCCCAGGTCATCAACATCTCCCAGGACACCGACGTGCCGATGCTCCCGGACTCCGAGCTCGGCAAGTCGGTCCAGAAGGCCATCGACGCCAAGGTCGTGGTCGTGGCCTCCGCCGGCAACGACGGCGTGAGCGGGGAGAAGCGCAAGACCTACCCGGCGGCCTTCCCCGGCGTGCTCGCGGTGGGTGCGTCGGACCGCAACAACGAGCGGGCCGCCTTCTCCCAGCCCGGCGATTTCATCGGGATCGCGGCGCCGGGCGTCGACATGGTCTCCACCGTCCCGGGCTTCGGCCAGTGCATCGACAACGGGACCAGCTTCTCCGCCCCCTACGTCGCCGGCGTCGCCGCCCTGCTGCGCGCCGAGCACGAGGACTGGAGCGTGCAGCAGATCGTCTGGCAGATCCAGAACACCGCCGAGCGCTCCGTCAAGGGCCGTGACGACTACGTCGGTTGGGGCATCGTCGACCCGGTGCGCGCCCTCACCCAGGACCGCGAGGCCCCCAAGGCCCCGGTCCCCGACCCGGGCCCGCCGCCGGCCGCCGCCCCGGAGGCGGCGGAGCTGGCGCTGACGGAGACGGCGCAGGAGCGCGACGAGCGCCTCGGCACGTACGCTCTGGGAATCGGCGCCGTCCTCATCGCCGTCATCGCGGGGACCGCGACCGTCCTGCGGGAGGCACGCAGCCGCAGACGCCGTTTGCAGTGAACGGTCACGGTTCATCAACAGAACCGGACCACTGGTGTTGGGCCAGGCCGCCGAACTGGCTAGAGTGACGGCAGGCTTCACGACTGTGATCGGGGGATTCTCGTGGAGCGGAGGGGGATCTTTGGGGCGTGTGGCTTGAAACCGCCCTGGAACTGTCCGCTCCGCCACGTAATCCGCCGATCCCGCCGGCGAATTGAGAAGTGAGGAGCTTCGGATGAGCAACAATTTCGGACTTGCAGACGATCCGATCGTCCAGGCCAAGAACAAGATCTCCGAAACGGCCGATGCCGTCACCACCCAGGCCCGTGAACTGGCCGACATCCTCGCCACCGTGGGTGCGGGGTGGACCGGTGTGGGTGCCCAGGGGTTCGTCAACGCCCAGACGGTGGTCAACGAGGACCACGACCAGATCCGTCGTCTGCTCGGGGTGCTGCACAACGCGGTGGCCCAGACCAAGAACCTGAGCAACGCCCAGGACGACGATGTGCGTGCGGCCTTCAGTGCCGTCCAGTCCAACGCAGGTGGCAACAACTCGGGCCTCAACTCCATCTGACGCCCGTCGTTTTCGGTACGCACGCTCAGCGCTAAGGAGAAGAACATGGCTGCCAGTGACGGCCACACCAAGGTCACATACGAATCCGTCCAGCAGATGGCCAACCGCATCCGCACGGTCTCCAAGAAGATCGTCGACGACCTGGCCGCGATGGACCAGGCGCTCAAGGTCGTCACGGACACCTGGGACGGTGAGGCACACGCCGCGTACATCCAGCTGCAGGCCAAGTACAAGGGCCAGGCGGACCACATGAAGAACCAGCTCGAGCAGGTCGCCCAGCTCATCGAGCGCGGCAAGGACGACTACCGCTCCACCGACGTGAAGGCCTCGCGCCTGTTCACCGAGGCGTTCTGAGCCAGGTACACCAGAAGGGGCGCGCCCACTGCGGGCGCGCCCCTTCGGCGTCTCTCACGCGTCTCTCACGCGCCTTCCGGGCCGTGCCCGGGCCGCTCAGGGCTGATGGCGGTCCAGGTCGAACTCGCCGTCCCTGGCCCCGAGTACGAAGGCCTCCCACTCGGCCGCCGTGTACCGCAGCACCGTCTCCCGGTCCAGCGAGGACCGCATGGCCACCGCACCCTCGGGCAGCCGGGCGATCTCGACCCGCTCCTCGTCCGGGCTGGTCCCGGGAGGGCCCTCCCACTCCACGCCGCTGATGTCGAGCGCGTACAGCTCGTCCTTCTCCTGCTGGGTGCCCATGTGCGGCCTTTCCCCTCGGTGGCGCGGTCTTCACCGCCGATTATCGGCGCTGCGCCGCCCGAGGGGACCGGTTTCCTCACATCCCCGGCATCCGCCCCAGCTGCACCAGCGACGTACCCCGCCTGCGCGAGGCGTAGTAGGCCCGGCCCGGGGGCATCGGACGCGGCCGGACGTTGCCGACCAGGTCGCCCTCGGACGGATCGCCGGACAGGACGATGCCCTGCGCGCCGAGCTCCTTGATCCGCTGCATGAACGGCTCGTACAGCGAGCGCGATGCCCCCGCCGAGTTGCGCGCGATGATGAAGCGCACGCCCGTGTCCCGGGCGAAGGGCAGGAACTCCACCAGCGGGGCCAGCGGATTGCCCTGGCTCGTGGCCACCAGGTCGAAGTCGTCGATGATGATGAACACGTCCGGGCCCGTCCACCAGCTGCGGTCCCGCAGCTGCTGCGGAGTGACGTCGGTCGGCGGCTGCCGGCGCGAGAACACCCCGCCCAGCGCCTCCATGTGCATCTGCAGGGAGCTCGCCATCGGCGCGTACTCCAGCAGGTGCTCCTCCGGCAGCGCCCCCAGCAGGCTCCGCCGGTAGTCGCCGACGACCAGGCGCGCCTGGTCGGGCGTGTAGCGCTCCGCGATCTGCTTCGCGATGAGCCGCAGCAGGTTCGTCTTGCCCGACTCGCTCTCGCCGAAGACCAGCAGGAAGGGATCGGACTCGAAGTCGACGAACACCGGCTCCAGGTTGGTCTCGTCGATGCCGATCGCGATCCCGCGGCCGGGGTGCTCCCCGCCCTTGGGCAGCTGGTCGGCGTGGAGCAGGCGCGGCAGCAGCCGTACGCCGGGAGCCGCGGCCCCCGCCCAGTTCTGCTTCACCGCGTCCACGAATGCCGCCGTGGCCTCCGACAGGTCGCCCGCCTCGTGCGAGCCGTCGATCCGCGGCAGCGCCCCCAGGAAGTGCAGCTTCTCCGCGACCTGACCGCGACCCGGCATCCCCGCCGGGACGTTCGCCGCGACCTTCCGGTCGAACTCGGAGTCCATGACGTCACCGAGCCGCAGCTCCAGCCGGCTGAGCATCTGGTCCTTGAGCGCGGCCCGCACCTCCATGTACCGCGCCGCGGTGATCACCACGTGGATTCCGTAGCCCAGACCGCGGGCCGCGATGTCGTTGACGACCTGCTCCAGGCCCTCGTACTCGCCCCGGAAGTTGCCCCAGCCGTCGATGACGAGGAACACGTCGCCCCACGCCTCGCCCGGCAGGTCGCCCGCCGCGCGCCTGCGCCGGTACGTGCTGATCGAGTCGATGCCGTTCGAACGGAAGAACTCCTCGCGGCGGTTGAGGATGCCCGCCACCTCCGAGACCGTGCGCCGCACCCGCTCCGGGTCCAGCCGCGAGGCGATCCCGCCCACGTGCGGCAGCTCGGCGACCGCCGACAGACTGCCACCACCGAAGTCCAGCCCGTAGAACTGCACCTCGCGCGGGGTGTGCGTGAGCGCGAACGAAGAGATCAGCGTCCGCATCAGCGTCGACTTGCCCGACTGCGGACCGCCGACCACCATCATGTGGCCCGCCGCACCCGAGAAGTCCCGGTACAGCACCTCGCGCCGCTGCTCGAACGGCTTGTCGATGAGGCCGAGCGGTACGACGAGCCCGCCGGGCCGCGTGTACCCCTCCGCGTGCAGCCCGCGCTCGGCGCTCGGCGCCAGCGCCGGCAGCAGCTGGTCCAGCGGCGGCGCCTGGTCGAGCGGCGGCAGCCACACCTGGTGCGCCGGCACCCCCTGCCCCTCCAGCCGGCCCACGATCACGTCCAGCACCGTGTCCGCGAGCGCGTCGTCCTCCCGCGCCGACTGCGCCGCCAGGTACGCCGGGTCCGGGGCCGCGTACACCACCGGCACCGGGGTCGCCGTGAACAGCGCGGGCCGCCGCTCCACCGGGAACAGGCCCACCGACAGGTCCGGCCCGCCCGAGCGGTAGGTGCCCGAGACGTACGCCGCCTTGAAGCGCGTCATCTCGTCCGTACCGAACTTCAGGTAGCCGGAACCGGGCACCGACGGCAGGTGGTAGGCGTCCGGCACGCCGATCGCGGTCCGCGACTCCGCCGCCGAGAAGGTCCGCAGACCGATCCGGTACGACAGGTACGTGTCCAGACCGCGCAGCTTGCCCTCCTCCAGCCGCTGCGAGGCCAGCAGCAGGTGCACGCCCAGCGAACGGCCGATGCGGCCGATCTGGATGAACATGTCGATGAAGTCGGGCTTCGCCGTCAGCAGCTCGGAGAACTCGTCGATGACCAGCACCAGCGAAGCCAGCGGCTCCAGCGGGGCGCCGGCCGCGCGGGCCTTCTCGTAGTCGTGGATGTTCGCGTAGTTGCCCGCGGAGCGCAGCAGCTCCTGCCGGCGCTGGAGCTCGCCGCGGATCGAGTCGCCCATGCGGTCCACGAGCGTCAGGTCGTCCGCCAGGTTGGTGATGACGGCCGCGACGTGCGGCATCTGCCCCATGCCGGTGAAGGTCGCACCGCCCTTGAAGTCGGCGAGTACGAAGTTCAGCGTCTCCGAGGTGTGCGTGACGGCCAGACCCAGCACCAGCGTGCGCAGCAGCTCCGACTTGCCGGAACCGGTCGCGCCCACGCACAGGCCGTGCGGGCCCATGCCCTCCTGCGCGGCCTCCTTGAGGTCCAGCATCACCGGACCGCCGTCCTCGCCGACACCGATCGGCACGCGCAGCCGCTCACCGGCCGACCGCGGCCGCCAGGTCCGCGCCACGTCGATGGAGGCCGCGTCGCCCAGGTTCAGCAGGTCCGTGAAGTCCAGGTTGGCGAGCAGCGGCTCGTCCTCGTCCCCGCCACCGGTGCGCAACGGCGCCAGCTGCCGGGCCAGGGCCTCCGCCGCAGGCAGCGACAGGGTGTCCGGGAGGCCCTCGTAGGCCACGCCCGCACCCGACTCCAGCCGCAGCCGCCCCGGCCGCACCACGACCGACAGACCGCCGCGCAGCTCGTCCAGCTCACCCGCGACCACCTCGACGATGGTCACGCCCTGCAGCCCCTCGGCCGCCGCGAACACCGAGTCCGGAGGCACCATCCCGCCGTCCAGCACCACCACCAGGTGCGGCTGGTCCAGCACCGGGGACACCTCGCGGCTGAACCGCGGCCGCCCCTCCAGCCGGGGCCCCAGCAGCCCTTCCAGCTCGGCGAGGTCATCGCCGAACAGCCGCTTCGTACCGGCCCCGTCGACCTGACCCGGAACCTGCGTGTGCGGCAGCCACTTCGTCCAGTCCCACGCCGGCACCGCACCCGGCGCGGCCACCACGGCCACCATCAGGTCCTCGGGGGAGTGCAGCGTCGCCAGCTGCGCGACCAGCGCCCGCGCCGTACCGCGCGCCGACTCCGGCTCCCCGGACACCGTCACGTGGTAGAAGGCCCGCATCGACACCGCCACCGGCAGCCCGTCCAGCGAGGAGTGCACCTTCAGGAAGCGCTGCATCGCGCCCGCCGTCAACGGCTCCAGCTCGTCCACCGGGGCCGTGTCGGGAGCCACCAGGGGCGTCGCCAGCCGCTGGGCGCCGAGCCCGAGGCGGGCCTGCCCGAAGTCCGGGTCGCCGACCCGGCGCTCCCAGAGCCGCGAGCCCTCGGCCACCACGGACCACAACTGCTCGGGAGCCGGGTGCAGGTACAGCTGCGCGTCGCGCTGCGTCCGCGCGGTCCGGCGCACCTGACGGCGGGTCTGTGCCAGGTACTTGAGGTAGTCCCGGCGGACATCGGCCATTTGCCCCTGCGTACCGCGCCGGTGGCGCACCAACTGGGCAATGATCATGCCCACGGTGGACGCCAGCATCAGCGTGCCCATGATCTTCATGATGGGGTTCGGCATCATGAAGAAGAACACGACGGACGAGCCCATGCCGAGCATCGGCAGGACCTGCATCAGCATGCCCTCTTGCTGACCGCGCGGGAGTTCCGGAGGAGCCTCCAGTCTCAGCTCGTCCGAAGGGACTTCGGGCGGCAGGGACCGCGGCGGGCGTTTGACGACGATCTGGCTCACCGGAGCATCAATCCCTCGAAAACGGACGGGACGTCGTAACCGGCGCCCCCAAGTCCCGGGCGCGGAGGGGGTCTCCTCCGCGGCGACCGTGATCCTACTTGCCGACAGTCCGCCATATGCCCGGTAGGGTGGCGCGCCTAGGTCCTGTCCGGGCATGCGCATCCGCGAATCGCCCGTCGGAGCAGGCGTCAACCAGGGGGGTCACGCAGGTGAGTACGGCCGCAACGACGGGCTTCTGCAGGGTCACCGTCGTGGCCCCGGACAGCCGTATCGACGTCGCCCTCCCCGAGGACATCGCCGTCGCCGACGTCTATCCCGAGTTGCTGCGCCTCACCGGTCAGACCCAGCCCGTGGGCGCTCCCACCGGCTTCCACCTCGTGCGCCGCTCCGGCACCGTCCTCGACGGCGCGCGGACCCTCGCCGCCCAGCAGGTCCTCGACGGCGAGGTGCTCAGCCTGCGCCCCTTCGCCGAGTCCCTGCCGCCCGCGGTCTTCGACGACGTCTCCGACGCCGTCGCCTCCGCGGTCGTCCGCGACCGGCACCGCTGGAGCGACGACATGCTGCGCGGCGCGGGCCTGGCCGGCGCCGCGGTGCTGCTCGTCATGCTGGGCTTCGTCCTCTGGTACGCCGACCCGATCCGCCACGACATGAACGGCCTGCCCGGCGTCATCGCCGGCGCCGTCGGCGTCCTGCTCACCGCCGTGGCCGGGGTCCGCGCCCGGGTCTACCGCGACCGCGGCTCCGCCGTCGCCCTCGGCCTCAGCGCCCTCCCGCACCTGCTGATCGCCGGCTCCGGAATCGTCGCCCCGGCCGCCGGCCAGGGCCCCGGGCGCCTCCAGTTCCTCCTCGGCTGCGTCTGCGTCCTGGTCGCCTCCGTCGCCCTGGTCGCGCTCACCCCCAGCGGGGACGCCCCCTTCGTCGCGGCCACCTTCGTCGCCGCGACCGGGACCCTCGCCACCTTCGTGGCCATCGCCACCGAGGCCTCCGCCACCCAGACCGCCGCCGCCTGCGCCCCCGTCGCCATCGGCCTCGTCGCCTTCCTGCCCAGCCTCTCCGCCCGCGTCGCCCGGCTGCCCATCGGCTACGCGGCACCGCAGAGCGCCGTCGAGGATTACGAGACCCCGGACCGCTACGAGACCGAGCCGTACGGCGACCAGTCCGGCGGCGACGGCGCCGAGCCGGGCGCCCCGCTCGACGCCGAGGCGATCGCCGCCCAGGCCCGCCGCGGCCACGAGATGCTGCTCGGCCTCGTCGCCGGCTGCGCCGCGGTCGCCGTCGGCTCCGCCGCCGTCCTCGGTTTCTCCGACAACACCTGGGGCCGCCTGCTGGCCCTCGCCACCGGCCTCGCCATGCTGCTGCGCGCCCGGCTCTTCCGCTACACCTCGCAGGTGGTGTGCGCCCTGGGCGCCGGCCTGGCCGCCGTCGCCCTGCTGATCCTCGGCCTGGCCCTGCACCCGCCGGTCGCCCTGCTCGAAGCCATGGTCGTCAAGCAGGACCACAGCGGCATGGACATCCGTACGATCTGGCTGACCGCCGCGGTCGCGGCCGGCGCGGCCCTCCTCGCGGGAATTGCGCTTGTCATCCCCCGCAAGGGCCTGTCACCCTTCTGGGGAAGGCTGCTCGACCTCACCGAGGCGGCGGTCCTGCTCAGCCTGGTCCCCCTGGCCCTGGCCGTGCTGGACGTCTACTCCCGGGCCCGCTCTCTCACCAGCTGAGACGCCGCGTCCCGGCAGCCTGGTACGCTGTGTGACGGCCGTTTGTGTACGCGCTCCCGGAAACTTCTGGAAGCTGCGCTCAGCGGACCCCGCCTCCCGAGTTACGGAAGATCCCCAGAGAATTCGACCTGGGGCACTCGGTGGCAACGAAGACCTATTACGAGGAGTACGCGTGCCGCTCGACGCCGCAACGAAGAAGCAGCTCATCGCAGAGTTTGGTGCCAAGGAGGGCGACACCGGCTCCCCCGAGGTCCAGGTCGCCATGCTGTCCCGCCGCATCTCGGACCTGACCGAGCACCTCAAGACCCACAAGCACGACCACCACTCCCGTCGTGGTCTGCTGATCCTGGTCGGCCAGCGTCGCCGCCTGCTGCAGTACCTGGCCAAGAAGGACATCCAGCGCTTCCGTGCGCTGGTCGAGCGCCTCGGCATCCGCCGCGGTGCGGCCGGCGCCAAGTAAAGCGTTGTGGAGGGAGCGGTTCCCACATCCGGGGGCCGCTCCCTTTGCTGTACGTGCGGACCGGACCGGACCCTTTGTAGTCTGGAACGGACGCCCGTGCGCGTCTGAGGAAGACGCGCACAACTGAAGAGGAGGAGCGCCCTCCCTACGCCGCCGGTCCTCGGTAGTGGCACCCGGAACACCCCCACGGGGGGCAACGACCCGGATGCTTCGATCGAAGACCGGCCCCAGGCCAGGAGCGCTTCTCCGCACCGTCCACCGCCACACGGGCGGCGGACGGAGACGACGAAAATGGAGAAAACGCTAGTGGAGAACGAGACCCACTACGCCGAGGCCGTCATTGACAACGGTTCCTTCGGCACCCGCACCATCCGCTTCGAGACGGGCCGTCTGGCCCGCCAGGCCGCCGGCTCCGCCGTTGCCTACCTGGACGACGACACGATGGTGCTTTCCGCGACCACCGCGTCGAAGAAGCCCAAGGACCAGCTCGACTTCTTCCCCCTGACGGTGGACGTCGAGGAGCGCCAGTACGCGGCCGGCAAGATCCCCGGCTCGTTCTTCCGTCGTGAGGGCCGCCCCTCCGAGGACGCGATCCTCACCTGCCGTCTGATCGACCGCCCGCTGCGCCCGTCCTTCAAGAAGGGCCTGCGCAACGAGATCCAGGTCGTCGCCACGATCATGGCGCTCAACCCGGACCACCTGTACGACGTCATCGCGATCAACGCCGCGTCCGCGTCCACCCAGCTGGCCGGCCTGCCCTTCTCCGGCCCGATCGGCGGCGTCCGCGTCGCGCTGATCCGCGGCCAGTGGGTGGCCTTCCCGACGCACACCGAGCTCGAGGACGCCGTCTTCGACATGGTCGTCGCGGGCCGCGTCCTGGACGACGGCGACGTCGCGATCATGATGGTCGAGGCCGAGGCCACCGAGAAGACCATCGCCCTCGTCAAGGGCGGCGCCGAGGCGCCGACCGAGGAGGTCGTGGCCGCGGGTCTCGACGCCGCGAAGCCGTTCATCAAGGTCCTCTGCAAGGCCCAGGCCGACCTGGCCGCCAAGGCCGCCAAGCCCGAGGGCGAGTTCCCGGTCTTCCTGGACTACCAGGACGACGTGTACGAGGCCCTCTCGGCCGCCGTCAAGGGCGAGCTCTCCCAGGCGCTGACCATCGCGGGCAAGCAGGACCGCGAGGCCGAGCTGGACCGCGTCAAGGAGATCGCCGCCGAGAAGCTCCTCCCGGCCTTCGAAGGCCGCGAGAAGGAGATCTCCGCCGCGTACCGCAGCCTGACCAAGGCCCTGGTGCGCGAGCGCGTCATCAAGGACAAGGTCCGCATCGACGGCCGCGGGATCACGGACATCCGTACCCTCGCCGCCGAGGTCGAGGCCATCCCGCGCGTGCACGGCTCGGCGCTGTTCGAGCGTGGCGAGACCCAGATCCTGGGCGTCACCACCCTGAACATGCTCCGCATGGAGCAGCAGCTGGACACCCTCTCCCCGGTGACCCGCAAGCGCTACATGCACAACTACAACTTCCCGCCGTACTCCGTCGGCGAGACCGGCCGCGTCGGTTCGCCGAAGCGCCGCGAGATCGGCCACGGCGCGCTCGCCGAGCGCGCGATCGTGCCGGTCCTCCCGACCCGCGAGGAGTTCCCCTACGCGATCCGTCAGGTGTCCGAGGCCCTCGGCTCCAACGGCTCGACGTCCATGGGCTCCGTCTGCGCCTCCACCATGTCGCTGCTGAACGCCGGTGTGCCCCTCAAGGCCCCCGTCGCCGGTATCGCCATGGGCCTGATCTCCCAGGAGATCGACGGCAAGACGCACTACGTCGCCCTCACCGACATCCTCGGTGCGGAGGACGCCTTCGGCGACATGGACTTCAAGGTCGCCGGCACCAAGGAGTTCGTCACCGCGCTCCAGCTGGACACCAAGCTCGACGGCATCCCGGCCTCGGTTCTGGCCGCCGCCCTCAAGCAGGCCCGCGACGCCCGCCTCCACATCCTCGACGTGATGATGGAAGCGATCGACACGCCGGACGCGATGTCCCCGTTCGCCCCCCGGATCATCACCGTCAAGATCCCGGTGGACAAGATCGGTGAGGTCATCGGCCCCAAGGGCAAGATGATCAACCAGATCCAGGAGGACACCGGCGCCGAGATCACGATCGAGGACGACGGCACCATCTACATCGGTGCCTCCGACGGCCCGGCCGCCGAGGCCGCCCGCGCCACGATCAACGCGATCGCCAACCCGACCATGCCGGAGGTCGGCGAGCGCTACCTGGGTACGGTCGTCAAGACCACCACCTTCGGTGCCTTCGTCTCCCTCATGCCCGGCAAGGACGGCCTGCTGCACATCTCGCAGATCCGCAAGCTCGCCGGTGGCAAGCGCGTGGAGAACGTCGAGGACGTGCTCGCGGTCGGTACCAAGGTCCAGGTCGAGATCGCCGAGATCGACTCCCGCGGCAAGCTCTCCCTGGTCCCCGTGATCGACGGCGAGACCGCCGGCGACGACGCTGACAAGGACGACTCCGACAAGTGATGTCGCGTAGTTCCCGTGTGACGGCCCGCCCCTCTTCGGAGGGGCGGGCCGTCGCCCGTACCCAAACCCTCCTCAAGGGCAGCAACGGCATCGGCACCGTCCGGCGCACGGTCCTCCCCGGCGGCCTGCGCGTCGTCACCGAGACGCTGCCCTCGGTCCGCTCAGCCACCTTCGGCATCTGGGCCCACGTGGGCTCCCGCGACGAGACCCCGTCGCTGGCCGGCAGCACGCACTACCTGGAGCACCTCCTCTTCAAGGGCACGCACAAGCGCAGCGCCCTCGACATCTCCTCCGCGATCGACGCGGTCGGCGGAGAGATGAACGCCTTCACGGCGAAGGAGTACACCTGCTACTACGCGCGGGTGCTCGACACCGACCTGCCGCTGGCCATCGACATCGTCTGCGACATGCTCACCGGCTCGCTGATCCGCGAGGAGGACGTCGACGCCGAGCGCGGGGTCATCCTCGAAGAGATCGCGATGACCGAGGACGACCCGGGCGACATGGTCCACGACCTGTTCGCGCACACCATGTACGGGGACACCCCGCTGGGCCGCCCCGTCCTCGGCACCGTCGACACGATCAACGCGCTCACCGCCGACCGGATCCGCCGCTTCTACAAGAAGCACTACGACCCGACCCACCTGGTCGTGGCCGCCGCCGGCAACGTCGACCACAACAAGGTCGTACGCCAGGTCCGCGCCGCCTTCGAGAAGGCCGGCTCGCTGACCCGCACCGACGCCGAGCCCATCGGCCCGCGCACCGGCGCCAAGCGCATCCGCACCGCCGGCCGTGTCGACCTCGTCAACCGCAAGACCGAGCAGGCCCACGTGGTCCTCGGCATGCCGGGCCTGGCCCGCACCGACGAGCGCCGCTGGGCCCTGGGCGTGCTGAACACCGCCCTGGGCGGCGGCATGTCCTCCCGCCTCTTCCAGGAGGTACGGGAGAAGCGCGGCCTGGCCTACAGCGTGTACTCGTACACCTCGGGCTTCGCCGACACCGGCCTCTTCGGCGTGTACGCCGGCTGCCGTCCCAACCAGGTCCACGACGTGCTCCGGATCTGCCGCGACGAGCTCGACAAGGTGGCCTCCGACGGCCTCGCCGACGACGAGATCAAGCGGGCCATCGGCCAGCTCTCCGGCTCCACCGTCCTCGGCCTCGAGGACACCGGCGCGATCATGAACCGGATCGGCAAGAGCGAGCTGTGCTGGGGCGACCAGATGTCGGTCGACGACATGCTGGCCCGCATCGCAGCCGTGACCCCGGACGACGTCCGCTCGGTCGCGCAGGATGTACTGGCCCAGCGGCCCTCACTCGCGGTGATCGGCCCGCTGAAGGAGAAGCAGGCGGCCCGCCTCGACGAAGCGGTCGCCTAATTCCGTACGGACGCGAGTCCGTGATCATTTAAGGACGTGAAGATGAGCAAGCTGCGCGTGGCGGTCCTCGGTGCCCAGGGCCGCATCGGCTCCGAAGCGGTCAGGGCGGTCGAGGCCGCCGAGGACATGGAGCTGGTGGCCGCCCTCGGCCGCGGCGACAAGCTGGAGACGCTGACCGAGGCCGGCGCCCAGGTCGCCGTCGAGCTGACCACCCCCGCCTCGGTGATGGAGAACCTGGACTTCCTCATCCGGCACGGCATCCACGGAGTGGTCGGCACCACCGGCTGGACCGAGGACCGCCTCGCACAGCTGAACACCTGGCTCGCCGGCTCCCCGGCGACCGGGGTGCTCATCGCCCCGAACTTCTCCATCGGCGCCGTCCTCACCATGAAGTTCGCGGCCCAGGCCGCCCGCTACTTCGAGTCCGTCGAGGTCGTCGAGCTGCACCACCCGAACAAGGTCGACGCCCCCTCCGGCACAGCGACCCGTACGGCGCAGCTCATCGCGGCCGCCCGCGCCGAGGCCGGCCTCGGCGCGCAGCCCGACGCCACCGCCACCGCCCTCGACGGCGCGCGCGGCGCGGACGTCGACGGCGTCCCGGTGCACGCGATCCGCCTGCGGGGCCTGCTGGCCCACCAGGAGGTGCTCCTCGGCGGCGAGGGCGAGACCCTGACCATCCGTCACGATTCCCTGCACCACAGCAGCTTCATGCCGGGCATCCTGCTCGGCGCACGCCGCGTGACGCAGACCCCGGGCCTCACCTTCGGCCTGGAACACTTCCTCGACCTGGGCTGACCGGACTGATTTCACGATGCGCGCGAAGATCACGTACTTCCTGACGGCCGCAGTCCTGGTCGTCTACTTCGTCCTGGCCGGCAGCCGGGGCCTGATGCTGATCCAGCACGGCACCTGGCTCACCGTCACCTTCGGGGTGGCCGTGCTGATCCTGCCGGTCATCGGCGTCTGGTTCCTCTGGCAGAACACCCGCTTCGTCACCAAGGCCAATCAGCTCGCGACCGAGCTGGAGGCCGAGGGCGGCCTGCCCGTCGACGAGCTGGAACGGGACCGGTACGGCCGGATCCTGCGGGACTCCGCCGACGAGGTCTTCGCGCGCCGAAGGGCCGAGACCGAGGACGCGCCGGGGGACTGGCGCAACTGGTTCCGGCTCGCCGTCGCCTACCGCGACGCCCGCGACACCCCGCGGGCCCGCACGGCCATGCAGCGCGCCATCGCCCTGCACGACGAGAAGCCCGTACAGGCCTGACCTGTACGGGCTCCCGGGGTACGACCTCAGGCGGCCACGGGCCGGTACTCCTCGGCCCAGGCCTCGATGGTGTCGGCCGCCCGGTCGAAGGCCTCGGCCCGCGACAGGAAATCGGCGCTGTGATCGGTCAGCAGCACGGGCAGCTGTGCGCCCCCGCGCGTGGCCGCCGTCAGCGCCTGCCCCTGTACGGTCCTCGGCAGCCCGAGCCAGCGGACCGGCTGCTGGACGGTACGGAACTCGGCGATCTCGGTCCACGCGAACGAGCGCGTCCCGAGGAACCCCACGCGGCGCAGCCCCGCACGGCTCACCCAGATGCCCATCTGCAGCATCCGCAGCGCCGACCCGACCACCGCGAGGGCGGCGCCCAGACAGACCGCCGCCCCGGCCCACGCGCCGACGAAGGCCACGATCATCGTGGACAGCAGCATGAAGGCGGACAGCAGGAGCAGCACCGCGGCGATCGCCACCCGCCAGGGACCCGGCCGGTAGGGGCGGCGCCAGCGGTCGTGGTCGACATGGGCCAGTACCGCGTCGGCGTCGTCGTCCGCATCGGACACGCCGTCGGCCGTCAGGAAGGGCAGGGGCACGGCTGGACCTCACTCACATGCACGTTCGGTTGGGCTGTGCCCGTGAGGCTACCGCCCCTCGGACGCCTCCGACTGCTGCGACTTCTCCGGGGCCTTGCTCGGTTGCAGTGCCGGCATGCCGAAGAGCAGCGAGCCGACGAGCCCGGCCACCACGGTCAGACCGACCAGACTACGGGCGGCCAGCTGGCTCTTGCTCAGACTCTCGCGCGGCGGCGGAGTGACGTTGCTGCGGAAACGGTCGGCCTCGGCGACGAAGGCGAACGGGACGGGTTCGCGCCGGCGGAACATCAGGGTGAGCCCCCTCGGGTGGATGGCGTGCGTGTGGTGCGTTCTCCTGGGTAGGACGTACGAACCGGTCAATCGGTGCCGGATTTCAGGACATTAACCAAATTTCGTGTCGGCACGTCAGCTGCTCGCGTGCCCGTGCCGTACCTGCGCTTGCGCGGCGACCCACGAGGGGCGACGTAGAGTGGGCGCGCCCCAGGAACGCACGTTTGGAAGGACCCCGGTGAGCGAGACCGCCGCTTCAGATCTGAAACCCAGCTTCCGCAGCGATGTGACGGTGGAGCTGGTGAAGCACTCCGCCGCCGACTCCGACGTACTGTGGGCCGCCCGAGTCTCCACGGCCGGCGAACAGTCCCTCGAAGAGCTGCAGAAGGACCCGGAGCGCTCCAAGGGCCTCATCAACTACCTGATGCGCGACCGCCACGGCAGCCCCTTCGAGCACAACTCGATGACCTTCTTCATCAGTGCCCCGATCTTCGTCTTCCGCGAGTTCATGCGCCACCGCGTGGGCTGGTCCTACAACGAGGAATCCGGCCGCTACAGGGAGCTGGAGCCCGTCTTCTACGTCCCGGACGCCGAGCGCAAGCTCGTCCAGGAGGGCCGCCCCGGCAAGTACGTCTTCGTCGAGGGAACCGCGGCGCAGCAGGAGCTGACCGGCCGGGTCATGGAGGACTCCTACCGGCAGGCCTACGAGGCCTACCAGGAGATGCTCGCGGCAGGCGTGGCGCGCGAGGTTGCCCGTTCGGTCCTGCCGGTCGGTCTCTTCTCCTCGATGTACGCCACCTGCAACGCGCGCTCGCTCATGCACTTCCTCGGCCTGCGCACGCAGCACGAGCTCGCGGCGGTGCCGTCCTTCCCGCAGCGGGAGATCGAGATGGTCGGCGAGAAGATGGAGCAGCACTGGGCGAAGCTCATGCCGCTCACGTACGCGGCCTTCAACGGCAACGGCCGGGTTGCCCCGTAAGGTCCGCCGGGCCCGCCGCGTACAGATGTGCTGAGCCAAGTCCGAAGTGTCCGTATTGCGACGTTTCGCAAAGTTCATCTAGGCTGATCAAACGGACCCGGCACTGCTTGAACCCCCGAGCAGGCAGTGCCGGCGTCCAACACCCTGTTGACGTCCCCCGAGGGGACACCGCGCCCATGGCAGCGAGTAGCGTGTTACCCATGGCTCCGATCTCGACTCCGCAGACCCCCTTCGGGCGGGTCCTCACCGCCATGATCACGCCGTTCACGGCGGATGGCACCCTCGACCTCGACGGCGCGCAGCAGCTCGCCGTCCACTTGGTGGACGCAGGCAACGACGGCCTGATCATCAACGGCACCACCGGTGAGTCGCCGACCACCACCGACGCGGAGAAAAACGACCTCGTACGAGCCGTCCTCGAAGCCGTCGGAGACCGCGCCCACGTGGTCGCCGGCATCGGCACCAACGACACCCGTCACACCGTCGAGCTGGCCCGCCAGGCCGAGCGCACCGGCGCCCACGGCCTGCTCGCCGTCACCCCGTACTACAGCAAGCCGCCGCAGGAGGGCCTCTTCCGGCACTTCACGGCGATCGCCGACGCCACCGCACTGCCGGTCATGCTCTACGACATCCCCGGCCGCAGCGGTGTCCCGATCGAGACGGAAACCCTCGTCCGGCTGGCCGAGCACCCCCGTATCGTTGCCAACAAGGACGCGAAGGGCGATCTCGGCCGTGCAAGCCGGGCCATCGCGCAGAGCGGCCTGGCCTGGTACTCCGGCGACGACATGCTGAACCTGCCCCTCCTGTCCGTGGGCGCGGTCGGCTTCGTCTCCGTGGTCGGCCACGTGGTCACCCCCGACCTGCGCGCCATGCTCGACGCACACCTGGCCGGGGACGTGCAGAAGGCCGCCGAGATCCACCAGAAGCTGCTCCCCGTGTTCACCGGTATGTTCCGCACCCAGGGCGTGATGACCACCAAGGCCGCCCTGAATCTGCAGGGCCTGCCCGCAGGCCCGCTGCGGCTCCCGCTGATCGAGCTGACCGCCGAAGAGACGGCCCAGCTCAAGATCGATCTTGCTGCGGGCGGGGTACAGCTCTGACAACAGACTTCACAACTGAATAGGCAAGACCGAAACAGACAACAGCAAGTGCACGAATGACATGCGCGCCACGTGCCTTCCGAGGTACGTGGCGTGCGTGGTGAAGGAGAAACTTTTGAGCCATCCGCACCCTGAACTGGGCCCGCCGCCGAAGCTCCCGAAGGGCGGCCTCCGGGTCACCCCCCTGGGTGGCCTCGGTGAGATCGGCCGCAACATGACCGTCTTCGAGTTCGACGGTCGCCTCCTGATCGTCGACTGCGGCGTCCTCTTCCCCGAAGAGGAGCAGCCGGGCATCGACCTGATCCTTCCGGACTTCACGTCCATCCGGGATCGCCTTGACGACATCGACGGCATCGTCCTCACGCACGGTCACGAGGACCACATCGGCGCCGTCCCCTACCTCCTCCGGGAGAAGCCGGACATCCCGCTGATCGGCTCCAAGCTGACGCTGGCCCTCATCGAGGCGAAGCTCCAGGAGCACCGCATCCGCCCCTACACCCTCGAGGTGAAGGAAGGCGAGCGCGAGAACCTCGGCCCCTTCGACTGTGAGTTCATCGCGGTCAACCACTCCATCCCGGACGCCTTGGCCGTCGCGATCCGCACCGGCGCGGGCATGGTCGTCTGCACCGGCGACTTCAAGATGGACCAGCTCCCGCTGGACAAGCGCCTCACCGACCTGCACGCCTTCGCGCGTCTGAGCGAGGAGGGCATCGACCTCCTCCTCTCCGACTCGACGAACGCGGAGGTCCCGGGCTTCGTACCGCCCGAGCGCGAGATCTCCAACGTCCTGCGCACGGTCTTCGCGAACGCCCACAACCGGATCATCGTGGCCAGCTTCGCCAGCCACGTGCACCGCATCCAGCAGATCCTCGACGCCGCCCACGAGTACGGCCGCCGGGTCGCCTTCGTCGGCCGCTCGATGGTCCGCAACATGGGCATCGCGCGCGACCTGGGCTACCTGAAGGTCCCGGCGGGCCTCGTCGTGGACGTCAAGACCCTCGACGACCTGCCGGCCCACGAGGTCGTCCTGGTCTGCACGGGTTCCCAGGGCGAGCCGATGGCGGCCCTGTCCCGCATGGCCAACCGCGACCACCAGATCCGGATCGTCCCGGGCGACACGGTCATCCTCGCGTCGTCCCTGATCCCGGGCAACGAGAACGCGGTCTACCGCGTGATCAACGGCCTGACCCGCTGGGGCGCCAACGTCGTCCACAAGGGCAACGCCAAGGTCCACGTCTCGGGCCACGCCTCCGCCGGCGAGCTGCTGTACTTCTACAACATCTGCAAGCCGCGGAACCTCATGCCGGTCCACGGCGAATGGCGCCACCTGCGCGCCAACGCCGAGCTCGGAGCCATGACGGGCGTCCCGAAGGACCGCATCGTCATCGCCGAGGACGGCGTGGTCGTCGACCTGATCGACGGCAAGGCCCGGATCTCCGGCAAGGTCCAGGCCGGCTACGTGTACGTGGACGGCCTCTCGGTCGGCGACGTCACGGAGGTCCACCTCAAGGACCGCAAGATCCTCGGTGACGAGGGCATCATCTCGGTCTACGTCGTGGTGGACAGCACCACGGGCAAGGTCGTGAGCGGCCCGAACATCCAGGCCAGGGGCTCCGGCATCGATGACGGCGCCTTCGGCCCGGTCATCGCGAAGATCGAGGAAGCCATCGCCCGCGCCGCCTCCGACGGCGTGGCCGAGCCGCACCAGATCCAGCAGCTCATCCGCCGCACGATGGGCAAGTGGGTCTCGGACAGCTACCGCCGCCGCCCGATGATCCTCCCGGTCGTCGTCGAGGTCTGACCCTCGCCGTAGCGACCTCACCGGAGCGGGGCAACCGGATTTGCATCCGGGGGCCCCGCTCCAGTACGTTTACGTCTCCACCCCAGCACGGCAACCGGGTACACATGTGTGCCCGGCCGAGTCATGCGGGAGGGTGGGAATCCGGACCCAGGGAGACCTGATAAAGTCTGGATCTCCCGAAAGGGAAAGGCCCCCCGAAGGCCATCGGAATTCCAATCCGGTCGGAAACGACAGGAAAGAGAATCTGATAGAGTCGGAACCGCCGGAAAGGGAAAACGCGAAAGCGAAGAACCTGGAAAGCAAGCGAGACCAACTCTGATAGAGTCGGAAACGCAGAACGAAAGCCCGGAGGAAAGCCCGAGAGGGTGAGTACAAAGGAAGCGTCCGTTCCTTGAGAACTCAACAGCGTGCCAAAAATCAACGCCAGAAGTTGATACCCCGTCCACTTTGGTGGATGAGGTTCCTTTGAAAAAGACCTGTAAGGCTTCCTTTTGGAGTGCTTGCAGGCAACAACACAGCGAG